>CANRQC010000036.1 GCA_947632695.1 uncultured Oscillospiraceae bacterium | reverse complement strand
CGGTAGAGAACGACACAAAGGACGGATCCTGTTCCGGGGGTTCTGGAAAAGAATCGGTATGTACATAGATCCCGGTTCCCATATGTTCGGGAATGATATAATCAGCGGGAAAGGTAGGGCCTTCCGCCGGATCGTTGGAGGGAGCGGTGGTAGAAACGGAGGCCTGGCTGGGGCTTGTGGATTCTTCCGGAGCGGCGGTGGTCCCCTGGGTGAAGGGATTGGCTGCCGTCTCCGTGGGACCGCTTGGCGCCGGCCCGCAGGCGGCGAGGGACAGGACTAGAATCAGACATAAAATCAGACAAAATAGGCGTTTCATTCTGGACGCTCCTTTCTGTGTAGGCAGTTTAGACGAACGGCAAACGGGTTTATTTGTTCATTCTAGCACCGCCCCTGGAAAAAGACCATAGCGTTTCACGCAAATTTTGGATCTTTCAAAATTTCTATTGTTGCCCGGTAGGTTTTTGCCCGTGGAGGATTCCTCCACGGGGCGGTTGTTTTACTTCCCGAACAGTTCCTCCTGGGTGTCCGCGCTGCTGAAAAAGTACGCGGTAGATGACCAGGAGCGAACATAGCCGGTCCATTCTATGGTCCCATCGGACTTCACAATGCTGTTGCGGGGGACCAAAACAGCATAGACAAGGGAAGACCCGTCAAACCCCGCCAGATCGACCACGGTATCCACAATGATCTTCTCCCCGTCCCCATAATGAAGCGCCGGAAGATCCTCATCCGCAACAGAGATGGGCACGTTGTCCCTAAATACCACCAGGCGGTATTCCGTACTGGCCGCGCCGTAGGCGACGCTTCGCAGATGGATGGTCATGTCCTCCCTGGCGCTCAGATAGAATACAAGATCCTTGTTTTCCCAGTCCTCCACGGTCGTTTGGAAATTGTTTTTAGCCTGAAGCTGGTCGATGGTCGAACCATGAAGATCCTCTGTGCGCAGCTCCTCCACGGTGACGGTTTGGGAAACCAACCGGTCCTGAATCGAAGGAAGCTCCGTCTGGGGCGGATCGGCCAAAAAACGGAGGGATACTCCGGAGTTGAGCATATCGCCCAATGATGGACTCCAACGGATGGTGGGAAAAAGCTCAGGACATCTGATAGCGTGAACCCAAACATCCAGAGTATCTCCGGCTTTTCCGGTGACCGGGACGAAGGTAAGGTCATAATAGTCAAAATCATCTGTCCGATCAGGCGGGAAGAAAACGTGCATATAGGACGCTTCCGTGTCCCCCTCCGCCCGGTAGGGCTGGGGATAGCCGTCCACAAACAGTAAAATACCAAGCCCTACGGTCTCGAGTCCTTCCGGCATAAGCCCAAGAGAAATGGTCATTTCCCCACCGGTATAGCTGAGAAAGCTAGGGGGTAGACTGGCCTGCGCCGGATCGGAAGGATCAGGGGATTCCAAGTTACCCATACAAATTCCTAAGCCGAATGTTTCTGGCTCCGACGGCGCCGGCTCCGTGGTGGGGGGCTGCGTTGCGGCGGAAGTGGCCGCCTGAGAAGGCGCGGCGGTGGTCCCCTGGGTGAAGGGGTTGGCTGCCGTCTCCGTAGGACCGCTTGGCGCCGGCCCACAGGCGGCGAGGGATACTGCCAGGGCAAGGCACAAAATCAGACAAAATAGACGTTTCATTTTCATTTCTCTCCTTTCCAAATAGATGATGTAGACGAACGGTGAACAGGTTTATTCATTCATTCTAGCACCGCCCCTGGAAAAAGACCATAGCGTTTCACGCAAATTTTGATTTTTCACAACCATTTTTCGTGTAGTTTTCCTTGCGCCCCCTTTCCATGCGCCCCAGACAGGGGCCTTACACGGACAAAGCGCCGGGAAATACACGATCCAGAAACGCACGACAAAAGGCCGCGAATTGCTCCTGACCCAGGATCCGGGCCAGTTGGTAAGCGTCCACGGCGCACTGCCGGGCGGTCTCCCGGTCCGTTCCCTGGTTCCGCTTTTCCAGCGCCCAGGCCTTGTTATAGAGCAGCCATGCCAGCAGCGTCGCTCTGCCGGAGGCCTTGCAGACCCCAATGCCCTGGTCGCAGATCTGGACGCATTCGTCGTACCGAGCCGTCCGTCCCAGAATTCTTGAATAGTTGTACAGGATCATGGGCTGGGTGCGCAGCGCTTCCTCCCGGTTGACCCGCTGGTTGTCATAGAACTGCTTGACTTGTTGAAAAAGATGGATCGCGTCATCCGGGCGGTCCAGGAGGAAATAGCAGTTGGCAATGGCATTGACCAATATGATCTCATCAAAGGACAGCAGCTTCGGAAGGGTAAGATCATGGAATTGATGGCAGGTGATCTTCAGCGCCTCCTCAAATCGGGCAAGCATCTGCTCCGGCGTCATTTGATCCTGATAGAAGATGGTGTTGAGCGTGAGCTTAAACTGCCGGTTAAATTTAGAATCCGGGGCTTCCGCCTCGAACTTTTTCAGCAATGTCCGGGCCTGTTCCAAATGACCGTCGATGTAAGCCTGCCGGATGTTGTATTTGAGTTCATGCTGATAAAAATACTGGGCGTTCGTGTAGCTGACTAGATAAATGTTGGAATAGCCCAGCCGCTCCAAAATCCGCTCAAAGACCTCCTTGGAGGGCGTATGCGCTCCGCTTTCAATGCGGGACAGGGAGGACGTGGCGCAAATGCCGTCCGCCAGATCCTCCTGAGTCAGGCCAAGCTCTTCCCGTTTCGTCTTGATCCACTCGCCGTACTGAAAAATGGCCATTTCATTCCCGCCTTTCTCTTAATTTTACAAAATCCCATCATCAAATTCCAAGGGAGACTAATAATCGCAAATGTCTTCACGCGGCGAACATCCTGCGTTTAAAAAAGTCCGGTCCTCAGGAACCTTCCGGGGAACCTGGCCTGGCCGCTTCCTGTGAACGCGGCGTTCGATGAACGGCAAACAGGTTTAACAATTTATTCTAGCACCGCGCCCGGGAAAAGACCATAGCATTTTGAGCAAATTTTGGGTTATCTATCATTCTAAATTTTGAGCCCCGTGGAGGGATCCTCCACGGGGCAATTTAAATTTGCTTGGGCCGGAAAGCGGGGACGCTAGTCGAACAGCTCGATCAGCTTGTCCAGAAACGCCTCCTCGCCGAAGGTGTTTACCTTGAAGAACATCGCCTGGCTGCCGCCGGTGGTGGCGGCGAAGAGCTGGATCACCCCGTCGGCCTGGAACAGCGTCACGTTCAGACTCACCCGATTGGAGCCCAGGTAGCTGTACCGCTCAAAGACCCGGACGGCGCACCGGGCGTTGGCGGTGCGGAAATCGGCGCTTTCCTCCAGGCTGGCGGAGACGCTGGACTCCAGGATGCCATTTTCAATTTTTTGAAGGATCTGGTCGAAATCCCCCGTCAACCGTTTCCCATACTGCGCCATTGTCGCTCCCTCCTCAAAAAATTGGCGTGATGCAACTTTCGGAAAAATACGACGGATTTTTTCCGGGTTTTTCTCAAAAATAAAGGGATTTTTTCAAAAAAACAGACGGGAAAAAACCGGCGAATCCTGCCGAAATTAACCATTCTCCAACCTGGCGGCGAACCTGCGCACGGCCTCAAAGGTCTCGTCGGAGATGTCGTGCTCGATCTTGCAGGCGTCGGCGACGGCCACCTCCGGGTCCACCCCCAGGTGGGTGAAGAGCTTGGCCAGGACCGTGTGGCGGCTGTAGATCTTTTCCGCGATGGCCCGGCCGGCAGGCGTCAGGGTAATCAAATTGTCCTCGTCCATGACAATGTAGTTCCCGGACCGGAGCAGGCCCATGGCCCGGCTGACGCTGGGCTTGGAGAAGCCCATGTGTTCGGCAATATCCACCGAGCGGACAGGTCCGCCCTTCTGGGACAGGATCAGAATGGTTTCCAAATACATTTCCCCGGACTCCTGAAGCATGGCCCAACCCTCCTAAAAAATTTATTATTAAAAGAATACCATATTTTATAGAAAAACGCAACCCCCGTTTTTCTGTAGGCAAGCTGCACAGATATAAGTTAGCATATGCTAACAATTTTTGGAGGGATTTGCCAAACTTCGCATTTTTCGGCTTTTCCCGTTGACAAACAAGGGGGCAGGGGCTATAATACATACGGTTAGCGAAAGCTAACAAAATTTCAGGCCGGAGGTTAGCAATAGCTAATCCCTGGCGGAGAGAGGGTTATCCACATGCTGCCTCTATCCCTGGCCCAGGTGGGCAAGGAAGCGGTGATTCACCGGGTCTCGGGCAATCCGGAGACCAAGAAACATCTGGAGGATCTGGGCTTCGTGGCCGGCGGCCGGGTGACCGTGGTCAGCGAGATGGCCGGGAACCTGATCGTGGCGGTGAAGGCCTCCCGGGTGGCCGTCAGCCGGGAAATGGCCCAGAAAATTCTCGTTATGTAATGGAAGGAGCGAACAAGGCATGACACTGAGAAACGCGAAGGTCGGTCAGACGGTGAAGGTCCTCCGTCTCAACGGCGAGGGTGCCGTCAAGCGCCGGATCATGGACATGGGCATCACCAAGGGCGTGGAGATCTACGTCCGCAAGGTCGCCCCCCTGGGAGACCCCTTGGAGGTCACCGTTCGGGGCTACGAGCTGTCCATCCGCAAGGCGGACGCCGAAATGATCGACGTGGAATGATCGACGTGGAGTAATTTTTTGCCCGCCGGTTAGCGGCGGCTAATATCTAAAAAAGGAGAACCCAACATGGAACTGAAAATTGCCCTGGCGGGCAACCCCAACTGCGGCAAGACGACCCTGTTCAACGCCCTCACCGGCGCGAATCAGTATGTGGGCAACTGGCCCGGCGTCACCGTGGAGAAAAAGGAAGGCAAGCTCAAAAAGCATGAGGGCGTCACCGTCACGGATCTGCCCGGCATCTACTCCCTGTCCCCCTACACCCTGGAGGAGGTGGTGGCCCGGAACTACCTGATCGGCGAGCGGCCCGACGCCATTTTGAACCTGGTGGACGGCACCAATTTGGAGCGGAATCTGTATCTGACCACCCAGCTGACGGAGCTGGGCATCCCCGTGGTGGTGGCCGTCAATATGATGGACCTGGTGAAAAAAAGCGGGGACAGGATCGACATCCAGGAGCTGTCCCGGCAGCTGGGCTGCCCGGTGCTGGAGATCTCGGCGCTGAAGGGCGACGGCATTTCTGACGCCGCCGAGGCGGCGGTGAAGGCCGCCCAGGGCGGCGCCACCGTGCCCCAGCACACCTTCTCCGGGGTGGTGGAGCACGCCCTGGCCCATATCGAGGAGGCCGCGGTCCACGGCCTGCCGGAGGAGCAGCAGCGGTGGTACGCCATCAAGATTTTTGAGCGGGACCAGAAGGTTTTGGAGCAGCTCAAGCTCTCCGACGCCGTGACCGCCCACATCGAGACCGACATCCAGGCCGCCGAAAAGGAGCTGGACGACGACGCCGAGGCCATCATCACCAACGAGCGGTATGTGTACATCGCGGAAATGCTCCGGGGCTGCTATAAGAAAAAGAGCGGGAAAAAAATGACCGCCTCCGACCGGGTGGATCAGATCGTCACCAACCGGGTGCTGGCTCTGCCCATCTTCTTCGTGGTCATGTTCCTAATCTACGCCATCGCCATGGGCCCCTGGCCCGTGTCCATCGGCTCTATCGGCACCGACTGGGCCAACGACGGCCTGTTTGGGGACGGCTGGTTTGTGCCCTTCACCGCCGATATGGATGCCTGGGAGGAGGACTCCGGGGCCTTTGAGGAGGCCGCCGCCATCATCGAGGCCTACGAAAACGGCGAGACCGAGGCCTACCTCTACGACGACGAGGAAGGGGAGACCACGGTCCTGCCCGTCAACGAGGAAGCCTATCAGCAGGCGCTGACCGTTGCCGAGCCGGATCCCAACGATTACGGCGTCTGGGTGCCGGGCATCCCCGTCCTCCTGGATAACGGGCTGACCGCGATCCATTGCAACGAGATCGTCAAGAGCCTGGTCCTGGACGGCATCGTGGCCGGCGTGGGCGCGGTGCTGGGCTTCGTGCCCCAGATGCTGGTGCTGTTCTTCCTGCTGGCCATTTTGGAGGATATCGGCTACATGGCCCGGATCGCCTTCATCATGGACCGGATTTTCCGCCGCTTTGGCCTCTCCGGCAAGAGCTTCATCCCCATGCTGGTAGCCACGGGCTGCGGCGTTCCCGGGGTCATGGCCTCCCGGACCATCGAGCAGGACCGGGACCGGAAAATGACCATCATGACCACCTGCTTCATGCCCTGCGGGGCCAAGGCCCCCATCATCGCCCTGTTTGCAGGGGCCATCTTCCACAAGTCCCCCTTCGTGGCCGCCTCGGCCTACTTCATCGGCATCGGGTCCGTGATCGTCTCCGGCATCATGCTGAAGAAGTTCAAGGCCTTCGCCGGGGACCCGGCGCCCTTCGTCATGGAGCTGCCGGCCTACCATGTGCCCTCCGCCGGGAACGTCCTCCGCGCCACCTGGGAGCGGGGCTGGTCCTTCATCAAGCGGGCGGGGACCATCATTTTGCTGGCTTCCATCGGCATCTGGTTCCTCCAGGGCTTCGGCTTCACCGCTGCCGGCTTCGGGCAGGTGGAGAACAGCGAGGACTCCCTGCTGGCCTTCATTGGCGGCGCCATCTGCTTTATCTTCGCGCCCCTGGGCTTCGGCAACTGGAAGGACACGGTGGCTACCATCACGGGCCTCATCGCCAAGGAGGACGTGGTGGGCACCATGAGCATCCTCTACCCGGGCAATTTTGATCTGGAGATCGCCCGGCACTTCACCCCCATCACCACCTACAGCTTTATGATCTTCAACCTCCTGTGCGCTCCCTGCTTCGCCGCCATCGGCGCCATCAAGCGGGAGATGAACAACTGGAAATGGACCTGCTTCGCCGTGGGCTATATGTGCGTCTGGGCCTATGTGGTGGCTCTGATCACCTATCAGATCGGCGGGCTGATCGCCGGGGAGGTCGCCTTCAACTTCTGGTCCGTGGCGGCGGTGGCGCTGCTGGCGCTGATCGGCTACCTGCTGTTCCGGAAGGGGGATCAGCCCCAGGGCGCGCATTTGAATACCCGGTCCGTGGAAGCGGGGAAGGTGTAAAAAATGGGAACCGCTATCGTCCTGGCAATTGTCGCCGTGCTGGCTCTTGCCTCCATCTGGAGCCTGCGGAAGGACAAGAAGGCCGGTAAGTCCTGCGGCGGCTGCGCCGGTTGCTCCGGATGTTCGGGCTGCGCCGGGCACTGCGGAAGCTGCGGAAAACGCGAAAGCGCGGGACGCTGATCTACCTCCTGGGGCCGCCATTTGGCGGCTCCGAAGGGGAGAAAGGAACGAAAAATGACGCAAATCGACCTGACGATCGACGGCATGGCCTGCTCCATGTGCGAAAGCCACATTTGCGACGCCATCCGCCGGGCTGTTCCCGTAAAGAAGGTCACCGCTTCCCACAAAACCGGGCAAGCGGTGGTGCTGACGGAGCAGCCCATCGATCTGACCGCGCTGAAGGCCGCCGTGGAGGCCACCGGCTACCGGGTCACCGCCATATCGAGCCGCCCCTACGAAAAAAAGGGCCTGTTTTCCCGTTTCTTTTGAAAAAAGCGCCGTTCGGGGACGCCCGGCGGCGCTTTTTTGACCCTAATTTGCACCATATTACAAAAAAACGCCGGGAGACTTGACAAATGGGCCCCGTCATGCTACCATATTAAAAACTTGAAATGACAAAAGTCCTTTCAAAGCAATTATTCCGGACCACTCCCCGGGAGTCAAGGCCATACGGACAGCCGGGTCCACCGCCGACCGGCGGCTTTTTAGCTGCCTTATTGATTGAGTTGAGAGCTCAAATTTTATAAGTTGGTTACTTCATAACCGAAATGCGCGGTGGCGCAGACTTGTGAAACGGTCAATAAGAGTAGTAAAAGTATGATTGCTGTATAGACTCTGATCATTTCTTGCCAGCCCTTTTTCTGGAAAAAAGGGGTTATTGGACTGATTCGCAAGCCGTGTCCCCACGGCTTGCGTTTTTTGCGTCAAGGGAGGAGAATGGCCATGAATGTCAACAGAACCCGGCTGGACCAGAGCCGCGCCCCCATCTACGAGGCCCTTGAAAATTTCCGAAAAATGCGGGTGGTGCCCTTTGACGTGCCGGGGCACAAGCGGGGCAGGGGCAACCCGGAGCTGACCGCCTTCCTGGGCCAACAGTGTGTGGGCGTGGACGTGAACAGCATGAAGCCCCTGGACAATCTGTGCCATCCCGTGTCCGTGATCGCCCAGGCGGAGGACCTGGCGGCGGACGCCTTCGGGGCGGCCCACGCCTTTTTGATGGTGGGGGGCACCACCAGCTCGGTCCAGAGCATGGTCTTGAGTTCCTGCAAGCGGGGGCAGGAGATCATTCTTCCCCGGAATGTCCACAAGAGCGTCATCAACGCCCTAGTGCTGTGCGGTGCGGTTCCAGTTTATGTAAACCCCGAGGTGGACCAGCGGCTGGGCATCTCCCTGGGGATGCGGCGGGCCCAGGTGGCCAAGGCCATTGCCGAGCATCCCAACGCCGTGGCGGTGCTGGTGAACAATCCCACCTACTACGGAATTTGCAGCGATCTGCGGGCCATCGTCCGGATGGCCCATGAGGCGGGAATGCTCTGCCTGGTGGACGAGGCCCACGGCACCCACTTCTACTTTGGCGGAGGGCTTCCGGTGTCCGCCATGGCTGCGGGGGCGGACATGGCCTGCGTGTCCATGCACAAGAGCGGCGGCAGCCTGACCCAGTCCAGCCTGCTGCTGACCGGGCCGGGGATCAACGCCGGCTATGTGCGGCAGGTCATCAATCTGACCCAGACCACCTCCGGCAGTTATCTGCTGATGTCCAGCCTGGATATCAGCCGCCGAAACCTGGCCCTGCGGGGCAGGGAGGTGTTTCACCAGGTGGCGGATATGGCGGAATACGCCCGGCAGGAGGTCAACGCCGTGGGCGGCTACTACGCCTTCGGGCGGGAGCTGCTCAACGGAGACTCGGTGTTCGATTTTGATATCACCAAGCTCAGCGTCCACACGTTGGATATCGGCCTGGCGGGGATCGAGGTCTACGATATTCTCCGGGATGAGTACGACATTCAGATTGAGTTCGGAGACATCGGCAATATTCTTGCCTACCTCTCCATCGGCGACCGGATCCAGGAGGTGGAGCGGCTGGTCAGCGCCCTGGCGGAGATCCGCCGGAGATACCAGAAGGACGGTACAGGCCTACTGAGCCAGGAGTTCATCGACCCCGAGGTGGTCACCAGTCCCCAGGAGGCGTTTTATGCCCCCAAGCGGAGTATGCCGCTGGTGGAGAGCGTGGGGCAGGTGTGCAGCGAGTTCGTTACCTGCTATCCCCCCGGGATCCCCATCCTGGCCCCCGGCGAGCGGATCACCCAGGAGATCCTGGAGCATATCCAATACGCCAAGGAAAAGGGATGCAGCATGACCGGCCCCGAGGATCCGGAGCTGAAATACATCAACGTGTTGGCATAGGAGGTTTTTCCCATGGAAATGTGGTTCAGCGAATTTCATACCCCGGATGTGAAGCACAGCATCCGGGTGGACCGGCATCTGTACTCCAAGCAGAGCGACTATCAGCGGATCGATATTTTTGAGACCCCGGAATTTGGCCGGGTGCTGACTCTGGACGGCAACGTGATGCTCACCGAGCGGGACGAGTTCATCTACGACGAGATGATCACCCATGTGCCCATGGCGGTCCACCAGGGGATTCGGGATATCCTGGTCATCGGCGCCGGGGACGGCGGCGTGGTCCGGGAGCTGACCCGGTACGACCGCGTGGAGCGGATCGATCTGGTGGAGATGGACCCCCAGGTGGTGGAGGCCTGCCGGACCTATCTGCCCAGCAACGCTTGCCGGATGGACGATCGAAGGGTTCACATTCACTTTGAAAACGCCCTGAAATTCATCCGCCGGTGCGAGGCGTCCTACGATCTGATCATTGTGGACTCCACAGACCCCTTCGGGCCCTCGGAGGGCCTGTTTACCCGGGAGTTTTACGGCAACTGCTACAACGCCCTCCGGGCCGACGGCATCATGGTGAACCAGCAGGGGAGTCCCTTCTACGCCGAGGACGCCACCGCTATGCAGCGCAGCCACCGGCGGATCGCCACCACCTTCCCCATCAGCCGGGTCTACCAGGCCCACATCCCCACCTACGCCGCCGGGTACTGGCTCTTCGGCTTTGCCAGCAAGAAGTATCACCCCACCGACGATCTGGACGCGGAGGCCTGGAAGAAGCTGAATCTCCACACCCGGTACTATACCACCCGGCTCCATGTGGGGGCCTTCTGCCTGCCGGCGTTCCTGGAGGAGATGCTCATGGAGGTGGAGGACTGAGTGAGGCCCAATATTGAGACCTTCCTGGGCTGTGAATCCCCCTATGAGGAGGCAAAAATCGTCCTCTACGGCGCGCCCTTCGATTCCACCACCAGCTTCCGGCCCGGGGCTCGGTTCGGCCCCGCCGCCATGCGGCATGAGAGCTTTGGACTGGAGACCTACAGCCCCTACCAGGACCGGGATCTGATGGACCGGCAAATTTTCGACAGCGGAGATCTGGAGCTGCCCTTCGGGAGCCCGGACGCGGCGCTTTTGGACATCCATAGCCGGGCGTCGGTAATTTTTTCCGACGGGAAGCTGCCGGTGCTGCTTGGGGGCGAGCATCTGGTGACCCTGGGGGCGGTCCGGGCTGCGGTAGAGCGGTATCCCGATCTGGTGATCGTCCACTTTGACGCCCACGCCGATCTGCGGGAGGACTATCTGGGCGTGAAGCTCAGCCATGCCTGCGTTCTACGCCGGTGCCATGAGCTGGTAGGGGACGGAAGGATCCACCAGTTCTGCATCCGCAGCGGGGACAGGGCCGAATTTCAGTTCGCCCGGGCCCACACCCGGATGCACCCCTTCGCCTTTGATGGGCTGGAGCAGACCGTGGAGGACCTGCGGAAGCGGAACGCGCCGGTGTACTTCACCATTGACCTGGACTGTCTGGATCCGGCGGTATTCCCCGGCACCGGGACCCCGGAGGCGGGGGGCGTGACCTTCCCGGAGCTGCTCACCGCTATCCAAACGGTCTGCGCGGCCCGGGTGGTGGCCGCCGACGTGAATGAGCTGGCGCCCATGCTGGACGCCAGCGGGGCCTCCACCGCCGCCGCCTGCAAGGTGCTGCGGGAGCTGCTGCTGGCGCTGCCGGTTTGAATTTTCAAGAGGAGGAGTTTTGAAAATGAGCAAGGTACTTGTCATCGGCTGCGGAGGCGTAGCCTCCGTGGCCATTTCCAAATGCTGCCAGGTAAGCGCAGTGTTCACCGAGCTGTGCATTGCCAGCCGCACCAAGTCCAAGTGCGACGCCCTGGCCGCCAAATTGGCCCCCCACACCGCTACCAAGATCACCACCGCCCAGGTGGACGCAGACGATGTGGAGCAGCTCATCGCCCTGATCAAAGGCTATGGGCCGGATCTGGTGATGAACATCGCCCTGCCGTACCAGGATCTGACCATTATGGACGCCTGCCTGGCCTGCGGCGTCAACTATATGGATACCGCCAACTATGAGCCCGAGGACACCGACGACCCCGCTTGGCGGGCAATCTATGAAAAGCGGTGCCGGGAGAAGGGCTTCTCCGCCTATTTTGATTACAGCTGGCAGTGGGCCTACCGGGAAAAATTCGAGAAGGCCGGCCTGACGGCCCTCCTGGGCTGCGGGTTTGACCCCGGCGTGACCCAGGCCTACTGCGCCTACGCGAAAAAGCACGAATTTGATACCATCGATACCATCGATATCCTGGACTGCAACGGCGGCGACCACGGCTACGCCTTCGCCACCAATTTTAACCCGGAGGTCAACCTCCGGGAGGTCTCCGCCCCCGGCAGCTACTGGGAGGACGGCCACTGGGTGGAGATCCCCCCCATGACCATCAAGCGGGAGTACGACTTTGACCAGGTGGGGATGAAGGATATGTATCTGCTCCACCACGAGGAGATCGAGAGTTTGGCCCTGAACATCCCGGAGGTCAAGCGGATCCGCTTCTTCATGACCTTCGGCCAGAGCTACCTGACCCATATGAAGTGCCTGGAGAACGTGGGGATGCTCTCCACCACCCCGGTGGAATTTGAGGGGCAGCAGATCGTGCCCATCAAGTTCTTGAAGGTCCTGCTGCCGGACCCCGCCAGCCTGGGCCCCCGGACCCACGGGAAGACCAACATCGGCTGCATCTTCACGGGGAAGAAGGACGGGAAGGAAAAGACCTACTATATTTATAATGTATGCGACCACCAGGAATGCTACCGGGAGGTGGGGAGCCAGGCCATCAGCTATACCACCGGCGTGCCCGCCATGTGCGGGGCTATGATGCTGCTCACGGGAAAGTGGACCCAAAAGGGCGTCCACACCGTGGAGGAGTTTGACCCCGATCCCTTCCTGGAGGCCCTGGACCGGCACGGCCTGCCCCGGTCCGAAAGCCACGATCCGGCTCTGGTGGAGTGATGGACGGAAGACCGCCCTTTGCGGGGCTGAAGGGGGAACCGGCGGCCCTCTTCGGGCATTTGAAGACGCCCTGCTATATTCTGGACCGGGCCGCGCTGGTAAAAAACGGTGAGATTTTGGCGGGAGTGGCGGCGCGGACCGGCTGCAAAATTCTGCTGGCCCAGAAGGCCTTCTCCAACTTTGACCTGTACCCCGATCTGGCGCCCTACCTGGCGGGCACCGAGGCCAGCGGCCTTTACGAGGCCCGGCTGGGCTGGGAAGAGATGCCCGGCAAGGAGGTCCACGTCTTCTGCGGGGCCTACCGGGCGGACGAATTTGACGAGCTTTTGCGCTATGCCGGCCACATTGTCTTCAACTCCCCCCGGCAGCTTCAGAAATTTGGGCCCCAGGCCAAGGCCGCGGGAAAGCAGGTGGGTCTGCGGATCAATCCGGAGCGCTCCACCCAGGAGGGCCACGCGCTCTACGATCCCTGCGCTCCCGGCAGCCGTCTGGGCGTGACCCGGGCGGTCTGGGATCGGGAGATGGATGAAAACTTGATCGGGCTGCTGGACGGCCTCCATTTCCACACCCTTTGCGAGCAGGATGCCGACGCCTTGGAGACGACTCTGGCGGCGGTGGAGGAAAAATTTGGGGACGTGCTTCCCAAAATGAAGTGGCTGAACCTGGGCGGCGGCCACCACATCACCCGCCCCGGGTACGATCTGCCCCGGCTGGAGGGGTGCGTCCGCCGGGTCCGGGAAAAATGGGGGCTGGAGGTCTATCTGGAGCCGGGGGAAGCGGTGGCGCTGAACGCCGGGTATCTTGCCGCCCGGGTCCTGGACATTGTGGAAAACGGGGAGGTCAAAATCGCCATTCTGGACGCCAGCGCCGCCTGCCACATGCCGGACGTGCTGGAGATGCCCTATGTTCCCCCGGTCTACGGGGCAGGGGGCGGATGTTCTATCTACCGATTGACGGGGCCCACCTGCCTGGCCGGAGACGTGATCGGAGACTATGGTTTTGAGAAGCCTCTTCAGGAGGGGGATCTGGTGCTGTTTGGGGACATGGCCATCTACACCACCTGCAAGAACAACACCTTCAACGGAATGCCCCTGCCGGCCATCTACGCGCTGGATCCGGACGGAACCACGGCGGTTCTGGCCCGGTTCGGCTACGAGGATTTCAAGACCCGCCTGGGCGGCCGCCCTTGACAGGAATGAAGAAATCATTTATAATGAAGAAAACTCAGTAAGGGGTGGGAAGATGAGAAGCTGATCCACATTTCGGCGTAAAAGAGATCGGACAGTATGGGCGAGGCTGCGCATACTGCTTCATTGTGCCGCCAAAAGTGGATTTGATGCTTCTTTTCTTCCGCCGTGGGGACCCACGGCCGCGTTGCCATGGGCATTTTGCCCCGTCGCGCCCGGATCGAGAGAACGGATTCACAGGAACTGTTTGGCGGCAAACGGTTCCTGTATTTTTATACAGGAGCCCCAGGAAGGAGGAACCATGGCACAAATCAGCGTCAACGATCTGACCTTCTGCTACGAGGGCAGTTTCGATAATATTTTTGAACACGTCTCCTTTTCCATCGATACGGACTGGCGTCTGGGCTTCGTTGGCCGGAACGGGAAAGGGAAGACCACTTTTCTCAATCTCCTGTTGGGGAAATATCCCTATGAGGGGTCTATCGATACCAGCGTCCGGTTTGAGTATTTTCCATTCCCTGTTCCGGCCCATGCACCGGAGGCCGCCGCGGCGGATTTTCTGGAGGCGCTCCGGCCGGGGTGCGAAAGCTGGCAGGTGTTTCGCGAGCTGCCAAAGCTGGGGGAGGACGGGGAACTTCTATACCGGCCCTTCGACTGCCTGAGCTTCGGACAACGGACGAAAATTCTGCTGGCGGCGCTGTTTGCCGGGGAGGGGGATTTCCCCCTCATCGACGAGCCCACCAACCACTTGGATTCCGCCGCCAGGGTGTGGGTGAAGCGGTATCTGGCGGGAAAGAAGGGGTTTATCCTGGTGTCCCACGACCGGGAGCTGCTGGATGCCTGCGTGGACCATGTGCTGGTGCTGAACCGGAAGACCATCGAGGTGCAGAGCGGAACTTTTTCCACCTGGTGGGAGAACAAACAGCGCCGGGATCAATTTGCCCTGAGCGAAGACGAAAAGCACCGCCGGGAAATCCAGAAGCTCCGGGAGGCCTCCCGTCGGGTTTCCGACTGGGCGGATAAAAGCGAGCGCTCCAAAATCGGCACCGACCCGCAAAGGGACCACGACCGGCAGAAAAACCGCCGCTCCTATATCGGCGCGAAAACCAAGAAAATGCAGAGCCGGGTCAAGCAGATGGAGCGCCGCCTGGACCGGGAGATCGAGGAGCAGGAGGGCCTGCTTCAGGACCTGGAACGGCCGGCGGAGCTGAAGCTCACCCAGCTGACCCATTATAAAACCGAACTGGTCACCCTCCGGGACTATTGCTTTCAGTACGACGGCATGGACCGGCCTGTTTTTACGGGGCTGAACCTGTCTGTCAGGCGGGGAGAGCGGGTCGCCCTCCACGGGGCGAACGGATGTGGGAAATCCACGGTCCTGAAGCGGATTTTGCAGGAGGCGGGCGCTGGACGGATCGAAAGCGGGTATCGGGAATCGGGCCTCTGCCAGACCGCGCCGGGGCTGGTGATCGCCTATGTGGACCAGGACACTTCGGCTCTCCGGGGTGGGCTGACGGAATACTGCCAGGAGCACGATCTGGACAGGAGCCTGCTGTGTACCATCCTCCGTCAGCTGGATTTTGAGCGGGCCCAGTTTTTCAAGGACATGGCGGAATACTCGGAGGGGCAGAAAAAGAAGGTCCTCCTGGCCCAAAGTATGATGACCCCGGCCCATTTGTATATCTGGGACGAGCCGCTTAATTTCATCGATGTCTTTTCAAGGATTCAGCTGGAAAAGCTGCTGCTGGAATACAAGCCCACCATGCTGTTTGTGGAGCACGACGGAAAATTCCGGGAAAACGTGGCGACGCGAGTGATTCTCCTGTAACCCCCAGGCGCCGGTAAACCGGGAAGCGCGGCAAACGCCCCTGGTTTTTCAAAACGGGGTGAAATGAGAATGTGGACTCCGGGGGCGCTCCGCGCCCCCGTGGTTTTTCCAAAAGAGACTTGACAAGCGGGGAATCATTCATTATAATGATGGAGCGACGGGGTGTGGCGAAGTTTGGTATCGCGCTTGGTTCGGGACCAAGAGGCCGCGGGTTCAAGTCCCGCCACTCCGACCATCTAGAGACAATAAAAAAGATATTGTCCCCGAAAAGCCTTGCGCCGCAAGGCTTTTCGGCGCTTAATGGGGCGAAATTTCGGGATTCAAAACCGTAGATATAAAATGCGTTTTTTCCGCTTTTTGTAGACTTGAACCCTCGTGGAAGCTGAATATCGCGAAAGTTAAGATCAGCAGGCAGGAAAAATCCCGCCTGCTTTTCTTTTTTTCAGAGCCAATCGTTTTTTTAACGGTCGGCTCTTTTTTTATTTTCTAGGAAAGGAAGTAGCACTTATGGAGTACCGAAACGAAAAACACCGCGTCGTATTTTCCGAGGCAATCAAGCGCCTGAACCAAAAGGACCAGGCCCTCATGGCGGCGCTGTATCTGCTGACGGCGGAACACAAGCTCTGGACGCGGATCAGAAAATTTGTAGAACGGGATGAGATTCAGTTCGACAGCTTCAAACCGAAGGACAGCACAGAAAGCGGCTACACCCTCCTCTGCGCGGCAAAGGATCTCTACCTTGGCACAAAGCACCTGACGGTCAGCGACCTTGCCGATCCCGAGCTGATTCCGCCGAAAACCTTTACCCTCATTTGCAACGCCATGGCGATCAAGCGGCTTGGCCTCAACGCCATTCACTTCAAGGAGGAGATTTAAAGTTATGATTAAACTCAAAGTCGGGAACGCCGGCCACGAAACGGATATCCGTTTTCCCATCAGCGAAAGCGATCTGTACGACAGACTATTTGAAATTCTCGC
>CANRQC010000035.1 GCA_947632695.1 uncultured Oscillospiraceae bacterium | reverse complement strand
GATGAGAGCAGTCTGTTTACTATTTTTGTCCTGCCTGAATATCAGGGACAGGGAATCGGCAGGAAAATCATTCAAACGCTCGAAAAAGATGAATACTTTTTAAGAGCAAAGCGGATAGAAATTCCCGCCTCGATCACAGCTGTGCCATTCTATCGCAAAATGGGCTATGATTATAAAAACGGGATCACTACGCCGGATGCCGAAGGGTTGCTGCGGCTGGAGAAGTTTCGGTAAATTCCCGTTTGCAGCCGACAGCGAGAGCGCGGACGATGCCATGGTCGTCCGCGCTTTCCCCGTCCGAAAACCTGCCAACTTTCCCGACTCTAAAGCCGAAAGCTTTTTGAAAATTACAGGGAGGCTTTATGAAAACAAGGGATTTTGGCATATTTCGATAAAGGCATGGGATTATCCACAAGTAAAAATGACCGTTCTCCGCAGCGTGGAGAGCGGCCGGTTTCCCGCTTTGTACAGATATAGGGCATGCTTGCTATTCTTCACATCGCTGTGAAAATGAGCCGCCTTGCGCCGGGCCAAGAAAAGCAGTGATCCGAACCTATCTCCCACAGGAAACGGGTTCGGATCAAGGGTTTGTCTAACCACAATAAAAAAGATTTTTTCAGCATTCTGGAATATGGATTTGAACTCTCACGGTGCGAATTTCAATCGTCCCCGGAGGGGACACCACACTTTTTCACTCTTACCTATTACTTATTACCTCCCAAAAATCGGCCCATCGTTTTTAGTGAAGAGTGAATAGTGAAGAGTGAAGAAGTAAAAATCGGCAAGCTTCTAAAGTCGCTTGCCGATTTTTGGTGCGGGCAACAGGATTCGAACCTGCACGGATCTCTCCAGTGGCTCCTAAGACCACCGTGGCTGCCATTACACCATGCCCGCATGATCGGGCGGCCCCGGATGTGCCGGGCCCCCGTCAACATGATTGTACCATGGCGGCAAACCGTTGTCAACGCCGGGAGGGTAGCAAATTTGCCAAAAAAACGGCGGAGGCATTGCAACCGGCGGGAAGATTTGATAGAATAAGAGTAAGTTTTAGAAACCGGAGGTTCACCGTGAAAGAGCGATATATTGCCGTGTTTGACTCCGGGCTGGGAGGCATCAGCGTGCTGCGGAGCCTGCTCTCGGCGCTGCCCCAGGAGCGGTATCTATACTATGGCGACTCCGCCAACGCCCCCTACGGGGGCCGGCCCACCCAGGAGGCCCGGGCCCTGACCCTGGCCGCGGCGGCGGAGCTGGCACAGCGGGGGATCAAGGCCCTGGTGGTGGCCTGCAACACCGCCACCGCCGCCGCCATTGCCGATTTGCGGGTAACCTACCCCGATCTGATCGTGGTGGGGATGGAGCCGGCCTTGAAGCCTGCCGTGGACCGGTTCCCCGGCGGCCGCATCGGCGTGATGGCCACGGAGCTGACGCTGCGGGAGGAAAAATTCGCCGGCCTTCTGGACCGGGTGGGCACAGGATGCCAGGTCTATCCCATCTCCGCGCCCGGGCTGGTGGAGCTGGTGGAGGCGGGCCTGGGGGAATCGGCGGCGGCGGAGGAGCTGCTTCGGCCTATTTTGGAGCCCTACGCCGGGGTCCTAGACGCCCTGGTGCTGGGCTGCACCCACTTTCCCTTTGCCGCCGGGGTGATCGGCAGGCTGCTGCCCGGAACGGCCCTGTTCGACGGGGGCGCCGGCACCGCCCATCAGACCCGGCGGCGGCTGGAAGCGGCGGGACTGCTGTGGGACGGCCCCGGCCAGGTGATTTTTGAGAACAGCGACCCCTCCCCGGAGCGGCTGGCCCTGTGCGCCCGGCTGCTGGGGACGGCGGGCGAATAAAGGAGGGCACTATGGAGGATATTCTGGTCATCGGCATCGCCGGAGGCAGCGGCAGCGGCAAGACCACCCTGATGAAAAACATCATCCAGCGGTTTGGCCGCTCTGTCACGGTACTCAGCCACGATAATTACTACAAGCGCCACGACGATCTGACCTACGAGGAGCGCTGCAAGCTCAACTACGACGAGCCCGCCGCCTTCGATACGGACCTGATGGTGCGTCAGCTCCAGCAGCTCCGCCAGGGGACGCCCATCGATTGCCCGGTGTACGATTTCACCGTCCACAACCGGAGCCAGGAGACCATCCACATCGTCCCGGAGCCGGTGATTATCGTGGAGGGGATCCTGATCTTCGAGAACCAGGCCCTCCGGGACCTGATGGACGTGCGGATCTTCGTGGACACCGACGCGGATATCCGGTTGTGCCGCCGGATCAAGCGGGACGTGAACAAGCGGGGCAGAACGTTGGAGTCGGTGCTGGAGCAGTACCAGCAGACCGTCAAGCCCATGCACGAAAAATATGTGGAGCCCAGCAAAAAATACGCCAATCTGGTGGTCCCCGAGGGCGGGAAAAACTATGTGGCCCTGGACATGATCCTGGGCCGGATCCAGCGGCACCTGGACGGAGCGGCGGCGCCGGTATGAGGGCGGAATCGCTGATTTTCGACATTGACGGCACCTTGTGGGACACCCGGGCCGTCCTGGCCGAGGGGTACAATCTCCAGCTCACCGCCGAGGGGCGGGAGGCGCTGCTGGTGGACCCGGAGGAGCTGCGGTCCCTCTTCGGCATGGTGGACCGGGACATCGCCGACCGGCTCTTTCCCGGCCTTCCGGCGGCGGAGCGGTACGGTCTGATGCGCCGGTGCATGGCCTCCGGCGGGCGGCTCCTCCGGCAGCGGGGGTGCCCAGGCTATCCCGGCGTGGTGGAGACGCTGAAGGTCCTGGCCAAGAGTCACCGGCTGTTCATCGTGAGCAACAGCGAGGAGGGGTATCCGGAGCAGTGCCTGGCGGCCCTGGGGGTGCGGGACCTGTTCCGGGGCACGCTGTGCTACGGCCAGACCCGGATGCCCAAGGGAAGGACCATTGGGACGCTGATGGCGCGGCACGGCATCCGCGGCGCCGCCTATATCGGCGACACCCAGCTGGACCTGGAGGCGGCCCGGGAGGCGGGGATCCCCTTTATCTGGGCGGCCTACGGCTTTGGCGCCCCGGCGGAATTTGACGGAAAAATCGAAAAATTTGAGGATCTGATTCCTCTGCTAAAATAAGGAAAGGATGGGTTAATATGATCGTTTGCCCGTGG
Source organism: uncultured Oscillospiraceae bacterium (assembly GCA_947632695.1). Classification (GTDB taxonomy): domain Bacteria; phylum Bacillota; class Clostridia; order Oscillospirales; family Oscillospiraceae; genus Faecousia. The sequence goes on along the minus strand of CANRQC010000035.1, from coordinate 13,525 downwards.
AAGGACCTGGGGCGGTACGCCCCCATCATCCCCGGCCTGGAGGAGGCCATGGCGCTGGTGGCGGGGCTGGAAAGCCTGGAGCCCGCCACCTACCCGCTGTCGGGCGGTGGCCGGATCATGGTGCAGAAGGGCACCACCAAGCCCGCCGCCACCCAGGACCTGGAGGTGCACCACAACTATCTGGACATTCAGTACATCTTTGAGGGCATGGAGACCGTGGGCTGGGCCCCCACCGAGACCCTGACCCCCGCCGGGGAGTTCAACACCGTCAAGGACAAGGGCATGTACTCCGGCCACTGCGATTTCATGGACATCCGCGCGGGCTACTGCTATGTGGTCTACCCCGAGGACGCCCATATGCCCAGCGTCCACCTGGACGGGCCCCATGACTACCGGAAGATCGTGGTCAAGCTGAAGGTATGAGCGTCCCCATCGATACCGTGTGCCTGGAGTGCCTCCTTGGGCGGCACCTCCAGGCGGCCCGGGAGCTGGGCACCGAGGAGCAGGCCACGGCCTTTGCCAAGGACCTGATGGCGCTGCTGGCCGCCGCCCCGGCGGAGGCCAGCTCCCCCTGGTTCGGCCCGGGGATCGCGGCGCTTTTTGACCGGCACTATCACCTGGGGCCGGACCGGTTCGCCAAGGAGAAGGCGGATTCCAACGCCTACGTCCTGGCCCGGCTGCCCAGGCTGCGGGCGCTGGTGGAGGCGGCGGAGGACCCGGTGCTGGCGGGGCTGAAGCTGTCGATTTTAGGCAATTACCTGGATTTTTCCGCCCTCTATGGGGAGGTCCGGTTTGAAAAGCTGGACGAAATGCTCCGCTCCGCTCTTGAAATGGAGCTGGACGGGGCCTGCTACGCCCAATTTTTGACAGAGCTGGCGGGGGCGAAGGAGCTATTGTACCTGACGGACAACGCCGGGGAGATCGGCTTTGACCGGGTGCTGGCGGAGGCCATTCAGGCCCGGTTCCCGGGGCTTGCCATCACCTTCTGCGTCCGGGGCGGCCCCGCCCAGAACGACGCCACCCGGGCCGACGCCGCCCAGGTGGGGATCCCCTTCCCGGTGATCGACAGCGGCAGCAACATTGCCGGCATCCTGCCGGAGGCCCTGGGGCCGGAGGCGGCTGACGCCTTCCGCCGGGCCGACGTGGTCCTGGCCAAGGGCCAGGGCAACGCCGAGACCCTGCTGGGGTGCGGCCGGAGGGTGTACTACGCCTTCCTGGTCAAGTGCCCCCGGTTTGTGAGGCGCTGCGGCGTGCCCAAGTTCACGCCGGTATTCTCGGACTGCCTGGATTGAAGGGCCGCCGGAGCAAGCAAAAAGGAGCAATCGATATGACGAACGGAGAGCGCCGGGACAAAGGCATGGTCTACATCGCCGACGAACAGGTTTTCGCGGAAATGGCGGCCTGCAAGAAAAAGCTGAAAAAGCTGAACGGCCTGGACCGCTGGGAGTATGACCAGATCGCCTTGGCGGCGAAGGAGGTGCTTCCTTCTTCCCAGGGCGTCGTGGTGATCCCGCCGTTTTACTGCGAATATGGGACCCACATCCGCGTTGGCAGGAATTTTTTCGCCAATTACAACTGCGTGCTGATCGACGTGGCGCCCATCGAGATCGGGGACGACTGCCTGTTCGGCCCTAATGTCTCCATCTATACGGCGGGGCACCCGGTCCACCCGGACACCAGAAAAAGCGGCTATGAATACGGAAAACCCGTCGTCATTGGCAGCAACGTCTGGGTGGGCGGCAGCGTCACCATTCTGCCCGGGGTCCGGATCGGCAGCAATACGGTGATCGGGGCGGGCAGCGTGGTCACCTCGGACATTCCGGAGATGGTGGTGGCGGCGGGGAACCCCTGTAGAGTTCTTCGGCCCATCACGGAGGAGGACCGCCGCCGCGCCTTTAAAAGGGAAGAGATCGACGACGAGGCCTTGCGGGAGATCCGCGCCATGCAAGGCGGCGGACGGTAGGTCAGCCCACACCCCCCGGATAGGCCAGCTGGCCTTTCCGCACACCCAGAAAGCCATAAAAAGCAAGAGCCGCTGATTTTAGCGGCTCTTGTCTGTTGTTTGGGATTATTTTACCGGGGCGGCCTCGGGCTTGGTGTTGGCGATGAGCTTTTTGGGGCACACCGTGGCGCACAGGCCGCAGGAATCGCACTTGTCATAGTCGATGGAGGCCAGGTTGTGGTCCACATGGATGGCGTCGTTGGGGCAGATCTTCTGGCACAGGCCGCAGCCGATACATCCGGCGGTGCAGCCCCGGATGGTGACGGAGCCCTTGGCCTGGGAGGCACAGGCCACCACCACGTTCCGCTTGCCGTACTCCACGGGGATGATCAGGTGCCGGGGGCACTGGGCCGCGCAGCTCATGCAGCCGACACACTTGGTGTCGTCCACCTTGGCCACGCCGTTGACGATGTGGATGGCGTCGTACTGGCAGGCCTTGGTGCAGTTGCCGAAGCCCAGGCAGCCGAATTTGCAGATCAGGGGCCCTCGGCCCGCCACCTTGGAGGCGGCCAGGCAGTCGTGGATGCCCTCGTACTCGCCCTTCATCTTGGCGCCGACGTCTTTGCCGTTCTCGTCCACGCCTTTGTACCCGGCGCAGCGGACCAGGGCCACCCGGCGGGCCACCTTCTCGGCCTTGACGCCCATGATCTGGGCCATGGTCTGGGCGGCGTCGTCGCCGCCGGAGGCGCACTTGCCGATGGGGGCCTTGCCCTCCAGCACCGCCTGGGCGTAGGCGGCGCAGCCGGAGTAGCCGCAGCCGCCGCAGTTGGCCCCGGGCAGGGCCTGGGTCAGCTCCTCCAGCCGGGGGTCGGACTCCACATAGAACACCTTGGAGGCCACGGACAGCACCAGGCCGAAGATCAGGCCCATGCCGCCCAAAATGCCGATGGCAATGAGAATTTCCGTCATTTTTCGCCCCTCCTTAGAAAATCTTCAGGCCGGAGAAGCCCATGAAGGCCAGGGCCAGCAGTCCGGCGGAGATCAGCGCGATGGGGAAGCCCTCGAAGCTCTTGGGGCACTCGGCGTTGCTCACCCGCTCCCGAATGGAGGCGAAGAGGACGATGGCCAGGGTGAAGCCCAGGCCGCCGGTGACGCCGTAGACCACGCTCTGCAAAAAGTCGTAGCCCTTCTGCACGTTTACCAGGGCCGCGCCCAGCACGGCGCAGTTGGTGGTAATCAGGGGCAGGTAGATGCCCAGGGCCTGGTACAGCGCCGGGACGCTTTTCTTCAGGAACATCTCCACCACCTGGACGATGGAGGCGATGACCAGGATGAAGGCCACGGTCTGCATATACTCCAGATCCAGGGGGATCAGGATAAAGCGGTTGACCAGCCAGGTGGCGGCGGAGGCGATGCCCATGACGAAGGTCACGGCCATGCCCATGCCCAGGGCGGTGTCCATCTTCTTGGACACGCCCATAAACGGGCAGATGCCGTAGAATTTCACCAGGATGAAATTCTCCGTCAGCACGGCGGACAGGAGGATCCCCAGTAGACTTTGAATGTAGCTCATTTTGCCGCCTCCTTATCCTTTTTCTCCAGGCGCTTGACCAGCCACTGGGACCCGGCGATGAGGAAGCCCAGGGTCAGAAAGCCGCCCACGGGCATGACCATCTGCATGGCGGGCAGGCCCTCCGGCAGGAGCCGGATGCCCTCGCCGCCGTTGAGGATGCCGCCGCCGAAGGTGCCGGCGCCCAGCAGCTCCCGAACGACGCACATGACGATCAGGGTCAAGGTGTAGCCGATGCCCTGGAACAGCCCGTCCAGCGCCGAGGCCAGGACGCCGTTTTTGGAGGCGAAGGCCTCCGCCCGGCCCAGGATGATGCAGTTGACCACGATCAACGGGATGAACACCCCCAGATTTTCCGACAGCTCCGGCAGAAACGCCTGGAGCAGCAGATCCACGATGGTGACGAAGCCCGCGATAATGACGATGTAGGCCGCGATGCGGATATTGTTGGGAATGACCTTCCGCAGGGCGGAGATCAGCACGTTGGAGCAGATCAGAATGATGGTGACGGACAGGCCCATGCCGATGCCGTTAAACAGGCTGGTGGTGATGGCCAGGGTGGAGCACATGCCTAATAGCTGGACCAGCACCGGGTTTTTAGTCAGCAGGCCCTCCATAAATTGCTTTTTCACATTCATGCCGATCCCTCCTTACCCGTTCTGGGCGACCCAGGCCAGGGCGATGTTGACGCCCTCGGTGACCGCCCGGGAGGTGATGGTGGCGCTGGAAATGGCGTCCACCTGGCCCCCGTCCTTGGTGACGGCCAGGGTCCCGGACATGCCCACGAACTGATCCCGGAAGGTCTGGCCGTTGGAGGTCTTCGCCGCGGCCACGGCCCCCAGGCCGGCGGTCTCGGTGTGGGAGATGATGGACACGCCCAGCACCTCCCCGGTCTTGGCCACGCCCACCATCATGTCCACGTCGCCGCCGAAGCCGGCGACGGTGAGCTGGATGGCGTAGCCGCTCTCCGACGCATAGATCTGGGAGATCTGGCCGGTGGGATCGGAAAAATCGGTCTTTTCCTGGGCGCTGGCCGCGTCGGGCAGGACGGCCGCCAGGGCGTCCCGGGCCTTCTGGGCGTTGATCTGGTCGATGCGGTCCTTCGTCAGGGCGTTGACGCTGCCCAGCAGCAGCGCCATGACCCCGGTGATGATCAGCAGGGTCAACGACAGCCGCAGAATGTAGCCGAAGGTGGATTCCTTTTTCATTTTGCCGCCTCCTTCTTGGGCGCGCCGAATTTCACCGGGCGGCCCACCTTATCCAGCAGCACCACACAGGCGTTCATCACCAGAATGGCGTAGCTCACACCCTCGTTGTAGGCGCCAAAGTAGCGAATGATTATGGTAATCAGTCCGCAGCCCACGCCGAAGAGCACCTGGCCCCATTTGGTGACGGGGCTGGTGACATAGTCCGTGGCCATGAAGATGGCGCCCAGCATCACGCCGCCGCCCAGGACCTGCATGGCCATCCAGGTGAGCCGGTCGTTTCCCTGGGGGAACAGGAAGGCCAGCGCCGCCACGGTGCCGATAAAGGCCAGGGGGATCCGGGGGGAGATCACCTTCCGGATCAGCAGGTACGCCCCGCCGACGAGCAGCAGCAGCGCGGAGGTCTCCCCCAGGCACCCGCCCACGTTGCCCAGGAACAGGTCCAGCAGGGAGGCGTCGGGGAGCTTCCCTAAGTGCATGGCGGCCAGGGGGGTGGCGGCGGTCACCGCGTCGGCGGTGGACAGCAGCCCCGCCCAGTTTTGAATGCCGGGCTTGACCCAGGTGTTCATGATCACGGGCCAGGAGAACAGGAAGGCCCGGGCGGCCAGGGCCGGGTTCATGAAGTTCTTGCCGATGCCGCCGAAGAGCTGTTTGACCACCACGATGGCGAAGAAGTCGCCGATGATGATGCACCAATAGGGGATGGTCACGGGGCACACATAGGCCAGCAGCACGCCGGTGACCACGGCGGACAGGTCGTAGACCGTGGAGTCCAGCTTCATGAGCTTCCGGTAGCCCCATTCAAAGAACACGCAGGCGGCGGCGGAGACCATGGTCACCAGCAGCGCCCGGAAGCCAAAGAAGAAGACGCTTCCGATCAGCGCGGGGGTCAGGGCGATCAGCACGTCCCGCATGATGGTCTGGGTGGTGTTGGGCCCGTGGTCGTGGGGGGAGCTGGAAACGGTCAGCTCATAGAAGTATTTCATGGGAGCAGCCATTTTTCCACCTCCTTAGGATTTGGCCGGCGCGGGGGCCGGTCTGGGGGGTGCGGCGTCCCGCAGACGCTGCTTGCCGGTGCGGAAGGACTGGACCAGGGGGATCCCGGCGGGGCAGGTGTAGGCGCAGCAGCCGCACTCGATGCAGTCCAGCAGATTCAGCGCCTTCAGCTCCTCCAGATCGTTCTTCCGCTCCGCCTGGTACATCATCAGGGGCATCAGGTGCATGGGGCAGGCGTCCATGCACTTGCCGCAGCGGATGCAGTGGGGATTTGCCACATAGAACCGGTTCTGGGCCCCCAGAATGGTGACGGCGTTGACGCCCTTGGTCACGGTCACGTTCAGGTCGAACTGGGCAACGCCCATCATGGGCCCGCCGGAGAGGACCTTGTAGGGATTCTGGGAATGGCCCACGGCGTCCAAGAGGTCATTGAAGCTGGTGCCCAGGGGGACCATCAGGTTCATGGGCTGCATGACGATGTCCCCGGACACGGTGACGATCCGGCGAACCAGGGGCATCCCGTCGTAAACCGCGTCGTGGATGGCCTTGCAGGTGCCGGCGTTGAACACGGCGCAGCCCACGGCGGCGGGCAGGCCGCCGGAGGGCACCTCCCGGCCGGTGATGGCGTAGATCAGCTGCTTTTCCGCGCCCTGGGGGTACTTGGCCGGAAGGATGTCCACGCTGATGCCGGTCTTGGGGTCGATTTCGGAAAGCAAGGCCCGCTTGGCTTCGGGCTTGTTGTCCTCCAGGGCGATGTGGGCGCTCTGGAGGTTCAGAATTTTCATGACCACCTGCAATCCGGAGATCACATCCCCGGGGTACTCCTGGCACACCCGGTCGTCGGCCACGATGTAGGGCTCGCATTCGGAGACGTTGACAATGATGGTGTCCACCTTGCCGATACCGGAGCTGAGCTTGACGTGGGTGGGGAAGGTGGCGCCGCCCATGCCGACCACGCCGCCCTCCCGGATGATGTTCATCAGCTCCTCGGGGGAGAGCTTGTCCACCTCCTCGGGGGTGCGGGGGGTGAGATCGGGGCAGGGGGTGTCCAGGTGGTCGTTCTCAATGACCACACTCATCACCGTCATGCCGCTGGTGTGGGGCCGCATCTCCACCGCCTTGACGGTGCCGGAGACCGGGGCGTGGACGGGGACGCACAGGCCCTGATTGTCGCCGATCTTCTGCCCCACCGTGACGGGGTCGCCCTTTTTGACCAGGGGCTTGCAGGGCGCGCCGATGTGCTGCTGCATGGGGATCACCAGCACGTCCGGCTCCGGGAAGGGCTGGACCCGCTGCCCCTCCGCGTAAAACTTATTTTCTTTGGGATGGATCCCGCCGAAAAAGGAAAACGCCATGGATTCATTCACCTCTTCCGTTGATTTTCGCGCTTTCAACAAATATATCATACCGCAACTTTTTCGGTTTGTCCATAACCAATCCAGCAAAATCAACAAATTTTTATGAAAAAGTATAGTTATATCGATATAAATTGATGGGAATCCTGGCCTATGAACCCCAAAAGCGGCCCTGTTTACCTTCTTGTTTCAGTGCATTCCTTGTCGGAAATGCTCCCCCGACCCCTTCCGGGGGACCCACTTTCTTGCCGCCGAGCAAGAAAGTGGGCAAAGAAGTCGGCTTAAGGGGGCGCTTCGAGCAAAGGCGCCCCCCTTAAGAATCCCCCCGCCGCCTCGCCAGAAGCGCTGGGGGGAATTCGAGGGCGGCCTACGGCCCGTCTACCGTGAACTTGCGAAACCTACAATGCAGCGTTCCAAATTTTGCTAAGCGCTGATTGATAAGTTTTACTAGCGGAGTTTCTTAATCGGTGCCACAAAAAATAGAAAAGCCTCTACTTCTATTTTGGTGCAATACCTTCTACCTATCGTTAATGCAACTTTTACCGCACCGCTTAGTACACTGCGCCTAAAGGTATTGCATATCTATGTTAGAAACCCGTAAGCCCACATATGTTCTCCGTTTGCCTAAACTACTGGGGAGCGGCGGGGGAATCCAAGGGGTGGTGCTCCGCGCAGCGAATCAAAATTACAATGATTGCCGGTGGCAATCATACCTCAATATAAATATACGCCTTTGCTCGAAGCGCCCCCTTGGTCGGCTTCTTGTTTCCTTTCTTGCCGAAACAAGAAAGTAAGTCCCCCGACCCCTTCCGGGGGAGCATTGCCGGTGAGAGATGCACCGAAATAAGAAGGTAGGAAGTTGGATTCCGATCCCCGTCTGGGGGTAAAAAGGAAGGCAGGCAGGAATGGCTTCCTGCCTGCCGTATGATAAGGGCGGATGCCCCTTGTGAAGCGTCCTGCCGCTATTAAAGAAGCAGCTCCGCGATCTGCACCGCGTTGGTGGCGGCGCCCTTGCGGATCTGGTCGCCGCAGCACCACAGGGCCAGACCGTTGGGGTCCGTCAGATCCGGCCGGATCCGGCCCACAAAGACCAGGTCCTGATCGGAGGTGTCCAGGGGCATGGGGTACTTCTTGGCCCCCAGGTCGTCCACCAGACGGCAGCCCGGGGCGGCGGCGATGGCGGCCCGGGCCTCCTCCACGGAAACCGGCCCGTCAAAGTGGCAGCTGACGGAAATGGAGTGGCTCCGCACCACCGGCACCCGGACACAGGTGCAGCTGACCTTCAGCTCCGGCAGGTGCATGATCTTCCGGCCCTCGTTCTGCATCTTCATTTCCTCGCTGGTGTAGCCCAGGTACTGCTCCGACCCGATCTGGGGGATCAGGTTAAAGGCGATCTGGTAGGGGAAGACCTTGGGCTGGACCTGCTCCCCCCGGCCCAACGCCCCTACCTGGGCCGCCAGCTCCAGAGGACCCTCCGCCCCCGCGCCGGACACCGCCTGATAGGTGGAGGCGGTCATGGTACGGATGGGCCGGATGGCGTTCAGGGCGTTCACCGCTGTCACGGTGATGATGGTGGAGCAGTTGGGGTTGGCCAGGATGCCCTTGTGGAGCTTCACGTCCTGTGGGTTCACCTCGGGCACCACCAGGGGCACCTCCGGGTCCAGCCGGAAGGCGGAGGAGTTGTCCACAAACACCGCCCCCGCCGCCAGAATGGCCGGGGCCATGGCCTTGGCCACGTCGTTTTCCGCGGCGCCCAGCACCAGATCCACCCCCTGGAAGGCCCCGGGGGCGGCCTCCTGAATGGTCACGGCCTCTCCCCGGAAGGGCAGGGTCTTCCCAGCGCTGCGGCTGCTGGCCAGGGGCACCAGCTTCCCCACCGGGAAGTTCCGCTCCTCCAAAATTTTCAGCATCTCCCGTCCCACGGCGCCGGTGGCGCCCAGAACGGCGACGGTGTATTCCTTCAAATTGGTTTCCTCCTAAAAATTAGATGGCGAAGCTCTCATAGAGCACCTGAATGGCCCGGGCGAAGTCCCGGTTGTCGACCCCGATGATGATGTTCAGCTCATCCGGGCTCTGGTTGATGATGCGGATGTTGATCCCGGCCTGGCCCAGGGCTCCGAAGAGCTTGCCGGAGATGCCGGGGCGGAAGGCCATCTGCCGACCCACGGCGGCCACGATGGCGATCTGGTCGTGGACCACCAGGGAATCGGGCCGCACCTCCTGCTGGATCTCCGCCAGAATGGGGTACAGGCTGGCGGCGATGGCCTCGGTGGGCACCACCACGGACACGTTGTCGATGCCGCTGGGGGTGTAGTCGATGGAGATGTTGTGCCGCTCAAAGACCGTGAGGATCTTCCGCAGCACCCCCACCTGGTTGCTCATGCCCCGCTTGGACAGGGACACCACGGAAAAATCCTTCCGCCCGGTGATGCCGGTGATGAACCGGTCCGGATCGGCATTGGAGTCGAACCGCTCCCGGATCATGGTGCCCGGATGGTCGGGAGCGTTGGTGTTGCGGATGTTCAGGGGGATGTTCTTCTCCCGCACCGGGTAGATGGCCCCCTCGTGGAGGACCTGGGCGCCGGAATAGCTCAGCTCCCGCAGCTCGTCGTAGGTCACCTCCGGGATGGGCAGGGGATCCTTGACGATCCGGGGGTCCGCCATGAGGATGCCGGAGACGTCGGTCCAGTTTTCGTAGACCTCCGCGTCCAGGGCCGCCGCCGCCAGGGAGCCGGTGATGTCGCTGCCGCCCCGGGAGAAGGTGCGGATGTGCCCGTCGGGCATCAGCCCGTAGAAGCCCGGGGTGACAACGCCCCGGCCGCTGACCATGGCCCGGAGGGCGGCGTAGGACCGGGCCTTGTCCACCTCCCCGTCCAGAGTGAATTTCACCCAGTCCACCGCGTCGATGAACTGGAAGCCCAGATAGGCGGCCATGAGCCGGGCGGAGAAGTACTCGCCCCGGCTGACCAGCTCGTCCTGGGTCACGGATTTGGCGTCCAGCCGCTGCTTCAGGGCGGCGAACTCCTCCTCCAGATTCAAGTCGATGCCCAGCTCATCCCGGATGGCGATGTAGCGGGAGGAGACCATTTCCAGCACCCCGGTGCAGTCCACCCCGTAGAGGGTGTGGGCGTAGCACAGGTAGAGCAGGTCCGTGATCTTGTGGTCCTTTTTGTTCCGCTTCCCGGCGGCGGAGACCACCACCACCCGCCTGGACGGGTCGGACAATAGAATGTCCCGCACCTTCCGGTACTGCTTGGCGTCGGCCATGGAGCTGCCGCCGAATTTCGTCACTTTCAGCAAAATGGGATCCCTCCCTTTCTCACCCCGGCAGGGCGGCGATGAAGGCCTCCGGGTTCTCTTTCAGCCAGCGGTGCATCTGGAAGATGGGCACCGGCTCGGTGACGGCGGCGCCGTCCCAGTTTTCCCGGGTCCGCTCTTTGGGCCAGTTGCCGCCCCGGACGTAATAGCGCAGGGCCTTGTCGTTGGTCACCCGGACCTTGGGGCCGTAGGCGCAGTAGAAGCCCCGGCCGTTCAGGAAGTCCACGCAGTCCTGCACCACATTATATGCGGTGGGATACCGGCCCGCTCCCTGGCCCAGGAAGCTCTGCCGGCCGGAGGTGCTGCCCACCAGGGTGATGAGATTGTAGTTTTCGGGCACCGTGGCCTCGGGGACGCCCTGGGGGAACAGGGCCGGCTGGACGAAGGCGTGGAACGCCTCCCCCTCCCGGGAGGCCTGGCAGATCAGCTTGCAGGTGTAGCCCCGGGCCCGGAACCGGGCCACGTCCTCCCCCCGGATCCGGCGGATGCCGGCGGCGGGGATGGCGGAGATGTCCAGGCTCACCCCGAAGGCGATGTTGGCCGAGACGATCAGCTTGTGCCAGGTGTCGATGCCGTCCACGTCGGTGGTGGGGTCGGCCTCGGCGTAGCCCAGGGCCTGGGTCTGGGACAGCGCGTCGGCATAGCTCAGGCTCCGGCGGGTCATGGCGTCCAAAATATAGTTGCAGGTGCCGTTGACGATGCCCCCCACCTGCTCCACCGTCTCGATCCGCCGGACCCGCTCCAGCTCCGATAGCCACCCGATGCCCCCGCCCACGGAGGCGGTGCAGCGCAGCAGGGTGCCCTGCTCCTGGGTCAGGGGCAGCAGCTCGTCGTAGAAGGTGGCCACCAGGGCCTTATTGGCGGTGACCACGTTTTTCCCCGCCTGGATGGCGGCCAGGACGTACTCCCGGGCGGGGTGCAGCCCGCCGATGGCCTCCACCACGGTGTCCACCGTGGGGTCCAGGAGGATGTCGTTAAAATCGTGGGTGACCTTGGCGTCCGGCAGGGACAGCGGCCTGCGGCACAGCACCCAGGCCACCTGCATATCCGGCCGGGGGCCCGTCAGCTCATAGACGCCCTGGCCAACGGTGCCGAAGCCAAGCAGACCGATGCGCATAGATGGTTCCTCCGTCTCTTTTTGCCGGAAATGAGCCTCCGGCGGCAAAAATACTTGCGTTTTTTTCGGAAACAGTATATCATAACCCTGAGAAAAATGCAATAGTGCCACATTGGCAAGTATTTTTCGATTCCCGCCCCGGATTTGTGCAAAGGGGCCGAAAGGAAGCGTGTCTATGCGTTATCTCTCCACCCGGGGGCGCTGCGCCCCGGTCGAACCGGCCCGGGCGGTGATCCTGGGCCTGGCCCCCGACGGGGGGCTGCTGCTGCCGGAGAAGCTCCCGGCCCTTCCGCCGGAGGCGCTGCTGGAAAAGGACGACGTCGCCCGAACCGCCGGGATCCTGGCCGCCTTTTTCCCGGACATCCCGGATCTGGCGGGCCTGACCGCCCGGGCCTATGCCGGGAAATTTCCCGCCGGGGCCATGACCCCCACCGTGGAAGCGGGGGAATTTGAAGTATTGGAGCTGTTCCGGGGCCCCACCTCCGCCTTCAAGGATGTGGCGCTGTCGGCGCTGCCCCATTTGCTCACCGCCGCAAAAAAGGTCTGCTGGGAGAAAAAGCCCACCTACATCCTCACCGCCACCTCCGGGGACACGGGCAAGGCCGCCCTGGAGGGCTTCCGGGACGTGCCGGGGACCCGGATCTGCGTCTTCTATCCTAAAGGGGGCGTGTCCCAGATCCAGCGGGCCCAGATGGTGACCCAGCCCGGGGAAAATGTGACCGTCCGGGCGGTGGAGGGAAATTTTGACGACGCCCAGTCCGCCGTAAAGGCGGTGTTCCGGGCCTGCCGGGGCCGGGCCCTTCCGGCGGAGCTGTCCTCCGCCAACTCCATCAACATTGGGCGCTTGGTCCCCCAGATCACCTACTACTGCCGGGCCTACCGGGACCTGGTGGACCGGGGCCGGATCCGAATGGGGGAAAAGGTCCATTTCGCTGTGCCCACCGGAAATTTCGGGGACATTTTGGCGGGGTTCTTGGCCAAAAAAATGGGCCTGCCGGTGGGGAAGCTGCTGTGCGCCTCCAACGCCAACCATGTCCTGACGGACTTTTTGCGTACCGGGGTCTATGACCGGCGGCGGTCTCTCCAAAAGACCCTCTCCCCCTCCATGGACATTTTGGTGTCCTCCAATTTAGAGCGGCTGCTGTATCTGCTCCTGGAAGACCCGGAGATCGTCCGGGGGATGATGGAACAGCTGGAGGAGCGGGGGGACTATCAATTGCCGGAGGCGGCCCGCCGGACGCTGGAGGACCACTTCTGGGGGACCTGGTGCGGCGACGGGGAGGCTCTGGCGGAGATCGGCCGGGTCTGGCGGGAATGGGGCTACCTGTGCGACCCCCACACCGCCGCCGGCTTCTACGCGGCGGAGCGGTACCGGCGCCAAACCGGGGACCGAACGGAAACGGTGGTGCTGGCCACCGCCTCCCCCTTTAAATTCCCGGCGGCGGTGCTGACCGCCCTGGGCGAAAAGCCGGAGGAGTCGGACGGCTTCCGGCAGCTCCGGGCCCTGGAAGCCCGGACGGGCCTCCCCGCCCCGGAAAATCTGACCGCCCTGGAAACCCTGCCGGAGCGGCACACCGGGTCCCTCCGCCGGGAGGAGATCCTGCCCTTCGTGCTTGACCAATTGGAAAAAGAGAGGAATGAATCATGAAACGCTGTACCATCCGTGTGCCCGCCACCACCGCCAACCTGGGGCCGGGATTTGACGCCTTCGGCTGCGCCCTGAAGCTGTACACCGACGTGACCTTTGAAGAGACGGAGGCGGGGCTGGAGATCACCGGCTGCGACGAGGCCTTCACCGGCCCGGACAACCTGGCCTACACCTCCTACTGCGCCGTACTGGCCTCCCTCAGCGAGGAGGTGCGGGGGGTGAAGATCCACATCGACGCGCACATCCCCATCTGCCGGGGGCTGGGCTCCTCCGCCGCGCTGCTGGTGGCGGGGGCCATGGGCGCCAACGTGCTGCGGGGGAGCAAGCTCTCCACCCAGGGCCTGCTGAACATCACCAACGCCATGGAGGGCCAC
>CANRQC010000034.1 GCA_947632695.1 uncultured Oscillospiraceae bacterium | reverse complement strand
CAGTACTGCGATTTTTACTCCCTGACCACCAAGGACGACCGGCTGATCGACCGGTTTGTGGACGCCATCTGCGCCCACATTCGGGAGACCGGGCCCCTGGCCCCGGGCTACCGGGTGGATACGGTGTATTTTGGCGGCGGCACCCCCAGCTATTTCGGGGCGGACGGGATGGCCACCATTCTCACCGCTGCCCGCCGGGCCTTCGACGTGGACTCGGACGCGGAGATCACCTTTGAGGCCAATCCGGACTCCATTTCCGACAAGCTCCTCCGCCGCCTGCGGGGGGAGGGGTTCAATCGGGTGAGCCTGGGAGTCCAGAACGACAACGACGAGCTGCTGCGGCGCCTGGGCCGGCCCCACAACTATGCCCAGGTCCTCACCGCCGTCCAGCGGATCCGGCGGGCCGGGTATCGGAATCTGTCCCTGGATCTGATGTACGGCCTGCCGGGGCAGACCCTGGCGGCCTGGCAGGACACCTTGACCCATGTGCTGACCCTGGCCCCGGAGCATATGAGCTGCTACGCGCTGAAGGTGGAGCCGGGGACCCCGTTGTACGACTACAAGGACCTATGCAACATTCCCAACGACGATGTACAGGCGGATATGTACCTGTCCGCCGTGAATATCCTCAAGGAAAATGGCTACCGGCAGTATGAGATCTCCAATTTTGCCCGGAAGGGCATGGTCTCCAAGCACAATCTCAAGTATTGGATGGGCGGGGAGTACCTGGGCTTCGGCCCCGACGCCAGTTCGGATTTCGCCGGGAAGCGGTTCAAGGTGGTGCGGGACCTCCACGCCTATATCGACGGGATCAAGCGCCACGGCCCGGTGCTGGAGGAGGTGCAGGAGATCCCCATCCGGGAGCGGGCGGGGGAGTACCTGATCACTCGGCTGCGCACCACCGTGGGCATCGAGCGGGAGGAGTACGAAAAGCAGTACCTGCTGCCCTTTGACCCCCTGGAGGAGGCGCTGTTCCGCTGCCGGGACCACGCGCTGGCGGCCAGGACCTCGGAGGGGCGCTGGCGACTGACGCCGGAGGGCTTTTTGGTGTCCAATTCCATTATTTCAGACCTGCTGCTCATTCAGGATCAGTCCGCGCCCCTTGCCCGCCGCCGCTGATTTTCGTCATAAAAAATCCCAGCCGGGAAGGCGCCTTGCCTTCCCGGCTATGTTTTTACTGTCCCAGAGTGAAGCGATAAAAGTACTCGTACAGCGGCAGGGCCTGTTCAAAGAAGTCCCGCACCCGCTGGCCCAGCTGGGGATCGAACAGCGCCGGCCCCGGCTCCAGGGAGCGGGTGCAGTCGATGTACCGCCGCCAGGCGAAGTAGGGGGAAAGCCTTGGATCCTCCGGCGTCTTGGGCCGCTTGTACAGATCCGCCGTGACCGGCGCGCCGGTGGCGGCCTCCACCTGGGCGATCAGGTCCAGGAACGCGTCGGGCCGGGCGGCAATGTCCCGGCGGAAGTCCTCCATGGCCATAACCTTGGGCTGCCAGAGGAAGAAGCCGTAGGAGGCGCCCTCCGGCCGCATTTCAAAGTAGAGGCAGGGGTGCTCCCCCCACCAGTCCACCTCCTTCCGCACGCAGAGCCAGAGACTCTCCTTGTAGGGGTCGGGGTGGTGGAGCCGGGCGTCCCGGTAGATGCGGCTGACCTTGATCTGGTTGCCGGGCCGGTCCTCAAAAATAGGGAACAGGTCCTTGGCCAGCTCCTTCATGGGCTCGTACAGAGCATGGACGTACTGCTCCTTGTGGGGCAGGAACCACTCCCGGTTGTTATTCATGCGGACGCCCCAGAGAAAATCGATGGCCTCGGGGGTGAAGCCGGTAAACATTGCCTTTCGCCTCTTTGTCTCATTTTTCTCATTTTATCATTTTTCACTGTAAAATGCAAGATAAAGGATTTGCCAACGGGGGGAAAACCATGTATAATGGGGAAAAAGGAGGGAGCGAAATGTATCGGTTTGATCGGGAAGCCTATGAAAAGCGGGTGGCCTGGTTCCAGGAGGCGCGGCTCGGCATGTTCATCCACTGGGGGCTCTACGCCCTGCCCGCCCGGGGGGAGTGGGTGCGGAGCAACGAACGGATGCCGTTGGAGGATTATCAGCGGTATTTTGACGCCTTCACCGCCCCGGACTGCGATCCTAAGCAGTGGGCCCAGGCGGCGAAGGCGGCGGGGATGCGCTACATGGTCTTCACCGCCAAGCACCACGACGGCTTCTGCCTGTTTGACAGCAAGCTGACGGACTACACCTCCGTCCACGCCCCCTGCCATCGGGATTTTGTGGCGGAATATGTGACCGCCGCCCGGGAGGCGGGGCTCAAGGTGGGGCTGTACTACTCCCTGCTGGACTGGCGCCACCCGGACTATCCACACTTTGGGGACCGGCATCATCCCATGCGGGCCGATCCCCGGTATTCAAACGAAAACCGGGACTTTTCCCGGTATTTAGACTATCTCCACGGCCAGGTCCGGGAGCTGTGCAGCAACTATGGCAAGATCGATCTGATGTGGTTCGACTTTTCCTATGACAATCCGGATTTTCCTATGCGGGCGGAGACCTGGCGGGGCGAGGAGCTGGTCAGCATGGTCCGCGCCCTCCAGCCGGACATCCTCATCGACAACCGCCTGGAGGTCAGCGGGGAGGGGGGCTTCGGCTCCCTCTGGACGGGGGACCCCGGACCCTGCCACGGGGACTTTGCCTGCCCGGAGCAGCTGATCCCGCCGGAGGGGCTCCGGGACCGGCAGGGCCGGGATATGGTCTGGGAGGCCTGCGTCACCATGAACAACAACTGGGGCTATACCCGGGACGACGGCTATTTTAAGCCGGCGGACATGGTGGTAAGGAAGCTGGTGGAGTGCGTCTCCAAGGGCGGCAATCTCCTGCTGAACGTGGGGCCTGACGGCCGAGGCCGGTTCCCCAGACAGGCCCTGGAGGTTCTGGAAAAGCTGGGGGCCTGGATGGCAGTCAATGGGGAGAGCGTCTACGGCTGCGGCAAGGCAAAGCTACCCAAGCCGGAATTTGGCCGCTTCACCAGGAAGGGGAACCGGCTCTACTGCCATATCTACGAAAATTCCATTGGGCCCCTGCCGATCCTGGGCATCCGGGAGGAGGACGTGGCGGAGATGCGGCTGCTCTCCACCTACGCCGAGGTGCCCATCGCCAGGAGCTGGGTCCGGAGCAACTATCCCGATCTGGTGTTCGCCGATCTGGGGCCCGACCCGGTGCTGCCGGACCCGGTGGACACGGTGCTGGAAATCACCCTGAGGAGGTAAGAGATGGAAAAGGTGCTGGAAATTTGCGTGGACTCTTTGGAATCCGCCCGGGAAGCGGCCCTGGGCGGCGGCGACCGGCTGGAGCTGTGCGCCAATCTGGTGATCGGGGGCACCACCCCCAGCCCGGCGCTGGTCCGGCTGGTGAAGGCGGAGACGGGGCTGCCGGTCCACACCATGGTCCGGCCCCGGTTCGGGGACTTCTGCTACACCCCGGCGGAGATGGACGTGATGCGCGTGGACGCCCAGGCCCTGCTTGATGCCGGGGTGGACGCCCTGGTGACGGGCTTTCTCACCCCTGTGGGAGCTTTGGACCGGGAAAAAATGGCGTATTTTGTCGATTTGGCCCACAGCCGGGGGAAAAAATGCACCCTCCACCGGGCCTTTGACCTGTGCCGGGACCCCATGGAGGCGCTGTTCGACGCCCAGGCCCTGGGGGTGGACACAATCCTGACCTCCGGCCAGGCGGCGGACTGTTTGGGCGGGCTGAACGTACTGGAAATGCTGCTGGCCCACCGGGGAAATGTGGAAATTCTCATCGGCGCGGGAGTACACGCGGCGGCCATCCGCGAAATCCGACGGCAGCTGCCGGCGGCGGGGGCCTTCCACATGAGCGGGAAAGTGACCCTGGACAGTCCCATGGCCTACCGCCGCCCTGGCGTGCCCATGGGCCTGCCCGGGATCAGTGAGTATGAGCTCTACCGCACCTCCGCCGAGAAGGTGCGCCAGGCCAAGGCGGCACTGTGGGAGGAGCTGCCGTGACGGCCGGGGAGGAGCGCCTGCTCCGGAGGATTCTGGACTCCCTGCCGCTCTCGGACAGGGCAGAGTACGGCGAAGACTTCTTCCGGGGGGAGCTGGGGCAGGCCCTGATCGTCCGGGAGACCTTCCCCTGGTGCGGGGAACTGGAGGAGGAACTGTTTTTCCGCTTTGTTGCCTATCCCCGGATCAACGACGAGCTTCTGGAGCCCTGCCGGGAGGTTTTCCGGCGGGCTCTGACCCCCAGGATTCAGGGGAAGACCCTCCCCCAGGCCATTTTGGAGGTGAATCAGTGGTGCGCCGAGCAGGCGACCTACCGAAGCACCGACCAGCGGACCTCCTCGGCCATGGAGGTGTACCGCCGGGGCTGGGGCCGCTGTGGGGAGGAGACGGTGCTGGCGGTGAACGCCCTGCGGAGCGTGGGCATCGCCGCCCGGCAGGTCTACTGCCCCTGGTGGTCCCACTGTGACGACAACCACGCCTGGGTGGAGGTCTATGACGGGGAGAACTGGCGCTTTATGGGGGCCTGTGAGCCGGAGCCGGTGCTGGACCGGGGCTGGTTCCAGCTGGCCGCCAGCCGGGCCATGATGATCCACAGCCGGGAATTTACTTCGCCGCCGGAAGATCCCGAGGACCCGGACGCCTATTTCCGCCACGGTCTGCTCTACCGGGTGCGGACCGCCCGGTACGCCCCCACCCGGGTGCTGACGGTGCGGGTGGCGGATACCCAAGGCCGCCCGATTCCCAAGGCAAAGGTCGTATACAGCGTGACCAACCTGGGGGCCTGGCTCCCTATCGGGGAGAAGCGGACCGACGATCAGGGCCTTGCCCGCCTCCGCCTGGGCCTGGGAGGCGTCCACATCCGCTGCTACTGCCCGGAAGGGGACCTGGGGGAGGCGGTTTTCGACACGGCAACCGTCTCCTTCGGGGAAATTCACCTCACCGGCCCCCAAATGGGGGAGCGGACCCTGCTGTTCCCCGCCCCTGTGGGCAATGCCCAACCCCCGGAGCCACTTTCAGATGCCCAGCGGGCCGCCCGCCGGACTTTCTGGACCCAGGCGGCGGCGGAGCGGGCGCGAAAAATCCGGCCCCACGGGGTCCCCGGAAGCGCCGCCGACGAGCGGGTGCTATCGACGCTGCCGGAAAAGGACCGGGCGGCGCCGGTGGATCCCCTGATTTTGGCGGATGCGGCGGAGGCGTTTGCCTGGGCGGGCCGGTTCCCCGAGCCGGTATTTTCCCAGGGCCTGCTGTGCCCCCGGATCGGGCGGGAACCGTTAAGGCCCTGGCGGCGGACCCTGCGAGACAGGCTGACGCCGGACCAGCGGCGGCGTTTCCAGGCGGACCCCCGGGAAATCGGGGCCTGGCTGGGCACTTTTCGGGTGGTGGACAGCCACCCCACCCTGACCGCCTCGCCCTTGGCCACCCTGGCGGGGAGGGAGGGAAACCCGGCCTCCCTGGCGGTGCTGTTCTGCGCGGTCTGCCGCTGCTTGGGCGTTCCGGCCCGGCTGTCGCCGCTGGACGAAAGCCCGGAGTATTACCGGGACGGGGCCTACCGTTCGATCTACGGCCCCAGGACGGCAAGGCTGACCCTGGAGGCCCAGGGCCAGCCGGTGACATTGTCCAAATGGGATGGGGAGGCCCCTCTGGTGACGGTGGCGCCGGGGAAGACCTGGACGGGCCTTCTGCCCCCCGGCCGCTATCGTGCCATGGCCGCCGCCCGGCTGCCCAACGGCGACCAGCTGCTCCGGGAGTGGATTTTGTCCCTGGAAGCCGGGGAAACGAGGCTGGCCCTCGCCGCCCCCCAGCCCGCCCGGGAACAGCTGACCATCTCCCGGCCATTGCCGGTGTTCCGGCTGAGAGACGGAAGCGGGACCTGGCGGGACAGCCGCCGGCTGCTGACCGGCTGGCAGCTGCTGTGCTTTGTGGAGCCGGGCCGGGAGCCCACGGAGCATCTGCTTTTGGAGCTGGCGGAAAACCCCTTGCCCTGCCGGGTTTTGCTGATTGCGCCGGAGGGGACGGCGCCCATTCCCCCCTTTCCGGGGGCGGAGCGCTTGGCGGCGGACCCCGAGACCCCCGAAACCCTGGCCCGGAACGTCTTTGCCCCGCCGGACCTGCTTCCGCTGACCCTTCTGTGCGGGGACGGGGCGTGCCGCTTCGCCGCGGCGGGCTACAACGTGGGGATCGGGAAGCTCCTGGCGTCGATTTTGCGGGAAAACCTATAAAAGGCGGGAAACCGGCTCCGGTTTCCCGCTTTTCTACTCTGTAAGGACATAACAGCCATTGGTTCCCGTTTGGATCCGGCCCTTTTCGGCGGCGTAGGCGATCGCCTCCCGCAGAAGGGCTGTCACCGCCGCCCCCGGCCGGGCGTAGCCTAGTAGTTTGGCCGCCTCCCGATAGAGGTCCTCTTCTGAAAGGCTGATCTGCTCCCGGAGCACCTGGCACACCGCCGCGGCGGCCTCCTGCACCGGCAGATCCTTGGCCTCCCGGCGGTCCTCCTCCGTGGCGCTGACCCGGTAGAGGAGGTACTTTTCCGGTTCCTGCTCCCGGGCCCAGTAGAAGGTTTGATCCTCCCGGCTAGTTTCCACCAGGCCCATTTCCCGGATCAGCCCGTCCAGATAGCTCTGCACCCGGCTTCCGGCCCGGCTGATGCCGCAGCTTTGCAGCACCCGGCGGGTCAGCAGGCTCCGGCTGATGGGGGCCTCTTTGTCCACCACCGTCTGGAGCTTTTTTCGGATTTTCTGGGCGTTCCTGGGAAGTAAAAATTCCTCGGCGGTCATGGGGGTGACTTTCAGGGCGGCGGGCAGATACAACGGCAGCCCGGATTTTTTGGGAGCGGCGTTTTGCGCCAATAGCGGTGCCGGTTCCACTGGCTCCTCCGCCGGCTCCGGCGGGGTGGGAATAGGACTTTTCAGCAGCTCCTCGATCCGCGCCAGCTCCCGCTCCCGGTTATCCCACCAGTCCATGGCCCAGACTCGATGGATCTGCCAGCCCAGGCCTTCCAGCACGCTCTGTTGGGCCAGCTCCCGGTCCCGGGTGGTTTTGGCGGCGCGATAGACCGGGCCGTCCAGGAGGATCCCCAGCCGGTAGGTATCCGGTTTCTCCGGGTCCACCACGCCGATGTCGATCCGGTACGCCGAGTGGCCCACGGCCTGTTGGGTCTGGTAGCCCAGCCCCGCCAGGTGGTCGCATATGGCCTGGACGATGCCGGGCCCGTCGGACTCCGGTCGGACAGTCCCCTCGTTCTGGGGAAGGCTCTGGCGCCCGGCGTATTCCAGGAACCCCCGCAGGGCCGCCACACCCCGGGCGGAGGTGCGGGACAGATCCAGCAGCTCGGGAGACAGGGCGGTGAACACCGTCATCTCCTGCCGGGCCCGGGTGATGGCCACGTTCAGCCGCCGCCAGCCCCCGTCCCGGTTCAGCGGGCCAAAATTCATGGAGATCCGCCCCTCGGGATCGGGGCCGTAGCCGATGGAGAACAGGATCACGTCCCGCTCGTCGCCCTGGACGTTTTCCAGGTTCTTGATGAACACCGGCTCTTGGGCGTGGTAGGCCCAGGCCTCCAGTTCGGGGTCGGAAGCGCACGCCTCGCTCAGCAGATCGTCGATCAGATTCTGCTGCTGGATGTTGAAGGTGACCACCCCCACGCTCTGCATTTTCGCCTGGGGATCGTGGCAGCGGCGCTTCAGCTCCGCCACCACCGCCTGGGCCTCCTCCGGATTCTGCCGCTGCTTGCCCCGGCGGAAGGTACCCTTTACGGGCACCAGCCGCACCTTGGAGGCCCGGTCGTTCGCCGAGGGGAAGGTATAGAGCCGGTTTTCGTAAAATTCGGCGTTGCTGAAAGCGATCAGGCTCTCATGGCGGCTCCGATAGTGCCACAGCAGGTGGGTCTGGGGAAGGTTCAGGGCCAGGCAGTCGTCCAAAATGCTTTCCAGATCCTCCAGCTCCAGATTGTCTTCGTCCAGATTATTGGAGGCAAAGAAGGAGGTGGGTGGCATCTGATTGGGGTCTCCGGCGATGACGGCGGCGTTGCCCCGGGCCAGCACCCCCACCGCCTTGCAGGTGGGCAGCTGGGAGGCCTCGTCGAACACCACCAAATCGAAGGGAGGCCGGGCCGGATCCAAATACTGGGCGGCGGAAATGGGGCTCATCAGCATACAGGGGCACAGCCTGGGCAGCAGATTGGGGAGCTGATCCAGCAGCCGGCGGATGCTCACACCCCGGCCGCCGCTGCGGATCGCTCGCTGGAGAATGCCCAGCTCGGAGCTCTGGGCCGCTTCCCGGGCAAAGCTGGGGACCCGCTGTGCCAGACGGCAGTAGATCTCCTGCTGGGTCAGCCTGGTGAGTTCTCCGTCCAGTTTGCGGAACTGGCGGATCTGCTCCTGGAAGACCGCTCCGGAGAAGCTCCGCAGCGCCTCCTCCCGGTCGATGGTCTGCCGGGCCAGGCCCATGGCCAGGGTCTTCTGATAGGCGGGCAATACCTCGTCGTGGGCCAGACCCGCCCGATAGGCGTCCACCACGGCCCCCAGTTTGGCGTTGGCGGCGGCCTCCGCCATGGCGTTCCATGCGATATAATCTTTCAGATTCTGTAAATTGCTTTGCAGCGTGTCGTACATTTGGGCCTGGCCATCAAAGAAATCCCCAGAATCCTCCCAGGACAGGTTCAGCGCCTGATCCAGCGCGCCCTTTGCCTCCCGGAAGGCCTTGCCGGCGGCCAAATACGCCTCCAAAGCCGGCTTTTTCGCCCGGTCTCCGGCAAATCCAAGGCGCAGCGCGCGGGCTCCCAAGGCGTCGTCCAGCTTTACCGCGCTGTCCCAGGCGGCCTGGGCGGCCCGGTCCATGGCGGAGGGGTCCGATGAAAAGAAGAAGGTCTCGTCTCCAAAGGACCCTGTCAGCCTTTCCGCCTCAAATAGCTCCCGCTGATAATCGGCCAGCAGCGCCAGCGCCTCTCGGAGGGCGCCGGCGTCGATTTTTCCCCTGGCGAAGGGCGCCAGCCGCCGCGTTAGGCCGTTTTGGGCCATCAGCCGGGGCAGGAGCCACTTTTCCGCCGCATTGTCCCAGCTCCGGACCAGTGCCTTCCCATCCTGGCGCAGAAACTCCTCCTGCCAGTTTTTCAGCAGAAGATCGCGCTTTTCCCCGGCGGAAAGAAGGTGGGCGCAGAGGGCCCGGACTCCCCGGAAATAGGACTCCGGCTCCTCCCGCTTTCCCCAGCTCCGGGGAAAGGCCAGCCAGGCTTGCAGCTCCTCCGCCACCGCCGAGAACCGGCGGATCTCCGACTCTCGGCGGGGCATGGGAACGCCCAAAGCGTCCGAAAGGGCCTGGAGCGTCTCCCGGAAGGGCCCGAGGACCCGGCGGCAGTCGTCAATTCTCTGAGGCAGAGAAAAACGAAGCTGCTGGGTGTACTGAGTCTGGCCCACCGGGTCCAGGGGATGGTCATGGGGGTGCCCGATGGCCTGCCCGGCGGACACCAGCTGTTCCAGAATCCGCAGCCGGGTTTCCAGGGTGGCGGCGTCGGCGCCCGAGAGGAAGCTCTCCGGGAAGGGGGGCAGCTCCGGAGCGGAGCGCAGGGATTCATAGCGGTTAATCAGGGTAAACAGGCTCTCCCCGCAGGGCTGGATCCGGTGCAGGGCCTTGGCGTACCGGTCCAGCTGGGCCCGGGTCTGGGCCAGCTGCTCCCCCTTCCGCCCGAAGGCCTCCGGAGGCGTGACCTTGGTGACCTCGGTGGCCCGCCGGAGCTGCTCCAGCACGTCCCGCTTTTTGGACTTGTTGGAGTGGAGCTCCAGGCAGAAGGGGCCGATGCCAATGGCCTCCAGCCGCCGCTGCACCACCTCCAGCGCCGCCATTTTCTCCGCAACGAACAGCACCGTCTTCCCCTGGGCCAGGGTGTTGGCGATGAGGGCGGTGATGGTCTGGGATTTGCCGGTGCCGGGGGGACCGTGAAGCACGAAGGTGGCCCCCTCTGCGGCGGAGCGGATGGCGTAGAGCTGGGAGGCGTCCGCCGGAATGGGCAGCAGTACCCCCTCCTCGGGCACGGTCTGAGGGATCTCCATCTCCTCGGCCTCCCAGGCCAGCCGGCCCTCCATCAGGCTTTTCACCAAGGGATTCTGGACAATGTCCTGGGCCCGGTTGCGCAGATCGTTCCACATGACGAACTGGCTAAAGGAGAAAATACCCAGATAGGCGCTCTCCACCACGTCCCACCGGGGCTGGTCCATCACGGCCCTGCGCATCACCGTGAACACCTGGCGGCTGTCCACGCCCTTGTCGTCCGTGGGCAGGGGATCCAGCCCGGTAACGGTAATATGGAAATCCTGCTTTAACTTTTCCAGCAGGGTGATGTTCATTTGGGGGTCCTCGTCCCGAAGCCGGAGGGTGTACCCCTGGCGGATGCTGCGGCGCAGCAGCTCCACCGGCAGCAGGATCAGCGGGGCGTACCGTGCCTTGGCGCTTCGCGGGGACTCATACCACTTGAGAAGGCCCAGGGCCAGATACAACGTATTGGCGCCGTTTTCCTCCAACGACGACCGGGAGGCCCGGTACAGCTCCTTCACCGCCTTATTTAGCTCTCCTTCGATCATGGCGGAGCGGAGGCGCTTGCCCCCAAATTCCGAGGCGATCAGCTCCCGGCAGCTCTGGGGCGTCTGGGCAGGCCCCTCCCCGGGCACATATTCCTGGGGCCGGGGCAGGATGGAAAAATCGCTTCCCTCCGCCAGGGCGTCCTCCAGCTCGTCCAGGGAGGCGGCGAGGATGGGAACGGCGGAGCCGGACAACCGCATACTGATCAGGTTGTTCCGCAGACCCAGATCCAGCAGCTTTCGCTCCCACTGCTTTAGCTTGGTGGGCTCGGCCCCGGCGGCGTCGGCGGCCGCCATTGGGAAGACCTGCTCCGGCGCCCCGGTGCGGGCAGCTTCCCGTGCCTCCGGGCTGCCGTTGATGACCAAAATCTCCATCATTTGCCGCCGCCTTTCGATTTCTGATAACAGAATTGTACCATTTTCCTCCCAGGGTGTCAAGGAAGAAGCAAAGCCCCGCCCGCCGTTTTCGGCGGGTGGGGCGCACGCTTCTGAGTAGGGGAAACGGGCAGGTCGGCGGGGCTATCTGCTTTTCCGGGCCTTTCCCGTCATATGCAGGGGCGTGATCTCGATCACCGAGGTGACGGACGCCGCGGACACGGCGTATTCCAGCCCTTCCTTTTGATATTCGGGGGAGTATTTATCCACCAGGGCCATCAGGGCGGCGTTCTTTCGCGCCGGGTCCAGGATCTCCCGCGCGGTCCCGAAAACCACCACGCTCTCGTAGCGGGTGGAGAACCGGGCCGGCAGCACCTCCGTTTCCCCCACGACCGTGAAGCACACCTGGGGCGCGTAGCGCAGATTGTCCTTGCAGTGGCTCTCCTCGGCGGTGCAGTGGAGGTAAATTTTCCCGTCCAGGACGGCGTAGCTGTAGGGAACGGCGTAGGGGAACCCGTCGGCCCCGTAGGACGCCAGGATCCCATACTCCCCCTTTTCCAGAACCTCCCAGACCTGGGCCTCCGCCAGGGCCCGGTCCTTTCTTCTCATTTCACGAAACATGGAATTTCGCCTCCGTTCATTTCTCCATTTCACTATACCACAGGAAAAGGGGAAAATCAATCGCCGGCTTTTCAGTAAAAAATTTCCTACGGGTGCATATTTTTCTCAGAACCGGCAAACAATACCAGCGTAAACTTCACACTTAGGAGGCTATTCCATGTTTCCAAAACGTATTGTCTGCCTGAGCCTGGCGCTGCTGGGCATTTTGGGCATGACCGCCCCCGCCCTGGCGGCGGAGGTGGACAGCGAAGAGGTCTACTGCTTCAGCGCGAACGATTTCGGCCAGGAGCTGGCGGGGATCTGTGTGGTGTCCCTGCCGGACGCCGCCACCGGCACGGTGATGCTGGGCAGCCGGGTGCTGCGGGCAGGGGACATTCTCACCGATGAGCAGCTTGACAGCCTGACGTTCAACACCCTTTCCACCCAGGAGGATCAGGAGGCGGTGCTGACCTTCCTGCCCATCTACCCGGACCGGGTAGATCCTTCCGCCACCCTGACCCTGTCCATCCGGGGCCGGGAGGACAAGGCCCCTGTGGCGGAGGACTTCGCCATGGAGACCTATAAGAACCTGCCCAACGAGGGGATCTTGAAGGTCCGGGACCCGGAGGGCAAGGCCATGACCTACACCGTTCTCCGCCAGCCCAAGCGGGGCCAGGTGGAGATCCGGGAGGACGGCAGCTTTGTCTACACGCCCAAGAAGAACAAGGTGGGGGTGGACTCCTTCACCTACACCGCCACGGACCCCGCCGGCAACGTGTCCCGGGAGGCCACGGTGACGGTGCAGATTCTCAAGCCCACGGACTCCAATCAGTATTCCGACACCCAGGGCCGCTCCTGCGGCTTCGCGGCGGAGTGGATGCGCTCCTCCGGCCTCTTTGAGGGGGAGAAGGTGGGCGGCATGGCCTGCTTCCAGCCGGACAAGGTGGTGAGCCGGGGAGAGTTTCTCACCATGCTGATTAAAGTCCTGGAGATCCCGGTGGACGGCACGGCGGTGTCCGGGGTAGAACCCCAGGCGCCCGCCTGGCTCCAGCCCTATCTGGCGGCGGCCCTCCGGGCAGGCCTGACCGCCGGGATCCCCGGCGATGAGGAGACCGGCGGCTTTGACGCCCAGATGCCCATTACCGGCGCCGAGGCGGCGGTGATGATGCAGAACGCCCTGGATCTGAGCCTGCCGGCCCAGCCTGGCGACAGCGTTTCCGCCGACGCCCCCGCCTGGGCGGTGAACGCCCTGGCGGCTCTGGCGGAGGAGGGGATCGCCCTGGACCACAACGCGCCCATGACCCGGGAGCAGGTGGCCATGACCATGTACCAGGTGAAGAACCTGGCGGAGAGCGCCCCGGGCACCGCGGTGTTCCGGATGCAGAAGTAAGGAACGGAAAAGCGCCATGGAAATTCCTCCATGGCGCTTTTCCGCAAAATGGGACCGCTTTTTTCCTCCGCGCCTAAATTGGATGCATTTCCGATGCAATTCCCGGTAAAATAAAATTGAAAATCAGGCCTGGGAAATATTATGTCATCTGGTTATGTATTCTGATTATGTTTTCTCCTTACAAAATTTTGCACAATTTTCCAGTTGGATTTTCGTCGAAAAACTATGCCCTTGGGACTTGCAATCCCAGGTTATTTTGTCTAAAATAGTCATCAGAGAGAAAAGCGGAGGGGGCCCCGGTTTGGAATTTTCAAATTTGATCTTTATATTCGTGTTTCTGTCACTGACCATGACAGCCTATTTCCTGGTTCCGGGTCTCAAGGGCAAGAATTGGGTGCTGCTCATTGCCAGCCTGATTTTCTACGCCTGGGGAGAGCCGGTTTATGTGCTGCTCCTGGCCTTTTCCGCCTGGCTCAACTACCGCTTCGGGCGGATGATGGGGAATAAAAGTCAGAAAAAGACCGCCCTGGTCCTGGCGGTGACGGCGGATCTGGTGCTGCTGGGGATCTTCAAGTACACGGGGTTCCTGGTTTCCAGCTTCAACGCGGTGACAGGCCTGGCAATTCCGGTGCCCGCCATCGAGCTGCCCATTGGCATTTCCTTTTACACCTTCCAGGCCATGTCCTATGTGATCGACGCCTACCGGGGCAATGTGCAGATCCAGCGGTCCTATCCCCGGTTCCTGCTCTATGTTTCCTTATTCCCTCAGCTGGTGGCGGGGCCCATCGTCCGCTACGCCGACGTGGAGGCCCAGCTTTCCCAGCGCCATACCACGCCCAAGATGGCCCTGGAGGGCATGAGCCGGGCTTGCGTGGGCCTGGCGAAAAAGGTGCTGATCGCCGACTACGCCAGCCGGGCGGCGGCGGAGATCTTCAAAAAGGTTGCGGACACCGGCGCGGCGGACGCCCAGGCCACTCTGCACCTGACGGTGGTGGGCGCTTGGCTGGGAGCCATTTTCCTGATGCTGCGGATCTATTTCGATTTTTCCGGCTATTCCGACATGGCCATCGGTATGGGCAAGATCTTCGGCTTCCATTACAATGAAAACTTTGACCATCCCTATATCGCCGGCTCCATCACGGAGTTCTGGCGGCGGTGGCACATCAGCCTCTCTTCCTTCTTCCGGGATTATCTGTATATCCCCCTGGGCGGCAACCGGAAGGGCCTGCCCCGGCAGATCCTGAACCTTCTGATCGTCTGGTCCCTCACCGGCCTTTGGCACGGGGCCAGCTGGAACTATGTCCTCTGGGGCGTGTATTTCTTCCTGCTGCTGACCTTTGAAAAGCTCTTTTCCAAGCAGCTGGAGGCGGTGCCGGGCTGGCTCCGGCATACTTTGACCCTGCTTTTGGTGCTGATCAGCTGGGTGATCTTCCAGTTTAAGGACTTAACGGACACTGGAGCTACCCTGGCGGCCATGGTGGGCTTCGCCGGCGGCGGCTTTACCGACAGCGCCACCAATCTGCGGCTGTTAAACAATCTGCCTCTGTTGGTGGTCGCCATTTTCGGCGCGACTCCCGTCATGCAGACCCTGGGGCGGGCTTGGCGGAATTTTGCCGGCGGCAGCATGGCAAGGAGGCTCTACGGCAGAAGAAACGCCGCCCTGCTTGGTATTGTGGACGCGGTGGTCACCTGCCTCTTCTGCGCGGGGGTACTGTACCTGGCCACCATGTCCCTCATCGGCGAGGGATACAGCCCGTCGATTTACTTTGACTTCTAAAGGAGACTGACTATGGAGGGAAAATACCACAGGCGCAAACTGTACCCCGAGGAAACGCTGCTGAGCTGGGTGCGGATCGTGGCCTGTCTCACGATTTTAGGCGGGCTGCTGGTGGTGGGCGCCATCTCGATTTTTGACGAGGACCCCACCGTCTCCCTGGCCGAGAAGCGAAAGCTGGCCGAGATGCCGGACTTTTCCTGGAAGGGCCTGGCGGACGGGTCCTATTTCAGCGGGATCACCAGCCATTATCTGGACACCTTCCCCGCCCGGGAGACCCTGGTGGTCCACAACCGGACCCTGAATAAATTCTACTTTTTCAGCCCCGGAAAGCAGAACACCCTGATCCTGGACAACCAGGGCAACGTGGGCAACCACGGGGAGGCCCTGCCAAGCGCCAACCCCAGCGGAAGCCCGTCGGCGCCGCCCCCCAGTGGCACCCCTCAGGGAACCGACGATCCATCCGCCGGCACCACCGCGGGGACCGGGGAGTCCCAGCGGCCCACCACCGGCAGCTTTACCAACGCTGTGGGGGAGGATGACGTGGATATTACCGTGGGGTCCACCATGATCATCGGCGATCGGGCCATGGAGATCGTGTCCTACGGGGCCGGCTCCTCGGCCAGCTATGCCGACGCCATCAATCGGCTGGCGGCATCCCTGCCGGCGAATGTGCGGGTCTTTGACCTGGTGACCCCCAACTCCGGCGAGTTTTACTCCCCGGCGGATATGCACACCGGCAGCCACAGCCAGGCAGACATGATCGATCTGATCTATTCCAAGCTGGACAGCCGGGTGACGGCGGTGGACGCTTATGACGCTCTGCTGCCCCATCTGGACGAGTACCTGTACTTCCGAACGGACCACCACTGGACGGCTCTGGGCGCCTACTATGCCTACACCGCCTTCTGCCAGGCGGCGGGACTGACGGCCCAGGACCTGAGCAGTATGGAGCAGGGCCAGGTGGAGGGGGGATTTTTGGGTTCGCTGTACACGGCCACCTCCGCCTATCCCCAGAGCGACGCCCTATACAATCATCCGGACACGGTCTACTACTATAGGCCCGCCGTTTCCACGGACATGACCTTCTACGAGACGGCGGATATGTCCGAGCCCCAGACCTACCTGAGTACCGTCAGCCACGTCGATGAAGACGTGCAGAACAAGTACCTTTGCTTCCTGGGCGGCGACCACCCCATCACCGTGATCGAGACCGGCGCCCAAACCGGTAAGACCTGCCTGATCATCAAGGAGTCCTACGGCAACGCCTTCACGCCTTTCCTGACCCACAATTACAGCCGGGTGGTGGCCCTGGACCCCCGGGAGTTCAACGGGGAGGGGGAGGATTCCCTGAAGCTGGCGGAATTTGTAGAGCGCATGGGCGTGGACGACGTGCTGCTCCTCAACTACCCCATGTCCGCCAACTCGGAGGCCTATTTGCAGCATCTTCTGGGTCTTCTGTAAAGCGATCAAAAATTCCTCCCCATCTCGGGGAGGAATTTTTTGGGAATCACATCTTTTCCGGGGCCGTGAAGCCCAGCAGGCCCATGCCCTGCTCCAGGACCCGTTTGGCCAGACCGATCAGGGCGATGGAGCCGGCCTGGAGGTCCTTGTCCTCCTGGTCCAGGATCCGGGTCTCGTGGTAGAAGCGGTTCACCGCCCCCGCCAGGTCATATAGATAGGCGCACAGCACGCTGGGGCAGGAGGCGCTCAGCGCCCCCTCCAGGGCCGGGCAGAACCGGGCGACGGCGCGCATCAGGTCCTTCTGGGCGGGGCTGGCCGGGGCCCGGATGGGCAGGTCCTCCCAGGCCCCAAATTTAGACAGAATGCTCTTGACCCGCACCGTGGTGTAGAGCAGGTAGGGCCCGGTGTTGCCCTCGAAGGCGGCGAAGCGGTCCATGTCGAAAACATAGTCCTTGGTAGGCTGATTGCTCAGGTCCCCGTATTTGAGCGCCGCCATGGCGATGATCTTGGTGGTGGCAGGGGCGTCCTCCGGGGCCACGATCCGGTTTTCCTCCACCTTTTTGCCCACGAAGGCCATGATGTCGGCGATCAGCCGCTCTAA
>CANRQC010000033.1 GCA_947632695.1 uncultured Oscillospiraceae bacterium | reverse complement strand
GTTTGCAACGTATTCTATATATTTTCCGTTGCATTTTGCTTTCAGTAGAGAGATTCTGATATATGCTGTTGTTTTTTTGCCTTAATCTGCAAGACGAACTGCTAATGGCAGGTCGTCTGCATATTTTAGTTGCTTATATGCCTTTGACATTACAGTTCATCCGAACCGTCTGTTTTACCAAGCAATGCGCTTAAGACCTCCCCGATATCCGCATTAACCACGATACTCCTTCCTGCAATCTCTTTCGGGCAGGCAGCTTCTCCGTAGTTGATACAGGCATAAGTCGCTGCCTTGTTTTGGGCAGTCATGCGCCAGAAGGGGTACTTGATAATGACCGGCGTGTTGTACCCCACGCCCAGCTCCAGAAACAGAATCCGCCCATCCCCCCTGCTCCTCAAAAAATGCCCGTACCGCTCCGCCGCCAAATGCCAGCCCTCGTCCTCCACAAATTTGTCGTCGGAACGCAGATTCATGGTCAGGGGCTTGCCGCAATGGGGGCAGACAGGCAGCAGCTCGGAGGGGATTCGCATATTTTTCTGCCGTTCCATCATCTGCCGGATCATTTTTTCGTTATCAAAGGTTTCCTGACAGCAGGGCTCCGAGCATTGGAACAGCCCGTAGTCGCCTTGTGTGTAGAACAGGCGCTTTTTGTCAAAACCGGCTTTCTGAAAACAGTGATCCACATTAGTGGTGATCACAAAATAATCCTTGTCCCGAACCAGCGCCAGCAGTTCATCGTAAACCGGCTTTGGTGCGTCCATATAACGGTTGATAAAAATATACCGGCTCCAATACGCCCAAAATTCTTCCGGCGCGGAAAATGGGTAGAACCCGCCGGAATACATATCGGAAAAGCCGTATTTTTCGGCAAAGTCTGAGAAGTACCGCCGAAATCGCTCACCCGTATAAACGAATCCCGCAGAAGTGGAAAGTCCCGCTCCCGCGCCCACTACCACGGCGTCCGCGCTACGTAACGCCTCCCGCAGGCGGTTTACGTTATCCGAGTAACTCCCGGTAAATCTCGTAATCGGCATCCTTGAAGACATTGAAAATCACCTCTGTGTTTCCTCTGTACTGCCGCGCCGTGTCCACGGCGATTTTCGCGGCTTGCGTATTTGGAAAATGAAACTCCCCTGTGGAAATACAGCAGAAGGCCACGCTTTTTATGCAGTTTTCCTGCGCCAGTTTCAGACAGGAACGATAGCAGGAGGCCAGCAGCTCCCGGTCCCTCTGCGTCACGCCGCCGTAGATGATGGGGCCGACGGTGTGGAGAACGTAATCGCAGGGCAGATTGTAGGCGGGCGTGAGCTTGGCCTGCCCGGTGGGTTCCTCATGCCCTTGCTTCTTCATCATCTCGGCGCAGGCCAGCCGGAGCTGAACGCCCGCATAGGTGTGGATGGCGTTGTCAATACAGCCGTGGCAGGGGACGTAGCAGCCGGTCATGCCGGAATTTGCGGCGTTCACGATGGCGCCGCATTTCAACGTGGTGATGTCGCCTTGCCATAAATAGATCCCCGGCTCCACGGGTGTAAGGTCGGCGATGTCCGTGACGCCTTTTTGGGCGGTTTCCTCCTGCAAATATGCGTCCTGCACCGCCAGAAAATCCTCCCCAATCGGCATCGGCGGGCGGACGTTCATCAGGCCGCGGAGCAGCCGCTTCTGACCCTGTTCATCTTGTGGGATTTCTATGCCCCGGTATTGGGGCTGTTCCTTCAGCAGCTCGCCAATCAAATAAGCGCTTCTTTCCTTCTGTGTCATGGCCGATTCCCTCCGAATGGCGGCATTGTGGGACTTGCGGATTTGCCGTCGCCGCTCCCGGCTATCATTATACCCGGGCAAGCTTCCGCTGTAAAGTAAAATTCCAAATTTTTAAGGCCACATGACAATGGATACGGCGCGGCGCCGTTGTCGGCTCCGCGCCGTATCCAAAAAGTACATTATTTCGCCCTGATCTGGCCTTACCCGGAGCCTGCCGTCTTTTTCCCTTTATGGCCTCACGCCGGGAAGGTGGGGCGCGTTAAAGATAACTGATCTGCTTCTCCGGGTCGAAGGTGTGAGGCGTCTTTTCCTTGTCCTTGTGGCCCACGGCAATGGCCACCTCAAAGGCGTACCCCTGGGGGATCTTCAGGGCCTCGTTCCATGCCGGCTTGTCCGGTCCCCGAAGGATGGCCTTGACACAGCCCAGGATCACGCTGCCCAGGCCCAGTCCTTCCGCCGCCAGGGCGATGTTCTCCACGGCGATCCCGGCGTCCACCGGGGTCCAGGAGAAGGCCTCCTCCCCGCTGATCACCAGCACCGTGGGGGCGCTATAGTAGAAGCTGCCGCCCCGGCCCAATTTCTCGTTCAGCTTGGCCAGCACCGGCGCGTCCCCCGGCACCACGGTGATGTGGAGCTCCTGCCGGTTGGTAGCGGTGGGGGCCTGGAGTCCCGCCTTCAAAAGGGTGTCCAACTCCTCTTTTGTCAGCGGCTCCGCCGTATAGCTCCGGGTAGAGCTGCGGGCTTCCATTGCCTGCAATACATCCATGTTCATTTCCGCCTTTCTTAGATTATTACAGCCGGTCATAGCAGACTTCCAGGTACTCCCGGGCCTGTACGGCGTTGGCATTGGTGGTATTTTCCAGGGTGGCCTGGATAAAGGGCTTGCGCTCCTTCATAAATTTCAAGATCCGGGCGTAATCCATCTGGCCGGTGCCGGCGGCGACGCTCTTTAGGTCCTGCCCTGCAGGAATAAAGTCTTTCAAATGCACCACCGCCACCTGGTCCCCCAGCTTGTCGATGGCGTCGGCAATGACATCGTCCCGCCGCTCGATATTGCCGGGATAGAGCAGGTTCACCGGGTCCAGAATGATCCGCAGGTTCCGGCTGCCGATGGCTTTGAGCACCTCCACCGCCCGGTCGGGATCATAGACAATGTGCTTCCACACCGGCTCGATGGCCACGGTGACGCCATAGTGTTCGGCACATTCCACCACCGGGGCCAGGCCCCGGATGAACTGCTCCAGCGCCGCATGGGTGTGGGTGTTTTCGTCCAGCTGATAGGCCGCGTTGGGGGCGCCGGTCTCGGTGCCTACCACCCCCGCGCCCATCAGCGCTGCCACCCGAATGTGGCCATAGTACCGGCTCTGGATCTTGGCAAGCTCCTTAGGGTCCGGGTGGGCCAGGTTCAGATAGCAGCCCAGCACCGCCACGTCCAGGTCCTGCTGGGCAAAGACCCGCTTGGTATAGAAGGCCAAGCCCTCGCTGAGCGCGGCCTCGTCAAAGGTCACCCCCCGGATCACCTTGGAAAAGGCCAGGTGAACACAGGAAAAGCCCTCCTCTCGGGCCTTTTCCGCCCGAGCGGCCATACTTTGGGCCTCCGGGAGGGTCGTATTTACATCGTGCAGACGGATTCCCAACTGCATGACCATTCCTCCTTCATAAAAATCAGGGAACAAAGGAAAACCGGCGGTTCAGCCAGTCCTCCGCCAGCGCCAGCCAGGGGCGGCAGGCATCGCACGCCGAGTCCGTCTCCTGGGTACAGGTGGAAAGCCCGTGGCCGCCCTCTGAAAACAGGTGCAGCTCCACCGGGACCCCTGCCCGGCGCAGGGCAAAGGACAGCAGGAGGCTGTTTTCCGGCGGGACGCTGTCGTCCGCGCCCCCGTGCCACAAAAAAGTGGGGGGAAAGTCCGCCGTCACCTGGGAGGGGATGTCCAGCTTCCGCCGCAGCTCCTCCCGGCCGCCGGTGACCCACCGGATCGACTCATCGTGGGCATATTCATAGGCGCTCAGCACCGGATAGCACAGGAGCAGGGCGTCCGGGCGGGCATCCACTGGTAGACATAATTCCTGGTCGTTCCAGAGCGCCCCCAGGCTGGCCACCAGGTGGCCCCCGGCGGAAAAGCCCATGACGGCGATCTTTGCCGGGTCGATGCGCCAGGCGGCGCTGTTTTTCCGAATCAGGACCAGAGTCTCGGCCAGCTCCCGGAGGGGCCGATAGGCCCCCGCCTGGGCCTCCACAGAGTATTCCAGCAGAAAAACCTGATAGCCCTGGGCCAGAAAGGCCAGGGCCGGTGGGTCCTGCTCCCGGAGGGAACAGTAGCGGTAAGCCCCGCCGGGGCAAATGACCAGGGCGGGGCGTACCTTATGGGCAACCGCCGCGTCCCGTTCCTCCTGCAAATAGCCCTTTACCCTGCCGGTAAGGGCGGAAAAGGAGACGGTCCGCATATTACGGCTGCTTTCCGATGTAGGCCAAAATGCCGCCGTCCACATAGAGAATGTGGCCGTTGACAAAGTTGGAGGCGTCGGAGGCCAGGAAGACCGCCGGGCCCGCCAGATCCTCCGGCTCGCCCCAGCGGGCGGCAGGGGTCTTGGCGACGATAAACTGGTCAAAGGGATGCCGGCTGCCGTCGCTCTGGCGCTCCCGCAGAGGCGCGGTCTGGGGCGTGGCGATATAGCCCGGGCCGATGCCGTTGCACTGGATGTTGTATTCGCCGTACTCGGCGCAGATGTTCCGGGTGAGCATCTTCAGTCCGCCCTTGGCGGCGGCGTAGGCGGAGACGGTCTCCCGGCCCAGCTCGCTCATCATGGAGCAGATGTTGATGATCTTGCCGTGGCCCTTCTTGATCATGCCGGGGATCACGGCCTTGGCCATCAGGAAGGGGGCGTTCAGGTCCACATCGATGACCTGGCGGAACTCCTCGGCCTTCATCTCCAGCATGGGGATGCGCTTGATGATGCCGGCGTTGTTCACCAGAATATCGATCACGCCCAGATCCTTCTCGATCTGCGCCACCAAAGCCTGGACCTGCTCCTCGTCGGTGACGTTGCACAGGTAGCCCTTGGCGTCGATGCCCCGGGCCTTGTAGGCGGCAATGGCCGCCTCCATCTTCTTGGGGTTGGTATTGTTGAAGGCCACCTTGGCCCCCGCCTCCGCCAGAGCGGCGGCGATTTCAAAGCCGATGCCCGCGCTGGCGCCGGTGACCAGAGCCACCTTGCCGTCCAGCCGGAAAGCGTTCATGTCCATATTATCTCACTCCAAATCCGTCGGTTTCAGATTATCCATGTCGTCAAAGGTCTGGTTCTCTCCGCCCATCGCCCAGATAAAGGTGTAGTTGGAGGTGCCGCAGCCGCTGTGGATCGACCAGGAGGGAGAGATCACCGCGTCGAAATTCTTCATTACCAGGTGGCGGGTCTGCTTGGGCTGGCCCATTAGGTGGATCACCGCCTGGTCCTCGGGAATTTCAAAATAGGTGTAGACCTCCATCCGGCGTTCGTGGGTGTGGCAGGGCATGGTATTCCAGACGCTGCCGGGGGCCAGCTGGGTCAGGCCCATGGAGAGCTGGCAGGTCTCCAGCACATCCGGGTGGATGAACTGGTTGATGACCCGCTTGTTGGCGTTCTCCGCCTCCCCGCAGGGCCGGTGGTTGGCGTTCTCAAAGGACAAAAAGGTAGTTTTGCAGGTCTTATGGGCGGGGGTGGAGGCCAGATAGAACCGGGCGGGGTTCTCCGGGTCGGCGCTGGAGAAGGTGACTTCCTTAGCGCCCTTGGCGATATAGAGGCAGTCCTCATAGCCCAGCTCATAGCGCTCATTGTCCACCTGGATGGCGCCCGGGCCTCCCAGGTTGAACACGCCGGCCTCCCGGCGTTCAAAGAAGGAACCCGTGCCGAAGTTGGCCCAGATATCGATGCCCTTGTCAATGGGCACCTCCTCCTGGACGGGCATGATGCCCATGACCACCATCCGGTCCACATGGGAATAGGTGGCCTGGACGGTGTCCGGCACATACAGATCGGTAATTAAAAACTCCCGGCGAAGCTCCTCGGTGGAGTAGCGCTCCACGTCCTTAGGGTTGGCAGAATAGCGAATGTCCATGGCGCGCTCCTTACTTGATGACTTCCTCGGTCTCCCCGTCGAACAGGTACACATGCTCATAGGGGATGGAGAAGGTGATTTGGCTGTCCACCTCGGGCGTGTCATGCGGATCCACCTTGAGGATGGCCTTCTGGTCCTGGGTGGTGATGTAGACGTTGGTATTGTCGCCCAGCATCTCCGTCAGCTCCACGTCGGCGGAGATCTGGTAGGCCTTCTCCCGCTTGCCCAGCTCAATGTGCTCGGGCCGGAAGCCGAATACCAGCTCCTTGCCCTCGAACTGCCGCGCCCGGTTGCCCAGCTTGGCAGTCAGATCCAGGGTATTGGCGCCGAAGGCCAGGCAGCCCTTGGCCACCTTGCCCCGGACGAAGTTCATGGGCGGCTCGCCGATGAAGCCCGCCACGAACACGTTCACCGGGTCCATGTACAGCTCATAGGGGGTGCCGATCTGCTGGACGTAGCCCTCCTTCATAACCACGATCCGGTCCGCCAGGGTCATGGCCTCGGTCTGGTCGTGGGTGACGTAGATGGTGGTGGCGCCGGTCTCCCGGTGGATCTGGGCGATCTCGGAACGCATGGTGACCCGCTGCTTGGCGTCCAGGTTGGAAAGGGGCTCGTCCATCAGGAACACGCCCACCTTCCGAATGATGGCCCGGCCGATGGCGACACGCTGCCGCTGGCCGCCGGAAAGCGCCCGGGGAAGCCGGTCCAGATAGTCCGTCAGGCCCAGGATGGCGGCGGTGTTCTTCACCTTCTCCTCGATCACTTCCTCGTCCACGCCCTGAAGGGTGAGGCCGAAGGCAATGTTGTCGAAAACCGTCATCTGGGGGTACAGGGCGTAGCTCTGGAACACCATGGCGACCTCCCGCTCCCGGGGACCCCATTCGTTGGCCCGCTGCCCGTTGATCAGGAACTCGCCGTTGGAGATGTCCTCCAGGCCGGCGATCATCCGCAACGTGGTGGATTTTCCGCAGCCGGAGGGGCCGACAAAGACGATAAATTCGCCCTTTTCGATCTCCAGGTTGAAATTGTGAACCGCATGATATCCGTTGGGATAGATCTTATTGATGTTTTTCAGCGTTAAGTATGACATATTTTCTGTCTCCTTACCATGATAGATTTACTTTTACCAAATGCGGCGGACTCCGTCATTTATAAAATGGATATGGACAAAACCGACATTTTGTGATAATATATTTCACAGACCATTGGGAAAGGAGTTCTGAAATGAATAAAATCGTCTATGTCGGAAAGCACGCGCTGACGATGACGGTTTCCCGCCATATCCACAGCACTTGGGAACTGATCTTCTGCACCAGCGGCAACGGAAGGCTGATCTTTGACGACCGGGTCCTGCACTATTCCACCAATGACATCGCCGTGATTCCGCCCCGGCTGCCCCATGCCAATCGGAGCGTGGAGGGCTTCACCAACATCCACATCAATCTGACGGATTCCAGCCTGACCGATCCGGAGCCGATGATCATCCACTGCGATCCCAACGGTTTTTTGCTCAGCGCCTTCCAAGCGGCTTTTTACTACTACTCCCGCAGCGAGGAGGGCCGTACCCTCCTGCCCGTGTACGGGCAGCTCATCGCCGCACTCCTGGCCCAGCAGCAGCCGGGACGGCAGCGCAGCGAGGTGGTACACGAGATCGAGTGCAGCATCCTGCAAAACTACCCGGACTGCCGGTTCGACCTGAGCGGGTATTTGCGGAGCCTCCCCTTCAACTGCGAGTATCTGAAAAAGCTCTTCAAGAAAGAAACCGGGATGACGCCCAACCAATATCTCATGGAAAAGCGTCTGGAAAGCGCGGCCAACGCGCTGACCATGTCCCGTGGGAAGGGAAGCATCACCGATACCGCGCGGCTGTGCGGCTTCAGTGAGCCGCTGTACTTCTCCCGGTTATTTAAGAAGAAGTACGGCGTGTCCCCCCGTCAATACGCCCAGGAAAACCCGGAGCCTCCCATTACCGACTCGGATACCATGAAGCTCATGCCGTGAGGCGCTTGATCTCCGTGTAGGCAAGGACAAAGGGCGCTACCCCTTTGGCGTCGTTCTCCACCACCGGCTCGGAGATGTAATAGGCGTAGGAACCGTCCCTGCGCCGGTTGTTCTCCGGGCCCAGGCCCGCCACCAGGCAAATCCCGCCCAGGTTCAGGCCGTTTTCGGTGAAGCGCAAATATTTTTCCACAATGCCGCTGAAGGTCTTTTGACCCTTGGCGGCATATTCCTGTCCCAGTACGCCCAGCCGGGCGCCCTTGAGCATGGCGTAGGCCATCATGGCGCTGCCGCTGGTCTCCAGGTAGTTGCCCTCCCGGCCGATCTGGTCCGGGACCTGGCAGTACAGCCCGGTCTCCGGATCGGCGTACCGGGAAACGGAGGCCATCAGGCCGGTGAAAATTTCAGCCAGCTCCTCCCTGCCCTGCTCCGCCGGCACGATCTCCAGTAGATCCGCCAGCGCCACGGCAAACCAGCCCAGGGAGCGGAGCCAGAAGTTTTGGGAACACCCGGTCTCCGGATCCGCCCAAAAGGCGGCGCGGGAGGCGTCGTAGCCGTGGTAGTAAAGTCCCGTTTTTTCGTCCCGCATCCGCTGCCGGACGGTGCGGATCTGCCGGACGGTGTCGGAACAGTCCCCGCCGCCGAAATGGGTGGCGTAGAGGGCCTGGAAGGGCTGGGCCATGTAGATCCCGTCCAG
Organism: uncultured Oscillospiraceae bacterium; assembly: GCA_947632695.1. GTDB lineage: Bacteria > Bacillota > Clostridia > Oscillospirales > Oscillospiraceae > Faecousia. The sequence goes on along the minus strand of CANRQC010000033.1, from coordinate 8,371 downwards.
CCAAACCTGGTTGGGATAGATGGCCTTGTGCCAGAAGTTGCCTTCAAAGGTCCGGGGCTGGTGTTCCAGCTGCCGGTGGAGGGTGTCCGCCGCCAGGCGGTACTTTTCCTCTCCAGTGGCGTCGTAGAGGGCGAAGAGTACCCGGCCCTCGTTGATATCGTCCAGGTTGGCCTTCTCCGGCTCCAGAGTCCGGATCTGTCCGTCCTCCCCCACAAAGTGATCGACGCAGGACCGGACGAAGGCGAAGTACCCCTTCTCCCCGGTGATGCGGGACATCTCCGTCAGGGCGGTGAGCATACACCCGTCGATATAGTTCCAGGAGGCCTGTTTCCCCTCCCGGATCTTCTCCATGTTCCAGGCGGTACACTGGGGGGTGGAACGGGCCACCAGATCCCGGATAAAATCGTCAATTCTACTGTGATCCATCTGTACCCCTTTCTGCGGTACGGCCCCGCTTCCAAAGGCTTTGCAGAGAATGCTTGACGGCGATGAGCAAGCTGTCCAGCCCCATGTAGAACAGGCCGAAGAGCACCGGCTCCACGCCCAAAAACAGGGTCTCGGTATCCCCGGTGATCTTGGCAAAGGTCCAGTTGATCAGCGAATAGAGGCAGAACTCCAAAAACAGCAGCAGGTAGGCATACAAAATGTTCAGCGGGAAGCTGGCATACCCCTTCTTGGGGAACATCATGAAGGGACTGTTCTCCCCGGGGGTCTTCTCCAGGAACCGGAGTACATTGTTGGTCATCACGTCGGTGACGATGCCCAGGGCCATGCCGGTGACAAAGAGCTGGTCCAGCATATTGCCGATATAATTTCCCAGGCCCCAGAGGAAGAAGAAGCACACCGCCCCGGGAAACCAGAACTTGATGAAGATCATCTTCAGCCAGTGGGGAATTTTGAACCTTCCGCCGGACTGGTAGGAGCGCAGCTCCTCGGGAGAAACCTCCGGAGAGTTGGATTCGTCGGCGTTGACCAGGTCGTCCACCGCCTGGGTGTTGAGCTTATAGTATTCGGACTGCCGCTCGATCTGCTCATGGGCATCCTGCTTGCGTTTTTTCTTGCTCATAATTCTCCTGTCAGCAGGCCGGGAGGCATGGGCCTCCCGTTGCCTGTTTGGTTCGCGGGACAGATGCGGATAGACGGATTACGCCTCGGCGGAGATATCGATGGCTTCCATCTTGCCGTTGTCGCCCACATCCACGGAGGTCTTGATTTTCCGGAGCAGCTTGCTGTAGACCGGCAGCAGCGCTGTCAGTCCCAGGGAGACCGCCAGCATCCAGATATGGGTCGACAGGTTGTTGTAGGCATAGGCGATGTAGGCCGTATCATTGCCAATAACAATGGGATTGTCCGCCCGGGTGATGGCCACCAGGATCATCTGACGGTAGTACACATCCGCGAAGATGATCAGCCCCACCATGGCTACCATCAGCACCAGCATGGGCACATTGACCTTCTTCCGATAGGGGAAGGCGTTGAGGAAGCACATAAACGACAGCATGGACAGCAGCATGGTGGTAAAACCCGCCAGACCCATGCCGGCGCCCTGGATCTTGGCCGTGGTGTCGGAGACGTGCATCAGATTCAGGGCATAGAACAGGAACGCCACCACGAAGGCCGCCAGCGGGATCATCTGGGGTCGGCGCTTCAGGGAAACGATAAACTTCCGGCAGAGCTCCTTCACGCCGGACAAGAGCTTTTTCCACCAAGGCATGCCGGCGCCTTTTTCTTTCTTGCTCATATCACTTGTCCCCCCTGATCGCGTTGGTAGTCTCCTTGTCGAAGAAGTGCTTTCTGGTGAAGGAGAAGGAAGCCGTGTCGCCGGCCTTGTAATTGGCCCAGCCCTTGAGCTTGGCGGAGATCCGCAGACCCCGCTGGCCGCCGATATAGCCGTGGACCAAGGTGTTCATGCCCAGGTTTTCGTTGGAGAAGACGGAGACCTTCACATCCGGTCCCTCCACAATGTTCTCCGGACGGACGCCCAGGGTGATGGTCTTGCCCTCGTAGGCCCGGAGGGTCTGCTTTTCCTCGTCGGACAGCCCCACCTGGAAGTTGGCGCCCACCAGCTGGCCCTCCCGCACCTGTACATCGAAGAAGTTCATGGGCGGCAGGCCGATAAAGCTGGCGACGAAGATATTGTCGGGCGAATCGTACAGCTCCAAAGGCGTGCCCACCTGCTGGACATGGCCCATGGACATACACACGATCCGGTCCGCCAGGGTCAGGGCCTCGGTCTGGTCGTGGGTGACGTAAAGCATGGTGGCCTGCAGGCGCTTGTGCAGGAGCAGGATCTCCCGCCGGGTGGCGCCGCGGAGCTTGGCGTCCAGGTTACTCAAAGGCTCGTCAAACAGGAACACCTTGGGGTTCCGGACAATGGAACGGCCCATGGCCACCCGCTGGCGCTGGCCGCCGGAGAGCTGGGCAGGCTTCTTGTTCAGCTGGCTGGTCAGGCCCAGGATCTCGGCCGCCGCCAGCACCTTTTTGTGGATGACGTTGGGGTTTTCCTTGCGCAGTGTCAGGGAAAACGCCATGTTTTCATAAATGGTCATGTGGCCGTACAGGGCGTAGTTCTGGAAGACCATGGCCATGTCCCGGTCCTTCGCAGGGGCCGCGGTGATGTCCTTCCCGTCCAGAAGCAGCTTGCCCTTGGAAATATCCTCCAGACCGGCGACCATCCGCAAGGTGGTAGACTTTCCGCAGCCGGAGGGTCCCACCAGCACGATCAGTTCCCCATCCTTCACGTCCAGATTAAAGTCATAGACCGCCTGAACGTTATTGTCATATATCTTGTCGATATGCTGCAAGCTCAGTGTAGCCATGTCTTCATCTCCTTATGCTGTCTGGGTCTCGAGGGACTTCATGTGGGTGGAAAGCTCCCGGCACTTGTAAAGATTCACCAGAGCGGAGAGGATCAGGCAGGCGGCGGAAACCGCCAGATAGACCACGATCCGAATAAACTGGGCGTCCTCCATCACCGGGATCTCCGCGCCGTTGACCAGGGTCAGGGCGGCGTGGGCCTGGCTGGGGATGATGAAAATGCGGGCGATCTGGAGCGCCCCGATGACGAGGAGCAGATAGGAATAGCTCTGCTTGTAGTTCTTGACCCCCTCGGAGGCCAGGAACACCGCCAGCATGAAGATCAAGTTGTACACGATGGAGCCGCCGATCAGAATGGTATAGTAATAGGTGCCCACATCGGACTTATACAGGCTGACGAAGTAGAACACGTTGAACAAAATCCCGATAATCGCCAGGTTTGAAGAAAGGGAATTTTTGGTAAACCTCATTCGGTCTCTCTGGACGCTGCGTTCTTCCGCGGTCATACGGCAGCCCTCCTTCCTTCCTCAATGAGCTTGGACTCCTCCTTCATCAGCAGGACCTTCCACACGGCGTTGGCGATCAGCAGGACGCTGACCAGCAGCATCAGGCCGAAGACCGCGTAGTGGATGTCGAACCAGAAGGTGGATTCGGTGTACAGCGTGCCCCACATCTCGGCGTGCTCCTTCAGGGCGGCAAAATCCACCTGGAGGAACTGGGCCTTGAAGATCTCAATGTAGCTGTGGCCGAAGATGGTGATGTACACGCTGGCGGCCGCGAACAATCCGATGGAAACAAAGTTCCCGATATAGTATTTCCGGCGGCTGTGGGTGTTGGTGACAAACAGCAGGCAAGCCAGCAGGATCAGACCGATGCTGTAGATCAGAAAATACTGGTTAAACTCCTGCATATTGTAGTACACGATCGATCCGGGAACGTCCGTCTGGTACAGGTCATTGGGATTGCGCATGGTGTCGTACAGGGCGTCATACAGATCGGTCATGATCCCCAGAGAGTAGAGAAACAGCACAACGCTGACCACGATCGCCGCCAGGCAAAGGACCCTTTGCACAGTCAACTGTTTTTTATACATGACGACCTCCTCCCAAGGAAGTATCGTCCCACTCTGCCCGGGCGGCGGCGCCGCCCGGGGCAGTGGGTCATCTTAATCGTTTCGGGCAAATGCCTATCTTTTTCAGGTCTCGCGATTAGGCCAGGGAATCGTAGTAGGTGAGGTCACGCTGCCAGGCGTCCTGCTTCAGCGCCAGGTACTGCTTGCCCATCCAGGTGTCGGAGACGGTGGAGGCGGCAGACTCGGCGTCCTTGATGGCGGGGTCGAAGGTGTAGCCATTGACGATCAGGTCGATGAGCATATTGTAGTTGTTCTTATCCTGCTTGAACTTGTCGTTCAGCTCGGTAAAGCTGTTGATCCGCTCGTTCTCCACGGAGGTGGTGGGCAGGACGGTGGGCACGATGGTGTACCAGCCGTTGTCCGTCACGGCCAGCTCGGGATGCTTGATGGTGCCCAGAGCGATGGCGGTGGAGATGTAGCCGGCGCCTTCCCGGCCGACCTCGTGGGTGCACTGATACTCAAAGGCCTGGCTCTTCACGAAGGACAATGTGGAGCCCAGATAGAACCGGGCGTAGTTGGTGTAGTTGCCGCCGGCCTTCTCCCACAGCTCCTGGTAGGTGGCGTCCGCGATCACGGGCCACTCCTCGCCGTTGAAGTTGAAGGTGACGTAGCTGCCGTCGTCGTTGGTCTTGATGAAGGCGTCGGGGCCGTAGCTCATCAGGATCTGGCCCTCATGAGAGTAAGCGAAGTCGATGAGCTTCAGGCAGGCGTTCAGCTTGTCCTGATCGCTGCCCACGCCGGCCTTGGAGATGCCCCAGCCGTCGGTCTTCACGGAACGCCAGGACTCGGTGAACCGCATGTAGACGCCCTCGTCAGAGGTGCCGTCGTACCACCGGGCCACGGGGACCATGACGGCCATGTACTTCTCGCCGTCCTGCAGCTTGGTGTCGTTCAGAATGGTCTGGGTCTGGTTGTAGTCATAGTGCATGAAGCCCAGGTCGTTCTCCAGCATGGTGCCGGAGTTCTCATCGGAGCCGTCGATGAAGGACTTGGAGATCAGGCCCTCCTCCACCATGGCGTGCATCCGCTCCATGGCCTTGTAGGTGTCCACTTCCTGACGGGCATCCTTCAGGGTGCCGTCGGCGCCGACGTACAGGTAATCCTGACGGGACTCCAGACCACGGACGCCGAACAGGGTGCCGGCAAACCGGAACATATCCACCCGGCGCTGGTTGTTGGCGTCTTCACGGGAGAACAGGCCCTGGACGGAATCGGTGCCGTTAAGGGTCTGGGGGTTGGCCACGACGCAGCGGAGCAGGGCTACCAGCTCGTCAGCGTCCCAAGCGGCGTTCTGGCCGACGAACAGGTTGGAACGGGTGGTGCCGTAGTAGCCGCCGTAGGCCTCGTCGATGTACTTCCGGAGCATATTGACCGCGGCGACGCCGTCCAGGGTACCGGCCGCGTTCATGTTGGCAATGATGTTGCCGGCGGTATCATAGTCCTTGGTGACCTGCTCCACACCGGAGCCGTCGGCCTTGACCACGTCCACGGTCACCTTGCCGGTGGTGGGCATATAGGGCTCATAAACGGCGGCGGCCAGGGACTTGCTGGCGGAAGCGGTGAACTCGCCCTCGCCGTCCAGGAGCTTCGCGACCCAGTCCACCCGCATCAGGGGCATCCGCTCGATGTCGTTGACGCCGTCGAAGTAGGGGCTGAAGTAAATGGCGCCGGTGTCGGTGTTACCGGTGATGGACATGCGGACGATGGGGTTGGCTTCCAGATAAGCCTTGAAGTTGGGCATCTGGTCCAGGTACTCGGCCAGGTTGACCAGGCTGCCGGCCTCGCCGTTCTCACTGAGGAGGGCCGCGGTGCCGCTGACCATGTCCACTTCGCCCAGGCGCTCTTTCCAGTACTCAAATTCCTTGCTGGCGCTGTTGCCCTGGTACTTGTCTTCAAACTTCATGCCAAGCCGGTTTTCCACTTCCACCCAGGTGGGCTTCAGGTCGCCGGCGCGGTAGGTATTGCCATCGGCCAGGGTGATGCCCTCGCCGGCGGTCTCGGCGTCGAAGAACAGGCCGGTCTTGGTGCTGTTGTAGCCGACGGCCATCCGCAGGACGGTGCCCGGAGCGAAGGTCAGTTCAGAAACCGGGGGCTCGGTGGTGGTGGGCTCTTCGCCACCGGAGGTGGCGGCGGGCTGGTTGGGGGTGGATTCCTTGGAACCGGTAGAGGCCGGGGGGACCTCAATGCTGGGGCCGCAGCCGACCAGCAGGCCGGCGATCATCACGACGGCCAGAAGCAGAGAAAGAACAGACTTTACATTTTTCATGGTAATGAATTTCCTCCTAATTCCTTATTTTTGCCGGGTCTTCCCGGAATGCGCACAGAAATGAAAGTAGGACGCTTACTCCTTCACGCCGCCCATATTCACGCCCTTGGCGAAATATTTCTGGATGAAGGGATAGATGATCAGGATGGGCACGATGGAGCAGACGATCAGAGCATAGATCACTGAGTCGGTGGCGTATGCCTCGTTCCATCCTGCCATGACCTCCGAGTCGGTGTACTGCTCTAACCGCAGCCGGATGAAGACCTGCAGGGGCTGCTCGTTGGCGTTGGAGATCATCTGGCGGGCCCAGAAGTAGCCGTTCCAGCGGGAGATGGCAAAGAACAGGGCTACTGTGGCGATGGTGGATTTGCTCATAGGGATGTACACCTGGGTCATCACCTGAAATTCGCTGGCGCCGTCCACGATGGCGGCCTCCTCGATCTCCGAGGGGACGCCCTCAAAGGCGTTGCGCAGCAGGATGATGTTCATGGCCGCCATGCCCATGGCGATGACCACCAACCACTTGTCGTCCTGAATGCCGGCGAGATTGAACACCTGCTTGGTGGCCAAATAGTTCAGGTACTGGGGCACGATGCCGGCGGAGAACCACATGGTGAACACCAGGAAGAAGTTGAAAAACTTCCGGAACAGCAGCCGCCGCTTACTCAGGGCGTAGGCGCCCAGAATGGACACCAGCATGGCCCAGATAGTGCCGAAGAGGGTCAGGAACAAGGTGTTGGAATAGGCGTTCCAGAACATATTGTCCCCGAACATCCGGGCAAAGGCCTCAAACTGCAGGCCCTTGGGAAACAGGACCACCTCGCCGTATTCCACCGCGCTGCGGCTGGACAGGGAGGCCGACACCGCGTACACGAAGGGATACAGGCAGCACAGGGCGAACATGGTCAGCAGGGTGTAGCTAATGATCTTGAATATCAGCTCGGAGATCTCAAGTTTTCTTTTCATTGCGCACCCTCCTTAGTAAAGCGACGTGTTGGAGGCCTTCCTGGCGATGGTGTTCGCGCCGATAACCAGCAGCATCCCGATGACGTTGTTCATCATTTCTGCCGCCGAGGCTATGCCAGTGCCCGCGCCGCCGCTGGCCATGCCCTGCCGGTTGGCAAAGGTGGAGACCACGTCGGCGGTGACGTAGGTATTGGTGTTGTACAGCAGCAATACCTTCTCATAGCCGATGTTCAGCAGGGAGCCGATCCGGGTGATGAGCATGATGACGATGGTGGACAGGATGCTGGGAAGCACCACATAGCGCATCTGCGCCATTTTGCCCGCGCCGTCGATCTGAGCGGCTTCGTAGCTGGTGGGAGAGATGGCGATGATGGCAGCGAAGAATACGATGCTGTCATAACCGGCGCTCTCCCAGATGCCGCTGATCTGGTAAATGGAGCGGAAAAACGCGGGGTTGTTCAGCAGGCCGGCGTTGGCGACTTCATGGCTGACGACCCCGATGTTCTCCAAGAGGCCGCTCACAATGCCCATGCCGGTGGTCAGGGAGCCCTGCTTCACCAGCATCGTTACCAGGGAAGTCATGACGACGGTGGACATGAACTTCGGCAGGTAAGTCAGGACCTGGTAGACGCTCCGGGCAATGTTGGACCGGATCTCATTGAAGAACAGAGCTAGGATGATGGGAATCGGGAAGCCGAAGCACAAACCGTAAAAGCTCAGGATGAAGGTATTGCGCATTGCTCTCCAGAAGTCCGTGGAGAGCTGGTCCCCGCCTACCAGCAGCCGGTTGAAATAGGAAAAACCGGAAAAGTACTGCTGGGACACCGGTCGAACCACATCCGGCACCTTGAAGCACCCCAGTAGCTCGTACATGGGGAAGTAGCGCCAGAAGAGGAACACCAGCAACATGGGGATCAGCATGACATACAGACGCCAGTCCTTCGCGATCGTCCGGCCGACGTGGACCCAGTAATGCTTTTCCACATCGTCCCGCACGGCCTGCTCCGGACTGATTCGATAGACTTTTTTGTCTTTATCGAATGTAAGGAAATCAGCTGCCCTTGCGTTCATAGTTTACCTCCCTTTTGTTCCTCCTTCGCCTGCAAGCGGAGAAGATAATGTTTTTGATCCTCATAGACACCGTCCAGCTTTCGCGCTATCCAGATGATCACAAAAGTAAATAGAAGCGA
>CANRQC010000032.1 GCA_947632695.1 uncultured Oscillospiraceae bacterium | reverse complement strand
GAGATCACCCAGGCGGTCCGGCTGGGAGAGGAAAACCTGGTGGCGGTGAAGCTGGATTCCACCGAAAATCCCTCCATCCCGCCCTTTGGCTTTCTCATCGACTACCTGACCTACGGCGGGCTGTACCGGGACGCCTGGCTGGATATCCGGCCCCGGGAAATGCTGACGGATTTGTTCGTCTACACCCCCGATCGGACTCACGCCCAGGTTTCCTGGACGGCTGGGCCGGAATATCCCGTCCGGGTGGAGCTCTACGCCCCCGACGGCAGCCTTTCCGCCGCCGGGACGGCGGCCCCCGGCGCGGGGGCGCTGAAATTGGAGGTTCCGGACGCCCTGCCCTGGAATTTACAAACGCCCAACCTCTATACCTGCCGGGCCGTTCTACTGGAAAATGGGGAAGAAGGAGACGAGCAGCGGACCACCTTCGGCTTCCGCACCGCCCGCTTCCAGGCCGACGGGTTCTACCTGAACGGGGAAAAGGTGTTCCTTCGGGGCCTGAACCGGCACCAGGCCTACCCCTACATGGGCTACGCCGCGCCGGAGCGGCTCCAGCGGGAGGACGCCCGGATCTTGAAGAACGAGCTGTGCTGCACCGCCGTTCGCACCAGCCACTACCCCCAGAGCCTCCACTTTATCGACGAGTGCGACCGCCTGGGGCTGCTGGTGTTCACCGAGATCCCGGGCTGGCAGCACATTGGGGACGACGCCTGGCAGGACCAGGCGGTGGAGAACGTCCGGGAAATGGTGACGCAGTACCGCAACCACCCCAGCGTCATTCTCTGGGGGGTGCGGATCAACGAGAGCCAGGACAACGATCCCCTCTACCGCCGCACCAACGCCCTGGCCCACGCCCTGGACCCCAGCCGCCAGACCTCCGGCGTCCGCTACATCCTGCACAGCCACCTGCTGGAGGATGTGTACGCATACAACGACTTTTCCCACGTGGGGAACAACCCCGGAGTCCGTCCCAAGCGGGAGGTGACCGAGGAGATGGAGAAGCCCTTCTTCATTTCCGAGTGCAACGGCCATATGTTTCCCACCAAATCCTTCGACCCCTGGCAGAAGCGGCAGGACCATGCCCTGCGCCATGCCCGGGTCCTGGACGACGCCATGGCCGACGGGGAGCACGCCGGGCTGCTGGCCTGGTGTATGTTCGACTACCCCACCCATCAGGACTTCGGCTCCGGGGACCGGGTTTGTTACCACGGGGTGCTGGACGCCTTCCGCAACCCCAAACCCGCCGCCGCCGTCTACGCCTCCCAGGGGGAGGAGCGGCCGGTGCTGGAGGTGGGCTCCTGCATGGACATTGGGGACTATTCCCAGGGCCGGGTGGACCAGGTCTATGCCTTCACCAACGCTCAGGAGGTCCGGCTCTACAAAAACGGGGAATATGTGGCATCCTTCCGCCCCAAGGGCTACAAGGCCCTGGCCCACGGCCCCATCCGCATCGACGACACCGTAGGCGCCCAGCTGGAGACCATCGAGGGCTTCGACCCGGAGAAGGCCGCCGATATTCGCCGGGTCCTTCTTGACGCCGGGGAACATGGCTTTGAAGGGATGTCCGAGGAGGACCGGGCGGCCATGGACCGGACCCTGGAGCGCTATCACATGACCTTCGACCAGCTTTACGGCCTCTACGGCAAATATGTGGGCAACTGGGGCGGAAAAACTCCGGTGTGGCGCTTCGACGCGGTTCAAGACGGAAAGGTGACCGCCTCCGTGACTAGGGGCCCGTCTACCCGGCTCCATTTGGAGGCCACGGCCTGCGCCACCCTGCTCACCGAGGGCAGCGGCTATGACGCCGCCGCCGTGCGGATCCGGGTGCTGGACGAATTTGGCAACGTGGCCCCCTACGCCCAGCTGCCGGTGAAGCTGACGGTCACCGGCGCGGCGGCGCTGATCGGGCCGGACGTGGCCGTTCTGGAGGGCGGCTGCACCGGTACTTACGTCCGCACCGTGGGCCGGGCCGGGGAGGCGATCCTGACTCTGACCGCCCCCCAGACGGAGCCTGTCACGGTCCGCTTCCAAATCGAGGAGCGGGAATAATGGTATTCTACCGCCCAAAAAAAGCGGTGAAAAGAATTAAGAGGAGGAAAATTCATGAAAAAAATCTGGAAGCGGGCGCTGTGCGCCCTGATGGTCCTGGTGCTGGTGCTGGCGGTATGTCCCGTCCTGGCCTTTGCCGCCGGGGAACTGACCATCATGCTCCACTACCACCGGCCCGACGGCGATTACGAGGGCTGGGACGTGTGGACCTGGGCCGAGGGCAAGGACGGCGCCGCCATCCCCTTTGAGGAAGTGGACGGCGAGATGGTCGCCACCATCCCGGTGTCTGCCGGGACCACCAAGGTGGGCTTTATCGTCCGCCAAGGCGGCGACTCCTGGAGCGCCAAGGACGTGGACGCCGACCAGTTCATCGAGCTGGGCGAGATCGTCGCGGGTACGGTCCACATCTATGTGGAGTCCGGCGTGGAGGGCTATACCCAGGAGAACGGCCCCGACGTGATCACCGGCGTGCAGGTGACCGGCGCGAAATACGACATTGACAAGGTCAGCGTCCGGGTCACCACCACCGCCGACGTCAAGAGCGAGGACCTGACTTCCGCGTTCCAGATCCAGGGTCCCGACGGCGAAGTCGAGATCCAGTCCGTGGTCCAGAATGGCCGGGGCTCCTACATGGTGGCGCTGGCCGCGCCCCTGGACACCGAGCAGACCTACCTAATCATCTACGACGGAACGGAGTTCAAGATTACCATGCCCAACATCTATTCCACCACGGGCTTTGAAGAAGCGTACACCTACGAAGGCACCGATCTCGGCGCGGTCTGGACCAAGGAAAAGACCACCTTCCGGGTGTGGGCGCCCACGGCCCAGGCGGTGTCCGTCAATCTCTACACCGGCGGTACGGACGGAGAGAATGACCTGATCGAGACCCTCCCCATGACCGCCGACGAGGCCGGCACCTGGGTGGCGGAGAAGGAGGGGGACCTGAACGGCACCTACTATACCTATTCCGTCACCGTGGGCGGGGAAACCGTGGAGGCCTGCGACCCCTACGCCCGGACCACCGGCGTCAACGGCCAGCGGGCCATGGTCATCGACCTGGATTCCACCGACCCGGAGGGCTGGGACACCGACGCCAACCCCCACGCCGGGGAGGGCTATACCGACGCCATCATCTATGAGCTCCACGTTCGGGACCTGTCCACCGACGAAAATTCCGGCATCACCAACGTGGGCAAGTTCCTGGGCCTGACGGAGACCGGCACCAAGACCCCCGGCGGCGTGGCCACCGGCCTGGATCACATCAAGGAGCTGGGCGTCACCCATGTCCACCTGCTGCCCAGCTATGACTACGGCTCCGTGGACGAGACCAAGCTGGATCAGCCGCAGTTCAACTGGGGCTACGACCCGGTGAACTACAACGTCCCCGAGGGCTCCTACTCCACCGACCCCTACCACGGCGAGGTGCGGGTAAAGGAAATGAAGCAGATGGTTCAGTCTCTCCATGAAAACGGCGTCAGCGTCATTATGGACGTGGTCTATAACCATGTGCAGAGCGCCACCAACTTCTGCTTCAACAAGATCGTGCCGGGCTACTTCTCCCGGATCGACGACAACGGCAACTATTCCAGCGGCTCCGGCTGCGGCAACGACACCGCCTCCGAGCGGAGCATGGTCCGCAAGTACATCGTGGAGTCCGTGAAGTACTGGGCCGATGAGTACCACATCGATGGCTTCCGGTTCGACCTGGTGGGCCTGCTGGACACCGAGACCATCAACCAGATCGTGGAGGAGGTCCATAAGGACCATCCCGACGTGATCTTCTACGGCGAGGGCTGGACCATGACCACCACCGTGACCAAGCCTTCCGTGGCCCTGGCCACCCAGACCAACTCCGAGAAGACCCCGGGCTTCGCCTTCTTCTCCGACACCATCCGGGACGCCCTAAAGGGCAGCGTGTTCAGCCAGGAACCCGGCTTTGTCTCCGGCGCCACCACCCAGACGGAGACCATCCGCCAGTGCTTCCAGGCCATCACCAGCTGGTGCACCAACCCGTCCCAGATCGTCAACTACGCCTCCTGCCATGACAACAACACCCTGATGGACCGGCTGGCCCTGTCCCGGCCCGACGCCAGCAGAGCCGACTACATTCGGATGAACAATCTGACGGCGGCCATCTACATGACGGCCCAGGGCATCCCCTTTATGCAGGCCGGCGAGGAAATGCTCCGCACCAAGGTCAACGAGGACGGCAGCTTCAACGAGAACAGCTACAACGCCTCCGATGAGGTGAACAGCCTGAAGTGGGCCACCCTGGAGGACCCGGAGTACGCCAGCGTCTTTGAGTATTACAAGGGGCTGATCGCCTTCCGGAAGGCCCACGCCGGTCTGCGGCTCACCACCGCCGAGGACGTGAAGGCCAGCGTCACCGCCGTGGAGGGCCTGCCGGACAATGTGGTGGCCTTCCAGATCCAGGGCGGCGCCGGCGGCGAGGAGTCCGACGGGCTGTACCTGATCTTCAACGCCAACCCGGAGGCGGTGGACATCCAGCTGCCCGCCGGCAACTGGGATGTGTGCGTCAACGCCGAGAAGGCGGGGACGGAGACTCTGGAGACGGTCAGCGGCAAGGTGTCCGTGGAGCCCATCTCCGCCCTGATTTTGGTGAAGGGTGAGGGCGGCGACCCCGAACCCACCCAGACCACGCCGCCTACCCAGGCCCCGACCACAACCTCCGCCACCCAGCCCCAGCAGGAGCAGGGCTCCGGGATGAATGGCGGCCTGATCGCCGGCATCCTGGGCGCCGCGGCGGTGATCGCCGGTGTCATCGCCGGCTGCGTCTACTACCGCAAGAAGAAAAAGTAATTCCCCACACCCTTCGCGCCCCCGGAGCTACACGCTTCCGGGGGCGTTTGCCGGTGGGGAAACCCCCGCGAGGCATTGCAATTCCCCCCAAGATCTCATACAATGGACGCAAGCCGCAAAAGAGGGCGGCGGCGGATTATTTTTTGAGAAAAATGCCCATCCTGATGGACAGTGTTAGAAAAAAGTTAGAATTTCCCTTTACAATCACAATGGGGAGGGATGCCGCATGGGCAAAACGATTTTAATCATCGACGACGAGCATGACATGGGCGTGATGCTCCGCCGGTATTTCGAGCTGAACGGGTACAGCGTCATGCTGGCGGAAAACGGCCGGGTCGGCATCGAAAAGGCGGGGAAACAGCCGGATCTGATCCTGCTGGACGTGAATATGCCGGACTTAGACGGGATCGAGGTCTGCCGCCGGATCCGGGAGTACGTCTCCTGCCCCATTTTGTTCCTCACCGCCCGGGTGGAGGACCCGGACAAGCTGGCGGGCTTCGCCGCCGGGGGCGACGACTATATTCTCAAGCCCTTCTCCATCGACGAGTTGGGCGCCCGGGTGGAGGCCCATCTCCGGCGGGAGGAGCGGCGGGCGGGCACGTCCCACCGGGTCTGGTTCGACGGGAGCTTCGCCGTCGACTATACCGCCCGGGAGGTCCGCTACCAGGGGAAGCCGATCCCCTTAAAGCCCAAGGAATTTGCCATTGTGGAGCTGCTGTCGGCCTATCCGGGCCAGCTTTTCAGCAAGGAGCGCATTTTTGAGCATATCTGGGAGCTGGACAGCGACACCGACGAAAACGTGATCATGGAGCATATCAGCCGCATTCGGGCCAAGCTGGCCCAGGCAGGCTGCAAGCCCTATATTCAAACGGTCTGGGGGAGCGGATATAAATGGGTAAAATCGTAAGCAAAATCCGGCGGTGGTACCGCAGCATCCCCATTTGGCTGGCGTTTCTGCTGTTGGCGGCGGCGGGACTGCTGGGGGCGGCGTATTTGGCCAACCATGTGACCAGCTTCACCTACGGGGAGATGGCCCAGATCCAGCTCCGGTATGAAAATATCGAGCCTTTGGACTTTGGGGATATGGTAGCCAGTGAGAGCTTGGACTCCGTGGACGTGGTGATCTGGCAGGGCTGGGGGGAGCAGACCAAGCTCTCCACCGGCGTCTACCGGCTCTACCGCTCCTGGTCCCTGCTGGCCCGGTTTGGGCCGGTGGCCATTTATTCGGCGCTGCTGCTGTTGGCGGTGATGGTATTCTACCGCTCCAAGGTGAAAAAGCCCCTGACCATGCTGGAGGCCGCCTCGGACAAGATCGCCAACAGCGAGCTGGATTTTTCCCTGAATTACGATGGCCAGGACGAGATGGCCCGGCTCTGCGCCGCATTCGAGAAAATGCGCTCCGCCCTGGACGGGAACAACCGGCAGCTGCTCCACCTGCTGGATGAGCGGCGGCAGCTCAACGACGCCTACACCCACGACCTCCGGACCCCCATTGCCGTGCTGAAAGGGTACACGGAGCTGCTGGAAAAATACCTGCCCGCCGGAAAGCTGTCGGATCAGGAGGTGATGGAGACCGTCCGGACCATGTCCGCCCAGGTTACCCGGCTGGAGCAGTTTGTGGGCAGCATGAACACGGCCCAGGGAATCGCGGACCTGACCATCCGGCGGGAGCGGGTCCCCACCAAAGACGTGGTCTCCGGCATGGAGGAGACGGCGAAGCTTCTGAGCGGCGGGAAGGGCCTGGAATGCGCGCTCAGCGCCCCCATTTCCGCCGAGACGCTGACCATCGACCCCGCCGCCGTGAATCAGGTGTTTGAAAATCTGCTGGGCAACGCCCTGCGCTTCGCCAGGTCCAAAATCACCTTGGAACTGACCCTGGAGGGGCCGCTGCTGACCCTCCGGGTGGCCGACAACGGCAAGGGCTTCTCCCAAAAGGAGCTGCTCTCCGCCACCAAACCCTATTTCTGCGGGGAGCAGGAGCCGGGGAGCTACCACTTCGGCCTGGGGCTCCACATCTGCCGCACCCTCTGCGAAAAGCACGGGGGCAGCCTGGTTTTGCGCAACGGCCCCGGCGGCGGGGCGGAGGTCACCGCGAATTTTTCCTGTGAACCGGGGGAATTGTTAGAAAAAAGTTAGATTCCCCCTATAAAATGATCGTGCTGGCGAAATATCACCGACACGATCATTTTTTTGGAGGGAATAATATGAAAAAGAGGATAATCGCCGCCCTGCTGGCGGCCCTGCTGACCCTGACCCTGGCGGCCTGTAACGGCAGCCCGGCCGCCCAGACAGGCGGCGGGGAGGAATTTCAGAAAAATATGCACCAGGCCCAGGGCTTCGGCCTCTGGCTGACCACCTTCTGCGAGACGGAGGACGGGTTCTACTTTGAGTACGGCCCGCTGTACTACCTGGAGAAGGCCACCATGACCGCCACCGTGGTCTGCGCCAAGCCGGACTGTCAACACAATGACAACACCTGCAACGCCGCCATCAATGCCGACGCCCTCTGGCCCTCCGGGGACAAGCTCTTCTACACCACCGATGACTACGCCATTGTAAACGGCGTCCGGGAGGACTACGGCAGGCGGGTCTTCTCCGTGAATCAGGACTGCACCGGCCGGAACAAGGTCCAGGAGCTGGACTTCGAGGTGGACGGCGACAACTCGGTCCATACCACCACGCCCATCTGCCACCGGGGCTCGGTGTATTTTGTGTACAGCGACGTACTCTACCGGGTGCCCCTGGGGGAGGACATCCAGAAGGCGGAGGCCATCTGGGGGGAGGAGGCCAAGCCCCAGGAGACGCCGGAGGGCCCGGAAAACTTTGGGGGCTTCACGGGTCACGTCATCACCATGACGGGCAAGGAGCCCAGCTACACCCTCTGGGCCGACGGGGACTTTGTGTACTTCATGGTGAACACGGAGCAGGACGACGGGGCCCAGCGGGACACCCTGTTTTCCTATAATGTGAATACCAAAGAAGTCAAGCAGGTCTGGGTCACCCCCACTACCGACGTGGTCGGCCCCTGGGAGTTCGGGAAGGAGGCGTCGAATGTCACCTCCTTCACCCTGAGCTCTTCGGAGAATGTGGACCAGTGGTACGTCCTGGACGGGTACATCTACTTCTTCCTCTCCCAGAACGGCATGTGGCGGTGCAGCCTGGAAACCGGGGAATATGAAAAGCTGGCGGACACCACCGCCCAGGCCGCCTACGGCACCGCCATCTTCTCTGACGACTATATGTGCCTGCTCAACGACGGCCCGGCCCTGGATTACTTTACCAAGGAGCTGGCGGTGGGCTCCCCCCAGCGCGCCGGCGGGGACACCATCTTCGTCTACGATCTAAGCGGCAAGCTCCTGAAGTCCCTGCCCCTGACGGGCCTGCTGGAGGACCGGGAGGCCCTGGGCTACTTCCTTCTGTTCCAGTCCGGCAGTCAGCTCTACTTCCTGGCGGACGCGGGGATCGTGACGGACAACGGCCCCATTACCCAGGGAAACTTCACCGTCAGCGGCGAGCAGAAGGAGGAGCATAACCTCCTGTGCTGCCTGGATCTGGAGACGGGGGAAATCACCCAGATCATGGAATTTGACCACTGAGGCGGCCTTATGAAGCTGGAGCTGCGGAACCTGACCAAAAAATACGGGAATTTCACCGCCCTGGACCGGGTCAGCATCACCTTTACCGAGGGGGTCTACGGCATCCTGGGGGCCAACGGGGCGGGAAAAAGCACCATGATGAACCTGCTGACGGACAACATTGCCCGCACCGGGGGGCAGATCCTGTTCAACGGGGTGGACATTCTGCGGCTGGGTCCCCGCTTCCGCCGGGTCCTGGGCTATATGCCCCAGCAGCAGGGCTGCTACGACCACATGACCGCCCAGACCTTCCTGTCCTATATGGCCGATCTGAAGGCCATCCCCAAGCGCCGGGCCAGCCGGGAGATCGAGCGGCTTCTGGCGGCCACCAACCTGACCGACGTGCGGCACAAGAAGCTGAGGGGCTTCTCCGGGGGCATGAAGCAGCGGGTGCTGCTGGCCCAGGCCCTGTTGGGCAATCCCAAGGTGGTGATCCTGGACGAGCCCACCGCCGGCCTGGACCCCAAGGAGCGGATCCGCATCCGGAATTTTATCTCCGCCATGTCCCGCCGGCGGATCATTCTGCTGGCCACCCACATCGTCAGCGATATTGAATCCATCTCCGACGAAATACTCATGATGAAGCGGGGAAGGGTGGTGGGCCTGGACACCCCGGCGGGCCTGCTGGAAAGCGTGGCGGACAAGGTCAAGGAGCTGCCCTGCGAGCCCTATGAATTGGAGTGGATGCAGGAGCGGTACAAGGTGGGCAACGTGTTCCAGCGGTACGGGGAGACCTGGATCCGGGTGGTGGGGGACAAGCTCCCGCCCATCGGCGAGTTTGTGCCGGATCACCTGACGCTGGAGGACGTGTACCTGTACTATTTGGGGGAGTGACATGGGAGAACTGTTCCGGATTTTCTCCAACCGCCGGCTGCTTCTTTTATTGGCGCTGCTCCTGGCGGCGAACGGGTTTCTGTTCCTCCGGGAGCAGGGGGAAAAGGACTATGGGCTGGATCTGACCCTTCCCAGCGGGGGCGTGGTGGTGTTTGACGGCACCTTCTCCCTGCCGGAGGAGACGGTGGACGGAAAAGCGGCTTATGAGCGGTACTTGGAGTGGCTGGACCGGGTGAAGGACCTGCCCCTAGACGAGGCCGCCGCAAGGTTAGAGGAGCGGAAAGAGGCGCTTTCCGACAAAATTCGACAAGACGAGGCCACCCCGGAGGAACAAACGGACTATGTGGCGGTGAACAATTTGCTGCCCCGGATCGAGTATTTGCAGGGCTATGGGGCGTACCTGGCCGGCATCCAGGAGAACAAGGAGAAAATGCTGAGCTTTTCCCTGTTCAACGACGCGGGAAGCTTCAGCGGCCGCAACATTTTAAAAACGGCGGAGGAATTTGAAAAGCTGGAGGGGGTCAGGCTGACCCTGGGGGCCGACGGGGCGGTGGAGGCGCTGCTCTCCTTCCGGCTCACCGATTACCTGCTCCTGACGGCGCTGCTCCTGATCTGCCTGGCCTTTTTAGAGGAGCGGAAGACGGGGCTGTGGAGCGTGATCCACGCCGCCGCCGGGGGACGGCTGCGGCTGGCGATCAACCGGGCGGGGATTTTGCTGCTGTCGGCGGCCTGGGCCGTGACGCTGTTCTACGGCGCCGACCTGGTTCTGGGTTTTTCCCTCTATGGGGGAGCGGGGGACCTGGGCCGGGCGGCCCAGTCGGTGGAGGCCCTGGGCAGGCTCCCGGCCCTTTGGACGGTGGGAGGCTTTTTGATCCGCTTCCTGCTGCTGCGGATCGCCGCCGCCTATTTTACGGGGCTGCTGCTGTGGCTGCTGCTCTCGGCGGTGAGCAACGCCAAATACGCCGTCGTGGTGGCGGCGGGGGCGCTGGCGGCGGAGTACGGATTTTACACCCTTTTGCCGGTGCAAAGCGTCTGGAATCTGCTGAAATACTTCAACCTCTTCACCTACATCAGTCTGTCCGACCTGTACACCAACTACCTGAATATCGATGTTTTCGGCTTCCCCCTGGGGATCCGGGGCATTTCCCAGCTGGCCCTGCTGCCCCTTTGCCTGGGGGCGGCGGCGGGGTGCGTGGCCGTTCAGTGCCGGAAAAAGCCCGCCGCCGGGCGGGATTTGCTGGGCCGCCTGGCCATGGGGATCAACCGGATCACGGACAAGGGGCTGACCCGCCTGGGGCTTCTGGGGATGGAGCTGCACAAGTCGTTGTGGATCCAGAAGGGGATCGTGATCGCCGGGCTTCTGATCTATGGAACTGGGACGCTCCAGTATACCGTCAGCGTTCCCATCGCCACCGCGGCGGAGCGGGTGGCCCGGCAGTATACCGCCCTGTTCGCCGGGGAGATCACCCAGGACACCTTTTCCCGGATGGACGCGGCACAGGCGGAGCTGGAGGAAAAGCTGGCGGCCTATGAGTCCGCCAAGGCCGCCTATGAGGCCGGGGAGATGGACTACGCCCAATTCGCCGAGTACGCCCAGGACTCCTCCACGGCAAAGACCAGCCTGGAGGGCCTGGAGCTGGTGCGGACTCGGGCCCAAGAACTGACCACCCTTGGGTCCGAGAAGTGCTTTACTCCCTGGCTTCTGGACGAGATCCCCTTTGAAAGCGTGTACGGCCCCAGCGCCCAAAACAACCAGCACCGGGCGGCGACGGCGGCGCTGCTGGCGCTGATCTTGCTCCTGGCCGGAAGCATGGCCTACGAGGGCCAGTCCGGCATGACCGCCCTGCTCCATTCCACGGCCCGGGGCAGGGGCGCGCTTTTGGGCCGGAAGCTGCTGCTGGCGGCGATGGCTTCTGGATTTGTCGCCGGGGCGGTCTATGGCCGGGAGCTGTACGCCCTGGCGACCCGCTTTTCCGCCTCCGCCTGGGCCGCTCCGGCGCGGAACCTGTCCATGCTGCCGGAATTTCCCCTCAACTGCTCCGTCGCCGGCTGGCTGGCGCTGCTGAACGCCTACCGGTGGCTTATCCTGTTCTGCGCCGGGGTGATCACGCTTCTACTTTCCAAGCTGGCCGGACGTATGGAACGGGCGTATCTCGCCGCCACGGTGGGGCTGCTGCTGCCATCCCTGCTGTACGCCTATTTGGGGGTCGGGCTGTTCCGCCCCCTGGCCCTGATCCTGCCGGTGGAGGCCGTGCCGCTGCTGCTCCCGGAAAACGGCGCGATTTCCTCGGCGCTGCTCTGGGGCGGGGCGGTGGCGGCCCTGGGGGCGGGAAGCGGCTATCTGCTGTTTCGCTCCGCCGGCAGCGGGGCGAAAGCGCCGGGCCGCCTTTTCGGCAGGCGTTCCCGCTGGCAGCCCCGCTATCTGCGAAAATAGAGGGCCGGAAGCTCGGGAAAAAGATCCGCTCTTGTATTTCTCCCCGATCTGTGGTATGATGGACCCAGAATGAAAAGGGAGGGAGCGCCATGTTTTTCTTTTTCCCGTACTTTGCCCTGCCGATGTACTACCAGACCGCCATTTATTTCCTGGCCGCGGTCCTGCCGGCCTATTTTCTGATGCGTTATGTCTACCGCCAGGACCTGATGGAGAAGGAGCCGCCCAGGCTGCTGCTGAGCCTGGTGGGCAGCGGCGTCCTGGCGGCCCTGGCGGCCATCGTCCTGGAGCAGATCGGGCAGATGATTTTGGATTACAACGTCGCCGCCGACGATCCCAACTATATCTACTACCTGGCGTTTCTGACCGTGGCCGTTGTGGAGGAGGGGACCAAATTCTTCTTCCTCTACCGCCGCACCTGGCGGGACCCCAACTTCAATTTCCGGTTTGACGGCATTGTTTACGCCGTCTTTGTGTCCTTGGGCTTCGCCGCCTTTGAAAACGTGAAATATGTGTTCAATTACGGCCTGTCCGTGGCGCTGCCCAGGGCCGTGTTGGCCATTCCCGGCCACATGGGCTTCGCCGTGTTCATGGGGGTGTTCTACGGCCGGGCCAAGCTGCTGGAAAGTGAGGGGGACGCCTTTGGCAGCCGGTGCAGCCTGATTTTGGGCTACCTGGCCGCCGTGCTGCTCCACGGAATTTACGATTCCTGCTGCATGACCGGCACCACTCTGTCCACCGTGATTTTCACAGTGTTCGTCATTGTGATGTACATTGTGGTGTTCCGCCTGATCAAGCGGCAGGCCCAGACGGACCAACCAATATAAGAATAGCGAAACAAACCAGCGGGCGGACTCTCAAGAGTCCGCCCGCAAAATAGAAACCGCACCGCTGGGGAGAGGGCAATTGGATATTACACGGATTGCGGCTGCATCAAATAAAGTGTTTTGCCGTCTGTGATCATTGCGTTTTTGGTATTGTACAATAGATCAACAGATTGCAGATTCTCAATAAAGGGCCGCATCCGGCAATCTTCCAAAGCTTCAAAGACCCCCAGCTTTTGCGCTGCGGTATCGCGGTTGTAATTTCCAATCGCGTCTCCGGCACGAATGAGGGCTTCATCCACCGGGCCCTCCCGGATCACGGGGATAGAGGCAATCGCCTTGCCAAGCCCTTTCGCGGCAGCGCCAATGCCGCCGATCACTTGGGATTCAATTGCGGAATGCTGGTATTTTGCGATCTGGGAATGACAATCGGCGTACAATGCGTTGTAACGCTTTGCAACCGCGAGCAATTTATCTGTAATGTTCTCAAGAACGGCTGTTTCAAAATCTCCTTGAAGCAGAACATCCAGGAAAGAGCTGAACGCATATAGATGGCAGGCCAACTGATATTCCGCAAACTGATAGGCAAGGGCATTGAGCAGTTTTTCAGAATCCTTCGCTCCATGAATACCCTTTTGCTTTTGTAATTCGGAAGATATCTCCTCCTGATAGAAAAGGATGTCCCTGTGGGCGTCCTTTTTCACTGACAGGACCGTCTGAAGCCTGGATAAACAGAACTGCTCCTTTTGGCAGTTAAGTTTGTATTCCTCCATGATTTCTGACAGCATATTCAGGTTACCACGCTGTGTGGTCTGCTTTTCAAGTTTTAAGAATTGAAGCACTTCATCCACGCTCTGCTGAATCCCGTCCAGTTTTTTCTCAATGGTCATCAATGCGACGGCTACAACCATCAGCATTGGGTCCACCGGCATCACGGTCGTTGAAGTTTCATTGACGGGCAATCCGTCGATTGGTTTAAAGCGTAGCCTTCCGGCGATTACCTGCTTGCCCTGATCGTTGAACTGTATAATGTTGCCGACGGTTCCGTATTCATTCGCACGCAAAAATCCATCAACGCCCTTGGGATTGATGCCTACAAACAGGGTCTCTTTGGTCGCGACGGTTTTTGTAACAGAATGTACGATCGTTCGTGCGCCCTCCGGAATCTGCGCAAATGCGGTACCCACGGCTGCGAGACCGGCAAGGGGAATTTGCTGATAGGCGGACAACTGATTTTCCGGGATTTTCACGACCGGAAATGCGTCACTGGCAACGGCGCCAACTGAGGTTTCCTCTTTCGAGGTGATTTCAGTGGAATCACTTTTCCCAATCAGCGCGTTCCATGCGTCTTTGAGTCCCATAATGTTACCTCCTGCTTTCTAAAAGGGTATGATCATGATAGCCCTTGAAAAATACGCGAATGATGACGCTAAAATTATAGCATATAACCTTCCACATCCGCAAGTGCAGTTGGAATACTACAGAAGATTTTTTACGGCCGTCAGCTGCTTTACGGCCTTGCCGCTGCGGCATTTTTTCTTGACAAACACCTGGGAAATTGGCATAATGAATGGGAAAAAATCACCTATTTAAGGACGGGACGAAAAATGAGCGAACGGCAAGCGCCCCCCGAGGAAATCGAGATCCGGGGCGGCAGGGTCCATAATCTCAAGAATATCGACGTGGACGTGCCCCTGCACAAGATCGTGGGCATCGCCGGGGTGTCCGGCTCGGGCAAGTCTTCCCTGGCCCTGGGCATTTTGTACGCGGAGGGGTCCCGGCGGTACTTAGAATCCCTGTCCACCTATACCCGGCGGCGGATGACCCAGGCGGAGAAGGCCCAGGTGGACGAGGTGCGCTACGTCCCCGCCGCCCTGGCCCTCCGGCAGCGCCCCGGGGTCCCGGGGATCCGCAGCACCTTCGGCACCGGCACGGAGCTGCTCAACAGCCTGCGGCTGATGTTTTCCCGGCTGGCCTCCCACCGCTGCCCCAACGGCCACTATTTGGAGCCCTCCCTCAACGTGGCGGCGGGTCTTCCGCTGACCTGCCCGGTGTGCGGCGCGCAGTTCTTCGCCCCGGGGGCGGAGGAGCTGGCCTTCAACAGCCAGGGCGCCTGCAAGCGCTGCGACGGCACGGGCATCGTTCGGATGGTGGACGAGTCCACCCTGGTGCCGGACGAGTCGCTGTCCATCGATCAGGGGGCGGTGGCCCCCTGGCAGACCCTGATGTGGTCGCTGATGAAGGACATTGCCCGGGCCATGGGGGTGCGGACGGATGTGCCCTTCCGGGACCTGACGGAAAAGGAGCGGGACATCGTCTTCCACGGCCCGGCGGTGAAGAAAAACATCATCTATCAAAATAAGACCAGCGGCGCGGCGGGGGATATGGACTTCACCTATTTCAACGCCACCTATACGGTTGAGAACGCCTTGGCGAAGGTCAAGGACGAGAAGGGCATGAAGCGGGTGGAGAAATTCCTCCGTCAGGACGTGTGCCCGGACTGCGGCGGTACCCGGCTGAGCGACGCCGCCCGGGCGCCCCGGCTCCGGGGCCTTTCCCTGGCCCAGGTCTGCCAAATGACCCTGGCGGATTTGGTGAAGTGGGTGGACGGGGTGCCGGAATCCCTGCCCGCGCCCATGGCGCCCATGGCGCAAAGCATTTGCGAGGCCTTCCAGGGGGCGGCCCGGCGGCTGATGGATCTGGGGCTGGACTATCTGACCCTGGACCGGGCGGCCTCCACCCTCTCCACGGGGGAACGGCAGCGGATGCAGCTGGCCCGGGCGGTGCGGAACCGCACCACGGGGGTGCTGTATGTCCTGGACGAGCCCTCCATCGGTCTGCACCCCGCCAACATGGCGGGCCTGACGGGGGTCATGCGGGACCTGATCGCCGACGGCAACACCGTGGTGCTGGTGGACCACGATACCAACGTCCTGGCCCAGGCGGACTGGCTCATTGAGATGGGCCCCGAGGCCGGGGCGGGGGGCGGAACGGTGATCGCCCAGGGCCCGGTGGAAGAGGTCCAGCGGGACCCCGCCTCCCGGATCGGGCCCTTTCTCACCGGGGAGGCGGCGGTGGCGCTTGGGGGGACCCTCCCGCCGGAGGAGCTGTTCGCTTTTGGTAGGATCCACCTGTCCACCTCCGCGATCCATACGGTGCGGCCCTTGGAGGCGGATTTTCCCAAGGGGCGGCTCACCGTGGTCACCGGGGTGTCTGGCTCCGGCAAGACCACCATGGTCCTGGAGAGCCTGGTCCCGGCCCTGGAGGCGCGGATCAAGGGGACGCCGCTTCCCGGGCATGTGAGGGCCATCGCCGCCGAGGGCATCGGCCAGGTCAAGCTGATCGATTCGGCCCCCATCGGCATCAACGTCCGCTCCACGGTGGCGACCTACGCCGACGTACACGACGAGCTGCGGAAGGTCTACGCCCGGACCCCCGACGCCCGGGCGCGGAAATACAAGGAGGGGGATTTCTCCTACAATACCGGCCGGCTGCGCTGCCCCACCTGCGACGGCACCGGCACCATCAGTCTGGACGTGCAGTTTTTGCCGGACGTGGACATTCCCTGCCCGGACTGCGGAGGCTCCCGCTACTCCAAGGACGCCAGCCTGGTCCGGCGGGTCCCCAAGCACGGCGGGGCGGCCTACACCCTGCCGGAGCTGATGGACATGAGCATCGACCAGGCCCTTGCCTCCTGCGCCGATCTGCCCCTGGTGGAGCGGCGGCTCCGGGTACTCCACGACCTGGGCCTGGGCTATCTGACTCTGGGGGAGGAGACCCCCAGCCTCTCGGGCGGCGAGGCCCAGCGGCTGAAGCTGGCCAGCGAGATGGGGAAGGGCCAGTCGGACACGGTGTTCGTCTTCGACGAGCCCACCATCGGGCTGCATCCCCTGGATGTGGAGGTGCTGCTGAGGGTGTTCCGGCGGCTCATTGAGAATGGGGCCACGGTCGTCGTCATTGAGCACGACCAGGACGTGATTCAAAACGCCGACTATATCCTGGACATGGGCCCGGGGGGCGGCGTCCTCGGCGGGCGGATCGTGGCCCGGGGCACCCCCGACCAGATTCGGGAAAACAGCCAGAGCCTGACAGGCCAGTACCTGAAAAATCCCCAAAAACGGGACCCCGCCTGACGGCGGGGCCCCGGTTCCTATACCATTTCAAAGCGGCGGGGCGTCTGGCTGATTTTTGCCCCTCAGACCTCGATCACGGCCTGGCTGCCGCCGCTTCTTCCCTTGGTGACCACGATTTTTCGGTCGATCCGGTCCTTCAAATCGGCCACATGGGAGATGATCCCCACCAGGCGGTTGCCGCTTGTCAGGTCGGAGAGGGCCTTCATGGCCTGGTCCCGGGCGCTGTCGTCCAGGGAGCCGAAGCCCTCGTCC
>CANRQC010000031.1 GCA_947632695.1 uncultured Oscillospiraceae bacterium | reverse complement strand
GCGGGCCCGGTCGGCGGCCCTGCGCCGGGACCCGGCCTTCCCCAAGGGGGCCAACATCAGCTACTACCGGCTGCTGCGTCCCGGAACGGCCCGGGTGCTGACCTATGAGCGGGGCGTGGAGGACTATACCATGGCCTGCGGCACGGGCTGCTCCTCGGTGGCGGTGAGCCTGTGGCTCCGGGGCCGGCTCCCCGGGGGGACCCTGGAGGCCCGGTGCCGGGGCGGCGTGCTGACCGTCCGGGTGGAGGGCACGGGACAGACCGTCCAAAAGCTGCTGCTCACCGGCCCTGCGGAGGTCCTTTCGGTATTCACGGACTGAATTTGAGGGAGAGGAGAGAAAAGGCTTGATCCATATCGCCATCGCGGAGGACGACGCCGCCTATGCCAAGGAGCTTCAATCCTTCATCGCGACCTTTCAGAAGGAGTACGGCCAGGAGCTGCACCTGACCCTGTATTCCGACGGCCAGGAGCTGCTGGAGGACTACCAGGGCCAGTTTGACCTGCTGCTGCTGGATATCGAGATGCCCCGGCTGGACGGGATGTCCACCGCCCAGCGAATCCGCCTCCGGGACCCGGAGGTGCTGATCCTGTTCATCACCGCCATGCCCCAGTACGCCATCCGGGGCTACGAGGTGGACGCCCTGGACTATATTCTCAAGCCCCTGGCCTATTTTCCCTTCTCCCAGCGGCTCAACCGGGCCATCAGCCGGCTGAAGAGCCGGGCCAAGAATTATCTGATGCTGCCCATCAAGGGCGGCTCCAAAAAGGTGGACGTGGAGAACATCTACTTCGTGGAGAGCCAGGGCCACAATCTGGTGTTCCACACCAACGAGCGGCCCATCGTGGTCCACGGGGCCATGAAGGAGATCGAGGAGAAGCTGGTGCCCATGCACTTCTTCCGGTGCAACAAGGGATACTTGGTGTCCCTGGCCCATGTGGACAGCGTGCAGGACGGCTGCGCCGTGGTCCACGGGGAGAAGCTGCTGATCAGCCGGGGCCGGAAAAACGAGTTTCTGGTGGCACTGGCAAACTACATGGGCGGGGTGACGCTGTAATGGACGGATTTTTTAGCATTCCCCAGGCGTACCTGGCCCTGGCGGAGTGGCTGTCGGGGCTGCTGTTCCTCTACGGCATGAAGCCCCGGCGGGAGCTGCGGTACAGTATTCCCATCGCGCTATTATGGCTGCTGGCCCAGGTGTCCTTCTTCGAGCTGACGGAGTCCGCGCCTCCGGCGCTGTGGATCCCAATCGTGCTGGCGGCTCTGATGATGCTCTTCGGATTGCAGCTGGTGCTGTGCGATATGAGCATCCTCCGGGGAATCTACCAGACCATCATGGCCTTCGTACTGTCGGAGCTGGCGGCGGCGACGGCGGATCTGTTCTGGCGGGTCCACTGCCTGCTGTGGCGGGTCCGGGAGCCGGTGGCCTGGCAGCGGGCGGCGGTGGTGCTGACGGCGTATGCCATCGTGCTGCTGACCATGCTGTTTCTGGTGCGGTACAATCGGAAGAACCGGACGCTGCTGGCGGTGACCGGGCGGGACCTGGCCATCTGCGCCCTGCTGGGGACCACGGTGTTCGCCGTCAGCAATCTGGGCCTGTTCCGCATGGCCATGGGGCGGCCCAACGACATGGGCGCGGAGCTGTCCATTTTCCGGATGGTGGTGGACCTGGGGGGCATGGCGGTGCTGTACGCCTACTACGTCCAGCGGATCGAGGCCCAGGCCCGGGAGGAGCTGGGAGCCATGCAGTACATCCTGGACAACCAGTACGCCCAGTACCGGATCAGCCGGGAGTCCATCGAGATGATCAACCGGAAGTACCACGATCTGAAGCACCAGATCGCCGCCCTCCGGGCCGAGCCCGACGCCGCCACCCGGAGCCAGTGGCTCGACGAGATGGAGGCGGACATCAAGGCCTACGAGGCCCAGAACAAAACCGGCAACACGGTGCTGGACACCCTTCTGACCAGCAAGAGCCTGTACTGCCAGAAGCACCAGATCGACCTGACGGTGGTGGCGGACGGCAAGCAGCTTTCTTTTCTCAGCGTGATGGACATCTGCACCATCTTCGGCAACGCCCTGGACAACGCCATCGAGTGCGAAATGAAGCTGGAAAACAAATCCCGGCGGATGATCCACCTGACGGTGACGGGGCAGAAGCAGTTTTTGCTATTGCAGGTGGAGAACTACTGCCCGGAGGACCTGGAGTACCAGGGCGGGCTGCCGGTGACCACGAAAAAGGACCGGGCCAACCACGGCTTCGGCCTGAAAAGCATCCAGCAGACGGCGAAAAAGTACGGCGGCACCACCACCGTGGGCACGGAGGACGGCTGGTTCGTTCTCAAGGTGCTGATCCCCCTGCCGGAGCGGGAGGAACCAAAAAAATAGCGTCGCGCCCGGCCGAAAAGGCCGGGCGTCGTCATTGTCAACAAAAGAAAACCGCAATTTTTATGCAGGATAACGAGGGGATTTTCCCCGAAAAAGGGTGAAATTGCAGATTGTGCAAAAAAACGTGCAGTTTGTGCAACACCCCTTTTCAACGGTTGAAATTTATGTTATATTTAGTCCGCAATGAGGGCCGAGCGCGCCCTCCAATCGTGAGAGAAGTATTTTTTAAACGAGGAGGAAACCCAATGGAACAACTTATCATCAATTTGCTGGGACCCATTTTCACCGGTATGGGCGCCAGCATGTCCGATGTGGAGACGTACATCCATAACTGCATCGGATTCATCTAGGCCATTCTGATTGGCCTGGTGATCATGGCTGTCGTGATCGTCGTGGCCAGCCTGAAGGCGCGGAAGGGCTGGAAAATGCCCGTAAACGTGACGGCGGTCGTCGCATGGCTGCTGGTCGTGTTGATCGTAGTCAACATGGTCTGCCTGGGACCGCTGAAGGACAACATCAACCTGATGCTCAGCGACTCCTCCGGCCTGACCGAGGAGACCATCGCCAACAGTAAGGCCGTCATCGAAGAGATCGGCCAGGAAGGCATGGTCCTGGTGGAGAACAACGGGCTGCTGCCGCTGTCCGGCGACGTGACCAAGCTGAACGTCTTCGGCTGGGGCTCCACCAACCCCATCTTCGGCGGCACCGGTTCCGGCTCCTCTGACGGCTCCACCGCCATCGGCATCCTCCAGTCCCTGGCCAACGCCGGCTACACCACCAACGCTGACCTGACCAAGATGTATACCGACTACGCCGCGGGCCGTCCCGCTTCCGGCGGCATCGGCATCGGCGGCACCAACTGGACCCTGCCGGAGCCTCCCGCTGACCACTACACCGACGCCCTGCTGAGCCAGGCCACCGGCTTCTCCGATGTGGCTCTGATCGTCCTTGGCCGTTCCGGCGGCGAAGGCGCGGACCTGCCCACCGATATGTATAAGCTGATCACCGATCCCGACGGCTTCAACATTGCCAGCGAGATGATCGGCCCCGACGGCAAGGGCAACTCCAACTATGGCTATATGTCCAGCAGCTACACCAACAACAGCACCGAGTACAACGATTTCGATCCGGGCGAGCACTACCTGGAGCTGTCCAACACCGAGGAAGCCATGATCGACATCGTGTGCCAGAACTTCGACAAGGTCATCCTGGTTGTCAACGCCAACAACACCATGGAGCTGGGCTGGGTCAAGGATCATCCCCAGATCGGCGCTGTGATCCTGGCCCCCGGCACCGGCGCTACCGGCTTCAACGCCCTGGGCAAGATCATCAAGGGCGAGGTCAACCCCTCCGGCCGCACCGTGGACACCTATGTGGCCGACCTGACCGCCACCCCCACCTTCAATAACATCGGCAACCATACTTACAACAACGTGGACGACCTCCGCGCGACCCTGGCCGCTGCCGACACCGCTTACGAAGGCAATATGGCTTTCGCCAACTATGTGGAAGGCATCTACGTCGGCTACAAGTTCTACGAGACCGCCCATGACGTGGGCATGGCGGGCTTCAACTACGACGAGCAGGTGGTCTATCCCTTCGGCTACGGCCTGAGCTACACCACCTTCACCCAGGAGATGCAGAACTTTGACGCCTCCGGCGACACCGTCAAGTTTGACGTGGTCGTGACCAACACCGGCTCCGTCGCCGGCAAGGACGTGGTCGAGGTTTACTACACGCCTCCTTACACCGAGGGCGGCATCGAGAAGGCCTCCGTCAACCTGGTGGACTTCGCCAAGACCGAGCTCCTGGAGCCCGGCAAGGATCAGACCATCGACTTTGAGATCCCCAAGGAGGATCTGGCGTCCTATGACTACGCGGGCGTGAAGGTTTCTGGCGGCGGCTACGTCCTGGAGGCCGGCGAGTACACCATCTCCATCCGCTCCGACTCCCACACCGTCCTGGACAGCGAGACCTTTACCGTTGACAGCGACGTGACTGGCCGTGGCAGCGACCTGATCCCCGCTACCAATATCTTCCAGGATTACACCGCTGGGGATGTGACCTACCTGTCCCGGGCCGGTGCGTTCGCCAACTACGCGGAGGCGACTGCGGCTCCCTCCGACGCGTCCTATGTCATGAGCGACGCCACCCGCGAGGCCGTGGAGAAGAACTCTGTCGCGGGCTATGTTTCCACCGACTATGACAACCCCAGCGATCAGATGCCCACCCTCGGCGCCAGCAATGGCCTGACGCTGTATGACCTGCGGGGCGTTGACTATGACGATCCCAAGTGGGATCAGCTGCTGGATCAGATGAGCATCGACGACATGGCGCTGCTGGTCAACCTGGGCGGCTGGCAGACCGCCGCCATCGATTCCGTGGGCAAGGTCGCTACCTCCGACTGCGACGGCCCTGCCGGCGTCAACAACTTCATCACCGGCAACTACGGCACCGGCTACCCCGCCGAGGTCCTGATGGCCCAGACCTGGAGCAAGGATATGGCCACCAAGATCGGCGACGCCATGGGCAATGAGTACTCCGACCTGAACAACTACGGCTGGTACGGCCCCGCCATGAACGGCCACCGCAGCGCTTTCGCCGGCCGGAACTTCGAGTACTACTCCGAGGACGGTGTGCTGGCCGGTAAGTTTGCCTCCAACCAGGTGAACGCCGCCGCCGAGCACGGTGTGTACGCCTACATCAAGCACTTCTTCATGAACGATCAGGAGACCAACCGTTGCGCCTTCCTGCTGACCTACTCCAACGAGCAGGCCATGCGTGAGATCTACGCCAAGCCGTTCGAGATCGTGGTCAAGAACTTCGACTTCGAGGGCTTCAAGCCTCTGGCTGTCATGTCCGCCTTCAACTGGATCGGCACCAAGCCGGCCTGCGGCAACGAGGACTCCCTGACCACCCTGCTGCGGAACGAGTGGGGCTTCAAGGGCTTCGTGGAGACCGACTTCAACGGCTCCTATGGCTACATGATTACGGAGCACTGCGTCCGGGTGGGCAATGACTTGAAGCTGGGCTTCAATTCTAACCCCACTGACCAGATCACCCACCGGGATTCCGCCACCCAGGTCCTGGCCCTGCGGAACGCCTCTAAGAACATCCTGTACACCATCGCGAACTCCGGCTACTATGCCAACGGCAACCCCGTGGGCGGCCTGGACAACATGACCAAGATGTTCATTGGCATCGATGTGGGCGTGGGCGTGGTCCTGCTGGCTATCGAGGCGGTTGTGATCTTCATGGCCATCAAGAAGCGCAAGGCTGTTAAGAAGTAATTTCCCCATATCCCAATATCCAAATAACGGGGGCCTCCCTCCTTCGGGAGGGGGGCCCTTCGCCCTGTTCAAAGGCGAGGGCAGCCAGGGATTCTGGCCTTTGGACAGTGCTTCCGAAAATTTTAGTTAAGGAGAGATGAACGTGACCATCCAAGAATACGTCAAGAAGATGACCCTGGAGGAGAAGTGCTATCTCCTCTCCGGCAAGGACTTCTGGCAGACCCGGAGCGTCAAGCGTCTGGGGATCGCCAACATGACCCTGTCCGATGGACCTCACGGCCTGCGCAAGCAGGAGGGCGCCGGCGATCAGCTGGGCCTGAACGGCTCCGTGCCCGCCACCTGCTTCCCCACCGCCGCCACCATGGCCAATTCCTGGGACCCGGAGCTGGGCGAGGAAATGGGCCGGTATCTGGGCGAAGAGGCCGCCAGCCAGGACGTGTGCGTGCTCCTGGGACCGGGCCTGAACATCAAGCGCAGCCCCCTGTGCGGCCGGAACTTTGAGTATTTCTCCGAGGACCCCTACCTGGCGGGCAAAATGGCCGCCGCTTACGTCCGGGGCATCCAGGCCAACGGCGTCTCCGCCTGCCCCAAGCACTTCGCCGCCAACTCCCAGGAGCTGCGCCGGATGGCCTCCGACTCCGTGATGGACGAGCGGACCCTCCGTGAAATTTACCTCACCGGTTTTGAGATCGCGGTGAAGGAAGGCAAGGCCAAGGCCATCATGTCCTCCTACAACCGGGTCAACGGCGTCTACGCCAACGAAAACGAGCACCTGCTCCAGGAGATCCTCCGGGACGAGTGGGGCTTCGATGGCTTCGTCGTCTCCGACTGGGGCGCCTCCAACGACCATGTGGAGGGCGTCCGGGCCGGTTCCCATCTGGAAATGCCCACCACCGGCGGCGACTCCGATCTGGAGCTGGTGGAGGCCGTCAAGTCCGGCCGCATCAGCGAGGAGATCGTTGACAAGCGAGTGGGCGAGCTGCTGGGCGTGATGCTCTCCACCCGGGCGGCGGTGGACCCTCTGAAGGGCAAGCCCTTTGACAAGGACGCCCACCACGCCATGGCCCAGAAGGCCAGCGAGGGCTCCATCGTCCTGCTGAAGAACGAGGGCGGCATCCTGCCCCTGCAGAAGGGCGCGAAAGTCGCCGTCATCGGCGAATTTGCCCAGAAGGCCCGGTATCAGGGCGCCGGCTCCTCCGTGGTCAACCCCACCAAGGTGGAGAACGCCATGGACGTGATCGGCTCCTTCGATCTGAATGTCACGGGCTTCGAGGCCGGCTATCCCCGCTGCGGCGCCGGCGACCCCGAGATGCAGAAGAAGGCCGTGGAGCTGGCTAAGACCGCCGACGTGGTCCTGCTCTACATCGGCCTGGACGAGATCTCCGAGTCCGAGGGCCTGGACCGGCCCGCCATGAAGCTGCCCCAGAGCCAGGTGGATCTGCTGGAGGCCGTGGCGGAGGTCAACCCCAACGTGGTGGCCGTGATGGCCGCCGGTTCCGCTGTGGAAATGCCCTGGCTGCCCAAGTGCAAGGCCGTCATCCACGGTTACCTCTGCGGCCAGGCCGGCGCCACCGCCATGCTGCGGGCCATCATGGGCGAGGTCAACCCCTCCGGCAAGCTGGCCGAGAGCTACCCGGTCCAGTACGAGGACGTGTCCTCCGCCCCCTACTTCCCCAGCAAGCAGCGCACCGCCGAGTACCGCGAGGGCCTGTATGTGGGCTACCGGTATTTCGACACCGTGGGCAAGCCTGTCACCTTCCCCTTTGGCTACGGCTTGAGCTACACCACCTTTGAATATTCCAACATCCAGGCCGACGCTAAGCAGGTCACCTTCCAGCTGACCAACACCGGCAAGGTGGACGGCGCGGAAGTGGCCCAGGTCTATATCTCCTGCCGCAACGGCCAGATCTTCCGGCCCAAGAAGGAGCTGAAGGGCTTCAAGAAGGTCTTCCTGAAGGCCGGCGAGACCCAGACCGTCACCATCCCCCTGGACGACAAGGCCTTCCGGTACTTTAACGTGAAGACCAACAAGTGGGAAGTGGAGACCGCTAACTATGACATCCTGGTGGCCGCCAATGTGGAGGACGTGAAGCTCACCGCCACCGTCCGGGTGGTGGGGACCGACGCCCCCAATCCCTACGGCGAGATGCCCAGCTATGAGTCCGGCAAGATCGAGAACGTGCCGGATCAGGAGTTCGAGGCTCTGCTGGGCCGTCCCATCCCCGACGGCAGCTGGAGCGGCACCCTGGAGATGAACGATGCCATCTGCCAGATGTACTACGCCAAGAGCTGGCTGGGCCGGTTCGTCTACAAGATCCTGACCAATATGCTCAACAAGAGCATGGAGAAGGGCACCCCGGATTTGAACATCATGTTCATCTACAACGAGCCCTTCCGGGCCATCGCCAAGATGGTGGGCGGCCTGGTGACCATGGAAATGGCCGAGGGCATCCTCACCGTGGTCAACGGCCACTTCTTCAAGGGCATGGGCAAGATCATCGGCGGATTCTTCCGCTCCTTCGGCAAGCGCAAAGCCGCCAAGGCTATGGAATAATTTAGAAAGGAACGAAAAAATGGAAACTGTTAAGAAAATTTTCGCCCCGGTGATCAAGTGGTGGAACGGCTTCGTGGAGAAGCATCCCAAGCTGGCCGAGTGGGTCCGGGAAGGCGGGCTGTTCCTGGTGTTCAGCTACGTTGTCACCTTCGTCAAGCTGCTGCTGTTGATGTTCCTGCCCGCCCTGTTCCATGCCATGGTCGGCGATGTGGAGTGGCTGTGGCCCGGCATCCCTGTGACCATGTTCGGCGTGAACTTTAAGCTGGCCATCATTGGCAACGCCCTGGAGACGGCCTCCACCGGCGGATACCTGGTGGAGAGCGGCCTGGCCTTCACCCTGGCCAACCTGACCGCCATCGTCTTCGGCGAGATCATCAACTTCCCCCTGCAGCGGAACGTCACCTTCCGCAGCCACGGCCCCGTGGTCCCGCAGGCCCTGTGCCACGGCGCCGCCACCATCGTGGTGTTCCTGGTTATGAACCTGTTCACCTGCATCTGGAACCCGGTGACCACCGCCCTCATCACCAATGAGGCCCTGCGGAACACCGTCAGTTCCATCGTCACCACCGTCGTCACCGGCGGCGTGGCCATGGTCATCATCTTCGCGGTGGATAAGATCATCTTCTCCCCCAACTTTGGCAAGAAGAAGGAATAAGACCGTAAAAAATGGGTAGGGCCGCCGCCCTACCCATTTTTTCTTGACCGCTCTATCGGATTCTCTGCCCGTTTAAGACCGCCTCCACCAGCTTTTCGTCTTGGTAGCGGAGCTTTAGCAGGAAGAAGGGGGCGTCCCGCCACAGCAGGTCCAGGAAAATCTGGTCCCCCTCCCACTTGGGCAGCCGGTCCAGAAATTCCCGGCTGACCCAGGCCAGCTCCCCCTCGTCGCAGTCCGCCAACTGGCCGGTGAAGCTGTCGGCGGTGAACAGATACATATATTCCCCTTCAAAATTGCCGTTGGTCAGGAAGGTGACGATCCCCCGGCACCGCCAGGAGGTCAATTTCAGCCCCGTCTCCTCCCGCACCTCCCGGAGGAGGCACTCGTCTGGGGACTCGTCCTCCAGGAATTTGCCCCCCACGCCGATCCACTTGTCCTTGTTGACGTCGTTCTTTTTCTTGACCCGGTGGAGCATCAGCACCTGATCCCCCCGGGTGATGTAGCACAGCGTGGTATTCAGCATGGCGGTTCCTCCTTGGGTGTTTTCGGCGGGGAAGGCGGGGCGGAAAGGGGCCGCAGCCGCTTTTCCATCCAGGTGACGCTATGCCAGACCCCATCCTTGAAGCCGCAGTCCGGAAACTGGGCCAGAACGCGGAAGCCCTGGGCGGCGTGGAAGGCCAGGGAGGGGGCGTTGCCCGAGGTGATTAACGCGTAGAGTACATAGTACCCCTGCCGGATCAGGGTGTCCTCCAGAGCCCGCTCCAGGGCGGCGCCGATGCCCCGGCCCTGGGCCTGGGGGGCGACGTAGAGGGAGTTTTCCGCGCACCACCGGTAGGCCGCCCGGGCAAAGGGGGCGCTGCCGTAGGCGTAGCCCAGCACCAGGCCCGCCTCCTCCCACACCAGCCAGGGAAACTGCTTGGAGCCCTCCTCCAAGCGGCGGGTAAATTCCGCCGGGGTGGGAAGCACGTATTCAAAGGAGACCCCGGAGCCCTCCACATAGGGCCGGTAGATCTCCAGCATGGCCGGGACATCCCCGGCCGCCGCGGGACGGATCATGGAAAACGCCTCCTGATTGGGAAAACCTCTTTTTTCCAATTATACCCGCAAAAGCGTCAAAGGTCAAGCCAGGCGGGGAAACGGGGGTGGCCGCGAAATTTTTTTGCAATTTGTCTAAATTAACTCTTTTCTTATGGCATAAAATATGGTATCTTATATATGGAAGGATCGGGACCGCCCCCGGGGCGGGATCCGTAAATCTAATTGAAGGAGCTGTGACCATGTACTTTCAGAAAAAACGCTGCATCGCGATGCTTCTGGCCGGCGGCCAGGGCAGCCGGCTGAAGGTCCTGACGGAGAACACCGCCAAGCCAGCCGTTCCCTTTGGAGGGAAATATCGGATCATCGACTTCCCCCTGTCCAACTGCGTCAACTCCGGCATCGATACCGTGGGCATCCTGACCCAGTATCAGCCGCTGGAGCTCAATGAATATATCGGCAACGGCCAGCCCTGGGGCCTGAACAAGACCCACTGCTGCGCCCAGGTCCTGCCGCCCTACGCCCGGAGCAAGAAGAGCGAGTGGTATAAGGGCACCGCCAACGCCATCTATCAGAACATCCCCTTCATCGAGCGCTTTGATCCGGAGTATGTGCTGATCCTCTCCGGCGACCACATCTACAAGATGGACTACGCTGCCATGATCAACTTCCACGCCGCCTCCGGGGCGGACTGCACCATCGCCGTCCGGGACGTGCCGTTGGAGGAGGCCAGCCGCTTCGGCATCATGAACACCAACCCCGACGGCACCATCTACGAATTTGAGGAGAAGCCCAAGCAGCCCAAGTCCACCAACGCCTCCATGGGCATCTATGTGTTCAACTGGAAGGTGCTGCGGGAGTTCCTGATGGCCGACGAGGCCGACCCCAATTCCGAGAACGACTTCGGCAAGAACATCATTCCCAACCTTCTGAACTCCGGCCATAAGCTGGTGGCCTACACCTTCGAGGGCTACTGGAAGGACGTGGGCACCATCGATTCCTTGTGGGAGGCCAATATGGAGCTTCTGGGGAAGGACCCGGCCTTCAACATCCGGGGCGGCCCCAACTCCACCATCTATGCCCGGAACAACGCCATGCCCTCCAGCTATATCGACGAGGAAGCCAAGACGGTCAACTGCTTCGTGGCCGAGGGCTCCGAGGTCTACGGCACCGTCCGGCACTCCATCCTCTCCACCGGCTGCTATGTGGGCAAGAACGCCATCGTGGAGGACAGCGTGGTCATGCCCGGCACGGTGATCGAGTCCGACGCCATCGTGCGCCACGCCATCCTGGGCGAGAACAGCAAGGTCTGCCGGGGCGCGGTAGTTGGCGGCGCCTTCGGGCCCAACGAAAAGAAGAAGATCAGCGTCACCTCCAAGGGCGCTGTGGTAGAAGCCAACGCCGTGCTTCAGCCCGGCGACATGCTGTAAGGGAGGAATACCGCAATGACTGTACTCGGACTCATCTTCGCCAATTCGGAAAATCCCCTGGGCGAGCTGACCAATAAGCGGACCAAGTCCGCCGTGCCCTTCGGCGGCCGGTATCGCCAGATCGACTTTACCCTCTCCAATTTTTCCAACTCCGGCATCCGCCGGATCGGCATCATCTCCCGGAGCAACTACCAGTCCCTGATGGCCCACATCGGCTCCGGCGAGGAGTGGGACCTGGAGCTCCAGGAGGGGGGCCTGGAATTTATCAGCCCCTACTCCATGGGCAACTACGGCGTCAGCGGCAATGTGGAGGCCCTGAATTTCGCCCTGGACTATCTGAAATACGGCGGAAACGAGGACTATATCATCATGGCCGGGGCCAATGTGCTGTGCAACATCAACCTGGCCAAGGTCCTCCAGGCCCACATCGCCAGCGGCAAGGACATCACCATAGTGACCAAGTCCGGCCTGGCCGACGGGGTCAAGAAGCAGGAGCTGGCGGTGAAGCTGGACGAAGACGGCCAGGTGATCGACATGGCTGTGGACTATCCCGCCCCCGCGGACTACGCCATCAGCACCGGCATCTATGTGGTGTCCAAGGACATTCTTCGGCACCGGGTCCAGGAGGCCGCCGCCCGGAGCCTGTACAATTTCCACCGGGATATCGTCCTCCGGCTCTACCAGGCCGGGCAGATGACGGTGAACGCCTACCAGTTCGGCGGCGTGGCCCTGTACAACACCTCCGTCGCCGAGTATTTC
Organism: uncultured Oscillospiraceae bacterium; assembly: GCA_947632695.1. Classification (GTDB taxonomy): domain Bacteria; phylum Bacillota; class Clostridia; order Oscillospirales; family Oscillospiraceae; genus Faecousia. The sequence continues at coordinate 5,046 of CANRQC010000031.1, read as the reverse complement.
CAGAACAGCATGGCCATCCTGGACAAGGATGTGCGCCATGACTTGTTCACCGGGAACCATCCCATCTTCACCAAGGTCCGGGACCGGGTGCCCAGCTACTACGGCGAAAATTGCGAGATCGACAACTGCACCGTGGCCGACGGCTGCTTCCTGGAGGGGAAGGTCCGCCACAGCGTCCTGTTCCGCCAGGTGTCCGTGGCCGAGGGCGCGGAGGTGGAGGACTGCGTCATTATGAACGACACCGTGGTGGGCGAAAACTGCTACTTAAAGAACGTGATCCTGGACAAGAACGTCACCGTCCGGCCCGGCACCAAGCTCATCGGCACGCCCAGCTGCCCCATCGTGATCAAGCGGGGTGACACCGTATGAAAATTGTGATCCTGGCCTCCGAGGGTTCCCCCTACGCCAAGTCCGGCGGCCTGGGGGACGTGATCGAGGCCCTTCCCGCCGCCCTGGCCCGGATCCCCGGGAATCAGGTATCGGTGTTCCTGCCCTACTATCAAAAAATCAAGGAAAACCCCGGCTACACCGTGGAGCGGGTGGCCCAATTCACCGTGGGCCTGGGCTGGCGGCAGCAGTACTGCGGCGTGCTGCGGCTGACCAACCGGACCGACGGGGTGCAGGTCTACTTTATCGACAATGAGTATTATTTCGGCGCCCGCTCCGGGTCCCTCTACGGGGCCCTGGACGACGGGGAGCGGTTCGCCTTCTTCTCCAAGGCCTGCCTGGACTCCATGGTGACGATGCAGCTGATCCCCGACGTGATCCAGTGCAACGACTGGCAGACCGCCCTGGTGCCGGTGTACCTGAACGCCATGTACCGGTTCTACTTCCCCACCACCCGCTGTATGTACACCATTCACAACATCGAGTACCAGGGCTGGGCCCATGGGAACTTCTTCGACGATGTGCTGGGGCTGCCCTGGGAGTGGCGGGGCCATCTGGATATGAACGGCTCCGTGAACATGATGAAGGGCGCCATCGAGACGGCGGACCTGGTGACCACCGTTTCCGAGACCTACGCCCAGGAGCTGATGTACCCCTACTATGCCCACGGGCTGGACGGGATACTGTCCAACGTGTCTTGGAAGCTCACCGGCATCACCAACGGCATCGATGTGAACACCTTCAACCCGGAGACCGACCCGGCCCTCCCCGCCCACTTCAATAAGGACACCTTCCTGGCGGGCAAGGCGGTGTGCAAGGCGGCCCTCCAGGAGGAGGTGGGGCTTCCCAAGGTCCCCGACGTGCCGCTGCTGGTGATGGTCACCCGGCTGGCCGGGCACAAGGGCCTGGACCTGCTGTGCTACATCTCCCGCCGCCTGATGTGGGAGGAAAACTGCCAGATGCTGCTTCTGGGTACCGGCGAGAGCCAGTACGAGGACTTCTTCCGAGATCTGGCCAACGAGTTCCCGGACCGGGTCAGCGCCCAGATCACCTTCAACCTGGGCCTGGCGGCCCGGATCTACGCCGGGGCGGATATCTACCTGATGCCCTCCAAGTCCGAGCCCTGCGGCCTGAGCCAGATGAACGCCATGCGCTACGGCACCGTGCCTGTGGTCCACGCCACCGGCGGCCTGAAGGACACCGTGCCCCCCGCCGATGAACACGGCAAGGGCGGCCTGGGCTTCACCTTCCAGAGCTACAATGGGGACGACTTCCTGGCCGCTTTGAAGCGGGCAATCGCGTTGTACCGGGACGATCCCGCCGGCTTCCAGGACCTGCAGAGGCGGGGCATGGAGCAGGATTTCAGCTGGGACCAGCCCGCCGCCCGCTATATGGAGCTGTTCCGGCGGATGACCGCCAACCGTTAACGGCCAAATTCTGTGACCCGGCGCCCGTCGGCGCCGGGTCCTTTTCCTTGAAGGAGAGAGTATGCGTATCCTTTTCAACAGTAAACAAACCGCCTACAAATCCCCCTTTGGCGCCTTGACGCCGGGGCAGAGCTGCGAGCTGCACATCCACATTCCTTCGGACGTCAACGCCCGGTCGGTCCGGTGCCTGATCCAGAGCGAGGACGGCCGGCCGGCCCAGGAGGTTTCCCTGGAGTACCGGATCAAGCGGGGGCCCTACGATATTTTCCGGGGGAGCTTTTCCCTGGCGGAGCGGGGCCTGTACTTCTACTATTTTTCCATCATTGGCCGGGACGGGCCCTTCCGGCTGTTCAAAGACGGGGACGACACCAATATGGAGGCCGGGGACCTGTGGCAGGTCAGCTGCGTACCGGAGGACTTCACCACCCCGGACTGGGCCAAGGGCGCCATGTTCTACCAGGTCTTCCCGGACCGGTTCGCCCGGTCCGGCTGGTGCGACCTGACGGGGAAGCTGGAGCCCTACACCCTGCACAAGGACTGGAACGAGGAGGTCTGCTGGCAGCCTACCCCCGACGGGCGGGTGCTGAACAACGACTTTTTCGGGGGCAATTTCCGGGGCATCCAGGAAAAGCTGGACTACATCGCCTCCCTGGGGGCCACGATCCTCTATCTCAACCCCATTGGCAAGGCCTTTTCCAGCCACCGCTACGACACCGGGGACTACAAGACCCCGGACCCCATGCTGGGCACCGAGGCGGATTTCGCGGCGCTGTGCCAGGCGGCTCATGCCAAGGGCATCCGGATCATTCTGGACGGGGTGTACTCCCACACCGGCTCCAACAGCCTCTATTTTGATAAAGAGGGCACCTTTGGAGGAAAGGGGGCCTATCAAACCAAGGCCTCGCCCTATTTCCGGTGGTATTCCTTCCAGAGCTACCCCCATTCCTACCGCAGCTGGTGGGATTTTGACACGCTGCCCACGGTGAACAAGATGGAGCCCAGCTTTGTGGAGTACGTCATCACGGGCAAGGACAGCGTGGTGGAGCACTGGCTGAAGCTGGGTGCCGACGGGTTCCGGCTGGACGTGGTGGATGAGCTGCCCAACGAATTTGTGGCGCTGCTGAAAAAACGGATCCGGGAGCTGAAGCCCGATGCCCTGCTGGTGGGGGAGGTCTGGGAGGACGCTTCCAACAAGGTAGCCTACGGCATCCGCCGCCGGTACTTTGTCGACGGTACCCTGGATTCGGTGATGAACTATCCCTTCCGCACGGCCATCATCAACTTTCTCCGGGACCGGGACGACGGAACAGCCCTGCGGGAAACGGTGATGTCCATCGCGGAGAACTATCCGCCTCAGGTGCTGCTGTGCAACATGAATCTGCTGGGCACCCACGACACCCCCCGAATCCTCACCGCCCTGGTAGACGACTTTGACGGCTCCCGGGCGGAAAAGGCGGCCCGCTTCCTGTCCCGGAACCAATATGTGCTGGCCCAGGAGCGGCTGCTGATGGCCTCCTTCCTGCAATATACCCTGCCGGGGGCGCCGTCCCTCTACTACGGGGACGAGGCGGGGATGGAGGGGTACAAGGACCCCTTTAACCGCCGCACCTATCCCTGGGGCCGGGAGAATACCGAGCTGCTGGCCCACTACCGGCGGCTGGGGCGGCTCCGTGCCGATTGGGAACCGCTCCGGCTGGGGGATATCGCCTTTTTCCAGGCGGGGGATCAGAAGCTGGGCTTCTCCCGGACCTATCAGGGGCGGGAAGTGCGGCTCTACTGCAACCGGAGCGGCGACCCCTGGGACATTCCCTTTGGGAAGCTCCTGCTGGGGCACAATCTGCATACCGTGGCCCCGGAATGGCTGTCCCTGGCCCCCATGGGCTTCTGCGCCGTCCTGGAAGAATAAATTCCGGTTTTTCTCGAAAAAAGCGGGACTTTTTCCACTGCTTGGAGGAAAAAGTCCCGCTTTTGATCGGATTATTGCCGCCGAAACCGCAAAAACGGTGGGAAAAAATCTTGACAAAGGGGCCAAAAGTGGGTATAATATCCCAAAAGCAAAGGCAGAGAAGGGAAGAGTACCCGTTTTCGCGCCGGGCAGAGAGTCCCCCACTTTGGTGCGAGGGGGATGGGCCGCGGGCGGGGAACATGGTCCCGGAGCCGGGAGGTTGAATTTTTTAGGCCCCCACGGGTGCGCCCGTTACCGCGCCAACGAGGCACGGTTTTCCGTGCGAAGCAAGGTGGTACCGCGATTCATTCGCCCTTGGAAGCTCCAGGGCGATTTTTTATTTTCAGGAGGGTTTTTTATGTGCGAAAAATGCCGGGGGAACTACTATATCACCACCCCCATCTACTACCCGTCGGCCAAGCTCCACATTGGCCACGCCTACTGCACCGTGGCCACCGACGCCATGGCCCGGTATAAGCGGCTCCAGGGCTACAACGTCATGTTCCTCACCGGCACCGACGAGCACGGTCAGAAGATCGAGGACAAGGCCAAGGAGGCCGGCGTCACCCCCAAGGAGTATGTGGATAACATCGTGGAGGGGGAGAAGGGCGTCCGGGACCTGTGGAAGCTGATGAACATCTCCAACGACCGGTTCATCCGCACCACCGACGATTACCACGTGGCCGCCGTGCAGAAGATTTTCAAGAAAATGTACGACAACGGCGATATCTACAAGGGCACCTACCGGGGCAAATACTGCAAGCCCTGCGAGAGCTTCTGGACCGAGAGCCAGCTGGTGGACGGCAAGTGCCCGGACTGCGGCCGGGAAGTGGTGGACGCGGAGGAGGAGGCCTACTTCTTCCGGCTGAGCAAGTACGCTTCCCGGGTCCGGGATCTGCTGGTGAACACCGACTTCCTGGAGCCCCGGAGCCGGGTCAACGAAATGGTCAACAATTTTATTGATCCGGGGCTGGAGGACCTGTGCGTCTCCCGGACCAGCTTCACCTGGGGCGTGCCGGTGGACTTTGACCCGGGCCATGTGGTCTATGTGTGGGTGGACGCTCTGTTCAACTACATGACCGCCCTGGGCTTCCAGAACGACAAGTACCACGACCTGGAGGCATTCTGGCCGGCGGACGTCCACTTCGTGGGCAAGGAGATCGTCCGGTTCCACGCCATCATCTGGCCCGCCATGCTCATGAGCCTGAATCTGCCCCTGCCCAAGAAGGTCTACGGCCACGGCTGGCTGAACTTCGGCGGGGAGAAGATGTCCAAGAGCCGGGGCAA
>CANRQC010000030.1 GCA_947632695.1 uncultured Oscillospiraceae bacterium | reverse complement strand
GCGGAATAATTGTTGTAGCCATTGTGGTAGACGACAGTATCTTTACCGTTTTTTGTGTAGTGGTATTCACCCGTCCCGGTATGGAAATCCCCGGAGGCATAGGGAATGACGATAAAAGTCCAGTCTTTAAACGGATTGTCATCAGCCGTACTTCCGATACCGCCTTGCGCGACGAAATCCTGACCAAGCATGGTGGTGGCAAAGAACTGTGTGCCGCCTTCGCTTGTCTCGCCCGTGATGCTCACACCGCCGCCGAAGAAATAGACAACGACCTTGTTCGCTGTGCCCTTCCGGAAGATTCCGTGCCACTCGCTGCCGTCCGACGACTTTGCTGCCGATATGGGGACACTGTACCATTTCCCGATTTCAGGCTCTCCCTTTAATTCGGGGAAAGACTTGAGAAATGTCATCTTTAAGAAAATAAAAATGGCTGCCGCAAGAACAATTATGACGATTGCAAGGATCATAAGTATTCTGAGCCACAAGCGTTTCTTTTTTGGTGCCGTATGATTCGTATTCATTATGAATCCTCCTGGAAGTAAATTGAGAATCGATACAAGTTTCTTGATAGATGCAAAGTACTGGCGTGTCAGAACAGCCTTTTACCCCATAATGACACACACAGCCGCACACGATTTTCCCGCTAACAGGTCTGGAGTTATGATGTTCCGGTTTATCTCCGCCCCGTCAATCGTAATGCATTTGACGCCGTGCTGAACGCCGTCAGGGTTTTTGAACTCTACGGATAAGTCACATCCCCGATACACGCGCTTAACGTTGAACGCCTTCCATTCCGCGGGGATAGACGGGTCAATCAAAAGACCTCGGAGGGTCGGGCGTACACCGAGGATATACTGTGTCGCAGCCACATCCATCCACGCCGCCGTGCCAGTAACTTGAGAAACGCAGGCTTGACCGAACTGTTCATTATCCGGTCCAAGCATCGTGCTGGAATAGGCGTATGCCTCGCCCTTGTAGGCGTCAATTCCCACGCGCTTGATGACCTCATGGGGGATGAGCTGCTTATAATACTTCCACGCCATGTCGCCCCGGCCAAGAAGCGCCTCCGCGATAATGGCCCAGCAGTTGGCCTGACAGAAGATGCCGCCGTTTTCGGAGTATCCTGCCGGCAAGCCGTTGGCCTTGTGATCCTTGGCGTCCGGGGATTCGGGGATGCAGGGCGTGTTTATGAGAAGGCCGAGGCCAGTGTCCATGTGTTCCCGCACGGAGTCCATGGCTCGTATGTTTTTCTCCCGCTCACCGCATCCGGCAATGACCATCCAGCTCTGGGTGTTGACCCAGATTTTTGCGTAATCGTTCCTGTTGGAGCCCACGGGGTTGCCGTCGTCGTCGATCCCCCGCAGATACCAAGCCCCATCCCAGGCGTATTTGGAAAGAGCGTTCTCCTGCCTTTTGATCAGCTCTTTGAAACGCGCCGCCGATTGACTGTCGCCCCGCATCTCCGCCAGTTCAGAGAGTTCTCTCAGCGCGTAGATGTGCTGCTGGGACACCATGACGCTCTCGCCCCTGCCTTTCCGTCCAAACGGCCCAAGGTGGTCGTTCCAGTCGGAGAACAGGATGAGGGGAAGGCCGTGAGCCCCCAAATGGTTCTCGGTAAATGCGACGCCGCGTAAAAGATGTTCCCAAAGAGGCGCGGGATGCACGGGCGTTTTCAGGTCCGTGTCCAGGAATGGGATCACCTCGTCGAGAACGGAAGCATCACCGGATTCGGCAACGATGGCGTAAGCGAGATACACCATCCAGATATGGTCGTCGGAACGGGTAATGTCCTGGGGCGGGCGTCCATCTTCGGGCCAGCAGGTGTGAACCGCATGACCGTCCTCAAGCTGCTGACTTGCGAGGTATTTCAGCATTTGGGCGGCCCACTCCGGCTTCCTGTATGCCTGGGCCAGCATATCCTGGGCCGAATCCCGGAAACCGACGCCCCGGATTCCAGAGGCGGAGGAACTGATGGACCGGGAAAAGCGGGCCGTTGCCACACTCTGTATGGGGTTCCATGTGTTGATCTGGCGCTGGGCGTCGGCGTCGGGGATCTGGCACTGGTAGACCCCAAGATGCTTTTGCCACCACTCCATATTCTTCTTGAACTGCCCGTCTACGCTGTCCTTCGCCCTGAGTGCTTTCAAGGTCTCGGCGGTCTTTCGCTTTGCCGCCGCGCTGTCCACAAGGACGCCGGGAGTAACGCCGAGGAAAAAGCTTAAGCGCTTCTCCGCTCCGGCTTCAAGTGCAATGTGGTTGTGCAGGGCCCCGCAGGGCTCGCCGCCGGCCATGTTCTGATTGCCAAGCCTGCCGGCTTCAACGCCCACGGGATTGCGCTCATCGCGGTAATTCCCGCAAAAGGTATCACGGTTGCAGCACCAGGAGTCGATTTTATCACCACAGGCAAAGTAAACCACCGGGGCAATCGTGGGGTTGGCCTGCATCCAACTGGTATAGGTGTAGAGGATCGCGTCCACATCATTGTCATAGCGGCAGTCGGCATTCCACTTGATGTAGTACCCCAGCTTCACCTCATTGTCAAAAGCAAGCTGTGAAAATTCGACATACGCGAAAACATCGCACTCCACCGTCTCGCCGCGCAGGTTCGTGAGCGTCAGGTCCCAGATCAGTGTGTCGCTGTCGGTGGCCATAAAGAGCTTCAGAACGGCTTTCAGCCCGTCTTTTTCGGCGGTAAACTCCGAGTACCCCGTAGAGTGGGCAGCTTGCCACTTGTCAAGCCGCGTCTCGCAGGGACGGAAGGTGGGCGACCACGTTGTGGCGTCAGCCATGCGAATATAGATGTAAAAACCGGGGCTGTCGATAGGCAGATTGTAGAAGCGGTAACGGGTAACGCGGCAGTTTTGCGGCGTCCTCCACCAAACCATTCCCCCGCCAGCCTGGGATACAAAGGCGTGCATTTTGCCGTTGGACAGGTAGTTGATCCAGGGAGCGGGGAGGTCATAACGATTGAAGCGAATTTCACGCTTCTGGTCATAAAAGGAATAGGGTAAATTTTCCACTTAAACCGTCCCTTTCGCAAATTATGTATTTCGTTCTACATCCTGCCAGTTGGCATTGTGAAGGAGTTCCGCGTCCTCTCCGACAAATACCGCCGCTGCCGTCTCATCTCCCGTGAGCTGCCAGAGCATCCAGGCGGTCATATATCCGTCGGAACGCATCAGCATCTGTTCATGCTCAGCGCCCACGGCTCTTGCGCGGACCTTGGGGATGTCATCGGAGATGCTGTTATAGTTTGCAATGAGCGAAGACAGCGGCGCGACTCCGCCAAAGCCGGTTTCCGGGTCTGTACCGTAATCGTCCGATTTCCCGGTACCGGCCACCATGAAATAAGGGATCGTAATTTTGGAGGCGTCATATTCCCAGCCCATGTTTTTCGCAAGCGTCGGATAGGCCGCGCTGCCGGTGAATATGGTCTTATAGCGGCTGCCGTTCTCGAAATTTGTGACAGCGCAGATGGCTCCGGCGCCGCCTTGGGAATAGCCGACGATACCGATGTTTTCAGTGTCAATTTTCCCGGACAGGACGCTGCCGCTGTCCAGGGAGAGCATAGTGTCCAGCGTAATGGAGGCGGTTTGGCCGTTTCCGGCCTGGGGATCTTCGTTGCCAACGACGATGAAGCCCCAGGTAGCAAGGCGCTGGAAGAAGGGCTCAAAGGAGGAGGCCGGCGTGCCGCTGGCATTGACCACCACAATCATGGGCCATTGCCCTGCGTTACTCTCCAGCTCTTTTGGATACCACACTCTCACTTTTCCAATCGACGTGTTATCGGAGGGAAACTCCGTATAACCAACCTCGCTGCTGCCGGTCTGAGAATACTTCATCTCCAATGGCGCGTCAGACTCAAACGCCTCATAGTAACCTTCCACAATATCCGTATTGCCCGACACGCCAAGCTTTGACTTGAGATAGAAAAAGCCGGCAACTAGGGCCACAGCTATGACCAGGACGATCACAAGTATCACGATCAGTATCTTTTTCATTTTGTACTCCCGCTTTCTTGACAAAGACAGTTAAATGTATATTTTCCGCCGGACAATGTGACCATTTTGCCGTCAGGCAAGGTCAGGCGCGCCGTGGTATTTTGGGGGATCTGGCAGAAATAAAGGATTTTTGCGCCATCCCGCTCCCACCGAGATCGAATCACGCCGTATCTCGTTTTGTAAGACCCCTCGGCCCAAGTGAGAGAACCGCCAACGATTGGTTTCAGTTCAAACTCCCGGAATCCGGGTGCGTCAAAGGTCGGGCGGATACCCGCCACATACTCAAAGAGGAACTGGCAGACCGCGCCGAAGGAGTAGTGGTTGAAGCTGTCCCGGAACACATCCATGCCGTCCCAATTCTCCAGCATGGTGGTGGCCCCCAGGGTGATGGGGTGTAGCCAGCCTGGGGCGGTAGTCTGCTCCAGGATTCGGAACGCCTCGTCCACAAGGCCGTTGTCCACCAGCGTGGGCAGCAGATAGACCGTAGAGAGAAATCCGGTATTCAGGTGGTAATTCGCGGCTGCCAATTCCTTTTTGAGCTGTGAGAGCACCAGCGGCTTTTTTTCCGCGCCGGCCAAATCCAGCGCCAGCGCACGGACATACGCCGCCTGATGACCTCTTTGAATTTCTCCGCCCGCGCCTATGAGGTACTTGTCATAGGCGGCTTTGATTTTTTCGGACAGCGCGGCATAGAGCTCTGCGTCCTCGGTCTTACCGAGGATACGGGCCATGCGGGCCAAATTGTCGCAGCTCCGCTTGGTGTAGGCCGTGGCCACCTCGGGCCTTCCGTACTTTGCCATGAATGTGACAAAATCCGCCGCTGTGCCCCCCTTGGCGAACAGCTCCATGACCTCCGGCGCGGGCGGCAGTGGCTCGTTCCACTCGCCGTAGTGGAAACGGGTGTCGTATATGTAGTCCCCATCGCCGTTTTTGTACCAGGGCTTGTCCGCGTAGAGCGGGTTTTTCTCCCTCATACAGCGTAGGGAGTATTCTACCCACCGCTTGGCGGTATCGTAGTGTTCCTCTAGGATCTCCCGGTCACCGTACATCAGGTACATCTGATAGGGAATCCAAACGGAGGAATCGCCCCAGCCCACACTGTCCTCACCGATATTGCCGTCGCCAGTGGGACCGGCCAGGGCCATGGCGGGATCAGCGGCCTGAATGCGCTTTAGTTCCTCCGGGTTATGGACGCTGGAAGTGGATGGGAAGGTGATCCCCACCTTGCCGCTGGCGTATTGCTCGATGGTCTGATCCTTCAGCCATTTCTTGAAGAATCGCGCAACGTCCATGAAGTACGCCGCCGTCCGGCAGTAAATCATGGCGTCGCCCGTCCAGGCGTTGCGCTCACGGGTCGGGCAGTCTACCGGAACGTCGAGGAAATTCCCCTTTTGGCTCCACCGGGCGTTTTTCACCAGCTTGTTGATAAGCGCATTGGAGCATTGGAAGTCGCCGGTTTCCTCCATATCGGAATAGACGGCGATCGCTTCAAAATCCGCGTCCTCAATGCCATCAACCAACGCGTAACGGAAACCGAACACTGTGAAGTGGGGCGTGTATTCCTCGACTTCGCTCCCTTTGCAGATGTAGGTGATCTCCTGAAAGGGGCGCCTGCCGCCGTCGCAGTTGGCGGTGGAGAAGTTTCCGTCAGGGTCAAAGCCCTCGCCGTGCTTCAGGTGTACCGTCTGTCCGGGTTTCGTGTGGCGGAGCGTCATTTTTACATAGCCCGCGATGTTCTGGCCGAAGTCCGCCACCAGATTGCCTGCGCTGTCCCGGAAGAGCCTGCCGGGGAAGTGTTCTTTCTCCCGCACTGGGACACTCTCTGTGGGAATCCGTTTGGCATCGGTATGGCTCGTCTCCAGAGCGGCTGGTTTCCAGTTGCCCGGCGCAATGCGGGCATCATAGACCTCTCCCGCCTGGAGATCGCTGCGGACGATGGGCCCGGTGCCCACCTGAAAGCGCTCGTCCGTGGGGATGCTCTCTGTGCCGTCCGGGTAAGTGAGTACCAACTCGCCCCAGAGGGCCAGCCGGGGGCCGTAGTTGTTGTTCCACCGCCACCAGCCATCTCCCACGGCGGTCTCCCAGCAGTTCTCTCCCGGGTGCAGCAGGGCAGTTACGTCCTGCTCCTGCACCTGGATGCGGTGATAGTAGCTGGTGAGGCCAGGGGTGAACTTGTCCTCCGTAATGGGCTGGCCGTTTATTCTGGCCTCATAGATCCCGTGGGCGGTGAGCCGGAGATGGGCGCTCTTGAGCCTTTCCCGGACCGTAAACTGTCTCTGGAACACAGGCACCAGCCGAGTGTCCCGGTTGTCCCCTGGATGGCAGATCCACTGTGCGCCCATAGCCGCGCCTCCTCATTTCATCGTAAAGGTGATCTCTCCCGCGCCATGTACCACGGCCAGCAGCCTGCCTCGGTATGTGGTGCGCAGGCCGGACCGGAAGTTCTCTTGGCTGAAGGGATCTCCGGAGCCGAAACCCAGAAGTGTGGCCTCTCCAGAGAGGGCAACGGATACCTGCCGCTCTTGATCCATCACGGGGATGCCGTTGGTGTCGGCGAGCTGTACCTCCAGGAAGCGGAGATCTCCAAATGCTTCCTCCCGGACTGTCAGGCGGGCATCGTCTCCCGCGGTCTCCAGGCGGTCCCGACCGATCTCCAGACCATTTGCGTAGGCAACTGCCTCCAGGGTTCCTGGCTGATAAGCGGTCTCGAAGTACGCCTGACAGTGCTGTACAGGCGATCTGCCGATCTCCTGGCCGTTGAGCAGCAGTGCCACGCAGTCCCCCGGGGTGTACACCGCCACTCGGATGGGTTTTCCCTCGAAGCCCCGCCAGGTCCAGCTGTGTACTGTCTCGGTGACAGACCAGGGGGTGTTTTTGGCGTCCGCGCCGTAGTGCTGGGGCAGTTCCGCGGAGAGATACGGGGCTGTCCGGAGGCCGAAAACGATCTCCCGGAGGTAGCTCAGGGGCCTCCGGTATCCGGTGATGTCCAGATCCCCGCAGTATGCCAGAAGACCGGGATATGGTTTGGCAAAGCGGAGGGTGCCGTCATAGTCCGTGATGCCCACGCCGGTCTCCCCGATGTAGTCCCAGCCGGTCCAGGTGAAGTCTCCCAGATTGGCGGGGTCCCGCTTTGCGTATGCCCACAGCTGGTCGATTCTGGGCGGGTTGGTCTCAGAGCCGTAGAGAATCCGATTGGGATAGGCTTTCGTGTCCCTCTCATAGCAGGACAGCATGTAGTTGTATCCACACACGTCCAGGTGAGAGCAGACCTCTTCCCGCCGGGCCTCCATCACGGGATGCGTGAGCAGCTTGTCCAGGCTGCTGGTGAAGACGGTCATGAGGTCGTTGATGTCCCCGGTTCGGAGCAGTTCCATCACCTTGTTCACAAAATCCTCTGCCGTGGCGTTGGGTTTGCCGGTGAGCTTGGCAAAGTCCGCCGGTCCCACCAGTCCGCCCTCCAGCAGCATGGCCAGATTGTCTGATCCGGACATCATGCCGCCGTTGATGGCGTTGGTGACGAGACGGGTGGAATCCTGTTTGCGGAATGCGTCCGAGAGAAGACGGGAGTAGCGGACGCCTTCCTCTGTATGTAGGTTGCCGATCTCGTTGCCGATGGAATACAGCACCACCGAGGGGTGGTTGAAGTCCTTCTCCACGGTGTAGGATACCACGGCGGGCCAGTCTGCGGCAAATGTAGAGGCGTCGTCGTGAGCGGTTTTAGACAGGTTCCAGAGGTCGAAGGTCTCCTCCATCAGCAGCATGCCTTGGCGGTCGCAGACGTCCAGCAGCGCCTTGGAGGCGGGCTGATGGGCGATGCGGATGGCGTTGAACCCTGCCTCTTTCAGCTTTAGCACCCGGCGCAGCTCCGCCCCGTAGAGGCTCGCGCCACCCAGCACGCCGTTGTCCGGGTGGATGCATGTGCCCCGGAGCAGGATCTCCTTTCCGTTGATCCGCAGCCCGTGGACCGGGTCTGCCTGGATGTGCCGGATGCCGAAAGTGGCCTCTGTACTGTCCAGATCGGCAAAAATCGGTGCCTTTCCCACCTTGGCAGCTCGATAGTTGTCCATGATGGTCCAAGGCGCGTCCTCCCGGAGGGTCACCCGGCAGGTGTAGAGCGCGGGAGATTCCGGACTCCAGAGCTGGCACCCCCGGAGATAGAGCCGCTGGGTAATCACGGGATCTTCCCCGGGGTAGAGGGTAACCGGGGTGCTCTCCCGGCAGACGATTGCTCCGTTCCCGTCCAGAAGCTGAGTCTCCAGCCGCACATGGGCGATCTCCCCATAGCCGTTTACAATGGGCGTCTGGACCACCACTTCGCTCACATCTTCCCCGCACTCCGGAGTGGACACCCGGATACCGGTGTGGGCGATGCGGGTGGCGCCGCCCTTCCAGAGCCACACGGGGCGGTATAACCCGCCGCCGGTGTACCACCGGGCGTTGGGCAGCTGGTCGTTGCGGACGGTGATGGTGAGCTCATTCTCCCCGCTTCGGAGACTGGGGGTGAGATCGGCGGTGAAACCTACATAGCCGAGGTGGTTCTTTGCCAGGACCTGGCCGTTCAGTTGCACCTCTGCCTCTTTGTACGCCCCTTCGATCTCCAGGATGTAGACGGCGTCGTCTTCCACAGTGAATTGTTTGCGGTATTGATACACGCCGCCGGGGAAGAACGCCCCCGCCGTGCCGGAGGGGTTCTCCGGGCTGCGGTCCTGTCCAATCATACCGTCGTGGGGAAGGGTTACGGCGGCGCCGTTACAGGTCCAGCCGGTGTTGCAATCCATGCGCTTCATTGTTTTGCTGCCTCCTTGTTTTTTTGTGTGGCCTTTAAGACAGAGATACCTGTAGCTGCCAGAGGAACCAGGCTGTCATGTAGCCGTCTGCGGAATACCGCATGTCCCCGTGGCCTGCGCCAGAGCGTCGCATGATAATCAAACGGGCTCAGGCTAAATCTGTCCGCTTCATCATCTTGGTGAGATAGTTGCCGGTCTGGTCCAGAATATAGGCAGGAGCGCCCTGTGCTTCCAGATTGCCGTTGTTCAGCACGATCACGTTGTCCGCGTTGCGGATGGTGGACAGGGAGTGGGCGATGATCACCGTGGTGCGGCCTTTCATCAGATTTTCCATGGCCTCCATCACGTCCTTCTCCCGCTTCACGTCCAGGTTGCTGGTGGCCTCGTCCAGCAGCAGGTAGTCCGCCTTGCTCAGCATGGCCCGGGCGATGGCGATACACTGCTTCTGACCGCCGGAGAAGTTGCCGCCGCCGGCTGCCACTTGGGTATCAAAGCCGTCCGGCAGATCCTGCACGAAGTCCCAGACATGAGACAGTTTTGCCGCTTCCATGAGTTCCGCGTCCGAGACGGCGTCCTGCCGGCCGTAGCACATGTTCTCCCGGATGGTGCCTGCCATCATGGGGCTGCCCTGGGCGATGAGACAGATCCTGCGGCGCCAGGCGTGGAGGCTGTACTGCGCACAGTTCTCACCGCCGAAGAGAATGGCGCCGCCCTGGGGTTCGTAGAGCCGGGTGAGAAGCTTGAAGAGGGTGGACTTGCCGGAGCCGTTGGCGCCCACGATCGCGGTTACCTTATTCTTGGGGATGCGGCAGGACAGATCCTTTAGAACCTGGCGGTCCGGGGTGTATCCAAAGTCCACAGACTGGAGCACCAGGTCTTCCTGGGCACCGGCGGGAAGTGCGCCGCCCTCGTCCGGGTGCTCCTCCTCCACTTTGAAGAAGTTGGAGATCCTGGCCAGGGCGCCGTTGGCCTCTTTGATGTCGCCGGCGTATATCACCAGGTTGTTGAACACGCCCCGGACGCTGTTGAAGAGGCCGTTGAAGGTGACCACGGCGCCGATGGTGAGTACGCCGTCCTGGACGAACTTGGCGCCCACCAGGAAGGGAATGGCGATGGAGAGCATCTGCAGCACGGAGTCGATCGTGGTGGACACGGCGGTGACCAGGCCGAGCCGGAGCTGGGCGTCATACTGGCCCTGGAAGTGCACTTTGCCCTCGGCGATCTCCCGCTCCTGGGCGTTGCAGGTTTTGATGAGGGGCAGATCCTTCGTCCGCTCCACCAGGTATGCGGTGGACTCCGCCATCTTGCCCTGGACCATGCGCCCCACCAGGAAGCGGAGCACGGTATAGCCGGCGCCCAGCAGAATACTGGCTGGGATGAAGAGTAGCACGTAGTTTGCCATCTGGACGTTCAGCTGGTACATCCCGATGAGATACATGCTGGCGTTTACCACAAGGGCGCCCAGGCTCACCACCGTGCCGTAGAACCTACAGGCGAATTCGCAGTCGCTGGTGATGCGGCTCACCATGGACTCGCCGCCGTCCAGGTCATAGCTGCTCTGCTTGGTGACGATTACCTTGTGCCAGAGCTTTTGGCGCAGCAGGTAGTTGATCTTGGTGGCGGCCCACTGGGCGGTTGCGATCTGACCAACGGTACAGGCCACCACGATGAGGTTGGTCACCACATAGGAGACCATCTGAGACACCGGGAGATCGCCGTTGGCGTCCACCACGGCACCGGAGAAATTGGCCACTTTCAGAGCGGAGTAGGCTGCCAGAATGGAGAAGAGGAAGCCTACGGCCATCATGGGCCAGGGAAGCGGCACATTCTTGAAGATGCCAAGGCACTCCCGCAGGGACACTTTGTCTGCGGTGTAGGACTTGTCTACAGTAAGCTTTGTGTTCTTCTTCATGCCCCAAACACCTCCTGATAGGATTGTTCCTCTACAAGGTTGCGGTACACCGGACAATTCTGCATCAGCACGTTGTGGCTGCCGGCCCCTGCCATTTCACCCAGATTCACCACCACGATGTGGTCTGCCTGGGCGATGAAGTTCAGCTCGTGGGAGACGATGAGAACGGTCTTCCCCTGGAAGCCCTGGAGGATGATCCGGCTGATGGTGTTGGCGGTCTCCGGGTCCAGGGCGCTGGTGGGCTCATCGAAGATATAGATGTCCGAATCCCGAAGGATGGCCCGGGCGATCACGATCCGCTGGCGCTGACCGCCGGAGAGCGAGCCGCCCCAGTTGGCAAGAACGGTGTCCAGCCCCTTGGGCAGAGACTGCACAAAGGAAGTGAGGTCCACTTCTGCAATCACCCGATGGAGCTCCTCGTCTGAGACCGGGCGGTCTACGCTGTAGCAGAGGGCATCCCGCAGCGTGCCGCTGAAGACCCCGGCATCCTGTACCACGTAGGAGATCTTCTTCCGCCAGGCCTCCAGGTTCAGGGTGCTGATGTCGGTACCGCCCACGGTGATTCTGCCCTGGGTGGGGGCATAGAGCCGCTCCAGCAGCTTGATGAGGGTGGTCTTGCCGCTGCCGGAAGGACCTACCAGGGCGGTAACCTTGCCTTGAGGAATGGTGAAGCTCACGTTGGAGAGCGTTGGTGCGTCGGCAGTGGGATAGCAGAAGGAGATGCCTTCCACAGAGAGATCGCCATTGGGTACCTGGACGGACCCTTTGTCCTGTTTCCCGTGGGGCTCTGCGGAGGCCTCCAGCAGGCCAGCCAGACGGGTGGCCCGACCGGAGAAATCCTTCACGAAGGTCCACACCGTAGAGATCACCACAAAGGTGACATTGATGGAGGCGATGTACATGGAGAAGGCCAGAAAGTCTGTGAGGGTCACCTCGCCGGTCTTCAGGAGATGGCAGCCCCAGAGCACAGCCAACACTGTGGACGCCACCGTAGACAGCGTCTGATATGCCGCGATCACGGCGCCTATCTTCACGTTGTACGTGATCATCACTTGATACAGCCAGCCAGTGGCCCGGATGCCGTTTTTGTCCTCCTGCTCCTCAGTGGCAAAGTTCTTGATCATGGGAAGGTTGCGGATCCGCTCTGCCAGGTAGCCGGTGAGGTCTCCCATGCTGCAGGTGTACTGGGCGCCCACTTTCTGCTGCCAGCGGCCCATGACGAAGAAGTACAGGATGTGCATGGGAATCAGCAGCCAGAGAATGGTGAGCAGCCTGGGAGAGACAGTGAAAAGCTGGAAGACGCAGGAGAGCAGCAGCACCGCATAGGTGGGGATGGAGACAAACAGCTGCACCAGGCCAGCGCCCATGGTCTGGGCATCTACGGTGATCATGCTGAGGCGACTGGCCGGGTCGTTGGCGTCGTAGTAGTCCATGCCGGCGTGGATCATCCGCTCCCATACGGACTTCCGAGCGGCCAGGGTGGACTTGCTCTCGGCAAAGACCCGGACGATGTAGGAGATCAGGCCCAGGATCAGGGTGATCAACAGGGTCTGGGCCACGCCCCACAACTTCCCAGTGGAGAAATCACCGTCGAAGAGATTGGCGGTGGCATCCGGTACGGTGGATGTGATGACGCTCTGTACGCACCCCACCACGAGAGCCAGGATGATAAGGCCCCAGCTGAATTTCACATGCTTGCAGACGAAGAAAAAGTCGTTCCGCTTCTTCTTTTTCGCCTTTGTCTGGCTTGGACTGACCGATTTTGCTTTGCTCATACGCGTATCCTTCTTTCTTTTTTAGTATTTTCAGAGCAGGAACTGCGGGGAGTCGCGCGGGCGAGGAATCGAACTGCGAGAATGGAATCAGGGCGTACTGCCTTGCGGAACGTCCAAAATCTCCACATGGGGCTGGCCCTCCCGATAGGCCGGCCATCCCGGATCACCGGTCCGGATGAACTGCGCCCAGGCGTCCAGCATTCTTTCCGAGAGGGTGTAGTCCAACGGAGCGAGAGGCCGCCAGCAGCGGTCCAGGGTACCAAACATGTACCAGAGCTCGGCAGAGTGGAAGGCGCCCATATCGTCTCCCGGGAGATGCCGACGGAAGTAGTAGAGGTAAGTGTGGGGGTTTTCCTTTTGCATGGTGCAGAAAGCGATGTTGCTCTGGTGCAGGGGATTGTCTGCAGGGGCGGCACCACCGGAACCCAGGTCGTTTTCATTGCTGCCGATGAGGTAGGAGATGGGGAGAACACTGCCATGCTCCAGGGCCTCGTCGCAGGTCTCCAGCAGACTGTATCTGTCTACCTGGGGACAGAAGGGCAGAACGCATCCGGTCTTTGCCGCTACAGACTGCCAGAGGGGCATTGCCAGGAGCAACAGTTCCTGAGGTGTCTTCTGATAGAGATCTGCCAGCGTGAGGCCCATCTCACCCATGGCAGTGGCCACGGCACTTTCCAGTTGGCCCTGGTGAAGGGTATTCACCGGCAATGGACTGCGGTATCCGCCACCGCTCTGGATTACGGCGCCATGGAGTTTGCCTCGCACCAAGGGAGAGCTGACCAGCGCCCGCACGCTCATGGCGCCTGCAGACTGGCCCAGGATGGTGATCTTCTCCGGGTCTCCGCCGAAGGCTTGGATGTGCGTCCGCACCCAGTCTATGGCGGCAATCTGGTCCAGCAGGCCGTAGTTGCCACTATGGCCGTCCCGGGCGGTGAGGCCTGGATGGGCGAAATATCCCAGCAGACCCAGCCGATATCCCACGGTGACCAGAATCACGCCCCGCCGCGCGTAGGACGCGCCGTCGTACTCCATCTCAGAGCAGTACCCGCTCACAAAAGCGCCGCCGTGAAACCAGACGGCTACAGGACAGGGCTCTGTTGCGGCTTTCGGAGTCCAGATGTTCAGGTAGAGGCAGTCCTCGCTCTGTGCTGGGGTGTAGGCCGGGTCGTGATAGAACTCCTTGTGGTAAAAGCTGCCCGGCTCCTGAGACCCCTGGGGCGCCATGGGCGGGAAGCGGTCTGCCGCATAGACACCCTCCCACGGGTCCAGTCTCTCCGGGGCGTGCCAGCGGAGCGGGCCCACCGGTGGCTTGGCGTAGGGAACGCCTTTGAATACAAAACATGTGTCTGTCTCTATGCCTTGAATCTTTCCCAGTGCGGTCTGTACCATTGTGTGGTCCCTCCTCTATTGATCCAGCTGGCGCCGCAGGAAGGCCAGCAGGTGATCCAGATACTCCTTCGCGCAGAGCTCCGAGGCGAACTTCTGCGGGTAGCCACGGTTCAGTTTGCCATACTCCGGCCCGCGGTAGAAGAACGTGTGGTCTGCGCCGATGGCGGTTAGTTTCTCCGCCAGGTCCTGGGCGGAGTCCATGGTAATCACGTTGTATCCCAGTTTGGCCAGTGCCGCACTGAAATCCACATCCCGCTCAGAGGCAACCGCCAGGTGGTCACCTACCACCTTGTCTCCGATAGGGGAGAATCTGCCGCTCATACGCCACACTGCCCTCCAGGAAGGGGCTCAGGGGGTTGCCCTTTTGGAAGGCCACCGGCCAGAGAGCATCCGGCGCCTTGCCGGTCTCCACCCACTCCTTCAGGGCGAAGAGGGCGGAGTGTCTGCTGTCCCTGGGCGAGGCGGGGTAAATGCTGGCGGCGTCCTGCAGTCCGGGGCCGCCGGAGCCGTGGGCCATGCCGGGGACCAGAAACAGCCGGAAGAAGTCCTGGGTGTCTCCCATCCGGTCCTGGACGGAATGGTAGTAGCGGATAGAACTGGTGTACGGAATGATGGGATCTGCGGTGCCGTGGACCAGGAGAAGTTTGCCGCCTCGGTCCCGGAAGGGAGCGAGATCGGGACTGGTGGCGTTGAGTGCCCCGTCTAATGTCTCCCGTACATTCTGCACATCGCGGTGGAAGTCAAAGGTGGTGAGGTCAAAATCGGCGCCCAGGGCCCAGCGGAGGATGTAGAGATAACCATGTGCAAAGTCCTGCTGACACCGGGACACCAGAGACAGGTCTTCAGCCTCGCTGCCGGGCATCAGGGTGGGCTCGTAGATCCGTTCGCCGTTCGCCGGGTCTGTGGTGCCCTCCTGGATCTTGAGACGGGCCTGGATCTGCCGCTCGGTGATGCCGGCCTTTTCCAGTACATCCCGCGTGAGCGTAATAGCTGCCGGGTGATAGAGGAAGTCATCACCGGGCCGGCGCCCACCGATCTCGCCGCAGTTTTCCAGAATAGCCGCCACCATGCGGGCCTCGTCCTCTTTCGTGAAGAGTCCCTCCGCCGCCCGCCCGCCCAGGGCCAGCCAGTCCCGGAGAAAGGCGATGTGCAGATTGGTCCTGTCAAAAGCGGGGTCGAGGGAGAGAATGCCGTCGTAGTCCTCTGGGTACCGCTGGGCCTCCATCAGGGCCTGCTGGCCGCCGGTGGAGTTGCCGGTGAAGTAAGCGTGGTTCTGGGGCTTTCCGTAGAAGACCTGGATCAGGGTTTTGGCCGCCAGGGTCATGAGATGGGTGGCCCGGTGGCCGAAGTCCTCCCAGACCGCTGGATTGCCCACACCGCTGTCCGGCCCGGCAGAGGTGCCCATGTCCGTGTTGGCCACGGCAAAGCCCATGCGCAGGGGACCAGTCATAAGGATGGGCACGATCATGCCGGCAGACCCGCCGTTGCCCACGCCCAGAAGGTCTCCGTTCCAAGTCTCTGTGGGCAGCCATACCTCTATCTTAATGTTGCTGCGGGGCTCCGGATGGCAGGTCACAGCGACGCGGATGTGCTCCGGCAGCGGCTGGGACGGGATGCCGGGAAAGAAACTGGTGGTCTCTTCTGGTTTCCACTCCACGGCGGTGACGACGCCGAAGGGGATGGGAGTATGGTAAAGCTGCTGGTGCATGTCATCCGATAAGGGCATAGAAATCCTCCTTGTCTAGAGTTGGGGGTTGCCGTCAGGAGAGGGCCTTGGACAGAGCCAGCACCCTCCCGGCGCACTTCTCCAAGTCAGCGCGGGTGATCTCACCGCTTTCAAGACCCGCCAGGATGCCGTCTACATCCTCCTTGGAGCCGGCCATGATAAGGTCGTTCCCGGCCTCGACACACTGGGCCGGGCTGCTGCCCCCGTGAACGCCCGTGTTGAATTTGTCGTTTGTTGTGCCCCAGTCGGTCATAACGATTCCTTCAAAGCCCCACTCGTCACGAAGAATGTCCGTCAGCAGATCGCGGCGGTTGGCGGTATGGACACCGTTCAGGAGGTTGTAGGAGGTCATCAGGGCCTTGGGGGCGGATTCCTTGACGCAGATCTCAAAGCCTTTCAGGTAGATCTCCCGCAGGGCCCGCTGGGATACCACGCTGTTGGAGCCGAAGCGGTTCGTCTCCTGATTGTTACAGCAGAAGTGTTTGATGGTGACAGCGCGTTTTTCGTGCTTTTGTACGCCCCGGGTCATGGCGGCGGCGGTCCTGCCGGAGATCAGCGGGTCCTCGGAGTAGTATTCAAAGTTACGTCCGCACAAGGGGCTGCGGTGGATATTCAGCGCGGGGGCAAGCCAGACGTTCGCGCCGAAGAGTTCCATCTCCTCCCCCACAATGTCGCCGCACGTCTCAGGAACCGAGGGGTTCCAGCTCTGTGCCAGCGCCGTACCGATGGGGATGGCCGAGGCGTAGTGATAGAGCGGCGTGTATGTCTTGGCCTTTTCCTCGTTTTGAGCCAGCTTCATTCGAATAAGCTGCTGGATTTCAGGCGGGAGAATGTTCATGAGACTCCCAAAGGCATCGGAGTCAAGACCGTCCTGCCCGGCCTCGGTTTCCACATATTTTGTGGCCAGGCGAAGGCCCGCGGGACCGTCAGCCATGATGATCGCGCCATAGCCCCGTTCAGTTACGATAGATGCGGTTTCGCCTGCTCCACCGGCAAGTCGGGTCGCAGAATTGCCGATAATTGCGGCAAGCCCCTGCGCGTCGCTGTGCTTTCCGACACAGATCGTGGCAAGCTCCCTGTCGCTAAAGCCGGACAGATCGGGGCAGGAAAGTTTCTTCGTTGCGGCTTTGCCCCGGTTATAATGTCCGATCCCCTTTAGCTCCGCCGCCTTTACAAAAATGACCGGCAGATCGTCGGGATGTTCCCGTTTCAGTTCCGGTTCCCAATCCGCAAAGTCGGCCTCGCCGCCGGAATGGCTCAAACTCTCCGTGACCACATCGCCGTCAAGGGACACGATGCCCACCGGAGTGCCGCCGATCCCGATCACATACGCTCCCTTTTCAAGAAGCCAGGCGTCCGTGCGCGTATCCCAGCTTGCCATATTCTCAACGGGGAGCGTGAGGGTGAGGACCTCGCTCTCGCCGGGGGGAAGCTCCCGGGTCTTGGCATAAGCGCCAAGCTCTTTGACGGGCTTTCCCAGCTTGCCCTGGGGGGCGGAGTAGTAGAGCTGTACCGTTTCCTTCCCGGCATAGCGCCCGGTATTTTTCACATTGGCCTGAACGACCACAGTATTGCAGCGGACTTCAAAGCTGTCCGCTTTGATCTCAAAATCCGTGTACCCAAGGCCGAAGCCGAAGGGGAAGATGGGGTTTGTTCCCGCCGCGTCAAAGTAGCGGTAACCCACATACATCCCCTCGCGGTACCGGGTGTCATCTTGCTTCGCGAAAGCCCCGATGGTGGGATAATCCTCCGCTCTGGCCCAGGTGGTGGTCAGCTTGCCGGAGGGATAGGCTTTGCCCAGAAGCACATCGGCAAAGGCGTCGCCAGTGACGGAACCGAGTTGGCTCAGTAAAAGGACGTTCCGGGCCTCCGCCAGCACGGGACTTATAGTAGACGACATTAATAAATTCACCATGTAAAAGAACACAGTGAAGAAAGCTTCTTGTTAGGCGTACGAAA
>CANRQC010000029.1 GCA_947632695.1 uncultured Oscillospiraceae bacterium | reverse complement strand
TACATAGATGATCTCGATTCCCCGAATCTTTCTACCGACATCCGTTACATCCAGCGTCGGGCGTGGAACGTGTATCTGGGATCGATTCTGCGCTGGGGATATGGCCAGGAGGACGCGGAGCCCCGATTTGAACCGACCAGTGGAGGGCAATTTGCCTTCAATGTAAAGGAAACCTCGAAGGTCAATATCCAGTGCCAAATCTGCTGCGAAATGCCGGTGGATTACAGTCTGGTGTTTTACTTGAATGGCGAGCCGGTCAGCGTGGAACCGGAAGATGTGGTCCGGTTTTCAGGCGGGAACGGTGAAACAAAGATGGTCGCGAGCTTCACCCTGGATATGACCGAAATGAACGAGATCAACAAAATCTTGGTCATGGCTGTGGCCCGCAATTATCAAACGCTGCACCAGCGGGGGGAACTGGGGGATGCTTCCGACTATCAGCTGGCATTCAAAATCATTCCGATGTACACGATTTTGACAAGCTACGGAAATTATACCGATTACGAGAAAGCGGTCAATCATTAAACAGAACAGAGGCTTTACACTTTACAATGAAGGGAGAGAACAAAAATGAAACGACTTTTCATCATGCTGCTGGCGCTGGTCCTGCTTCTGACCGGCTGCTCCCTCCGGTTTACGCTGCCGGATGAGACGGAGGCAACGGTAACGGTTCCGACCGCTACGGCTGCCCAGACCGAAGTGACGGAAGAACCCACGGAGCCGGTACCGACCGCTCCGGATGGGCACCCGAGAGAAGTGGATGCGGAAGGCAGGATCTCTGCGTATTTTGTCATCCCCAGCGCCTTTGAGCTGGGCGATGCTTCCGACGGGGATTCCTATCAGACCTGCGGCTACGACGGCGGGGAGATGCAGCTACCCTTTAAATATAAGGGCGGCCACGATACGGACCTGGCCGGGTTGGGGCTGATGCTCTTCCTGGATGGGCAGCCCCAGCCGTATAAGCTGGCGGAAGACGGAAAATACGAATATATGCACGTTTTTACAGAGCAGGAGGGAGAAGGCACCCTCTATTTTACCCCCGTCAGCGGAAAGGCTGGGGATGAACTGGAGCTCTGCGCGGTTTTGAACCCGGCGGCGGATTGGTTCCCCCGGGAAAAGCGGGAAGGGGGACAGGTCGTACTTTTTGATTATACGAACCAGAATTATAGGGCAACGAGCATGATCCTGCAATTCAACGCGGACCCGGCGCCGGCGCCGGATCTCCCGACTGTCCGCGATCGGGTGGAGGAGCTGACGGTTTCGGAGGAGAGCTTGACGGAAGCCGATCAATATGATATTTTGGATACGATCGTCGGGGGGACGATTATGAATGCCTCCGGCAAAGAACTCGAATTTTATAAAGAGACAATGGAAACAAGCGTGTTTCTCGGATCGGCCCTGCGCTGGGGATATGGCCGGGAGGACGGAGAGGTTCGCTTCAAGCAGATCAAGGAGGGGCAATTTGCCTTCAACGTAAAGGAAACCTCCAAGGTGAATTTCGCGTGCGGTATCTACTGCGCCCTGCCGATTGATTACAGTTTGGTGCTTTACTATAATGACGAGCCGATCAGCGTGGAGCCGGAGGATGTGGCCTACTTTTCAGGCGGAGACGGTGAAACCAAAATGGTTGTGAGCTTCACCCTGGATATGACCGAAATGAACGAGATCAACAAAATCACGGTCATGGCTGTGGCCCGCAATTATCTAGCGCTGCGCCAGCAGGGAGTGCTGGAGGATGGTGCCTACTATCAGCAGGGGTTCAAAATGTTCCCGCTCAGCTTTATTGTGACAAGCTACGGAAATTATACCGATTACGAGACAACGGTCAATCATTAAATGGAAGCGAGGCTTTACAAATGACCCAATACCGCTATGATACCCAGCTGCTCATCGAGGGGCAGGGCCTGGACGAGGACGCCATCAACGACTACTTTGTCACCCATTTCAAAGGGGACTGCCTGCTGGCGGTGGGGGACGAGGAGCTGATCAAGATCCACTACCACACCAACGAGCCCTGGAAGGTGCTGGAATACTGCGCCTCCCTGGGGGAGATCTTCGACATTGTGGTGGAGGACATGGACCGGCAGAGCCGGGGGCTGAAGGGCTGACCTTGGATAAAAAGTTGGAAGATTCCGAAAAAAATGCTTGCAATTTCCTTTTTCCCGTGGTAAAATAAATCGGTCTGAAAAAAGGTGAGTCCTCTGCGGCGTCCGGGAGCCATATCACCCGGGGCTGATCCGCCGCATGAACGCCCAAATGAAGGAGGACAAATAGATATGGATTTAGTCAAGGCTCTGTCCAGCCAGTACATGAAGCCGGAGCTGCCTGAAATGCGGGTAGGCGACACGGTTCGTGTGCATGTGCGGATCAAGGAAGGCGCGCGGGAGCGGATCCAGGTGTTTGAAGGCACCATCATCGCCCGCAAGCACGGCGGCATCGGCGAGACCATCACCGTTCGCCGGGTCAGCTACGGCGTGGGCTGCGAAAAGGTGTTCCCGGTCCACTCTCCCCGGATCGCCGACGTGGAGACTGTCCGCCACGGCAAGGTCCGCCGGGCCAAGCTCTACTATCTCCGTGGCCGCTTCGGCAAGGCCGCCAAGATCAAAGAGAAGGTCTGACAAAAAGAAAATAAAAAAAGAGGGGTTTACCCTCTTTTTTTATTGGAAAATTTTGTGTATAATAGAGAGCAAAGCGGCTTGTCCGTCCTTTAGGGCGGAAATAAGGGGAGGCAGGAAAATGGAGCGGGAAAATCTGGAAATGGGTCCCCGGCCCAGAAGGGGAAAGCCCAGGGAAAAAACAACCCCGGCAAAAAATGCCCTGTATTATCTCCACGATCTATCCTATATGCTGGCGACGGTGCTGGTGGTAATGCTGGTGTTTTTCCGGATCGTGGTGGTGTCCGGCCCCTCCATGTATAACACGCTGGTGGACGGAGACTATCTGATCCTGCTGAGCCATGTGTTTTACCCCCAGCCCAAGCAGGGGGATATCGTCGTGGCCAGTCTGGAGGATTTTAAGGACGGAGAGCTGATCGTCAAGCGGGTCATCGCCACCGAGGGGCAAACCATCCGTATCGACGATGAGACTGGCATCGTCTATGTGGACGATGTGGCATTGGAGGAGCCCTACACCTACTCCAAGACCACGTCGGGAATGATGTCCGAGCCCATCACCGTGGAAAAGGGCTGCGTGTTTCTGATGGGGGACAATCGATGGGTCTCCCAGGACAGCCGGGATCCCGCCATCGGACAGGTGGATGTGCGAAACATCGTGGGCAGGGTGCTGTTCCTGGTTTTTCCTGGGACGGACCACGGCTATGAGGAATGGGACTTTTCCCGGATCGGGCCGCTGCAATGACGGAACCGATGCATATTCAGTGGTACCCGGGCCACATGACCAAGACCCGCCGCCAGATCGAGGCGGATCTGAAGCAGGTGGACGCGGTATGCGAGATCGTGGACGCCCGGATTCCGTCGGCCAGCCGGAACCCGGACATTGACGTACTCTGCGGCGGAAAGCCCAGAATGGCGGCGCTGAGTCGGATCGATTTGGCGGACAGCGGGGAGACCCGGCGGTGGCTGGACTATTTTCGGCGCCGGGGCCTAGCGGCCATCGGCGTGGACTTAAAGCGCCGGAAGGGGATCGGGGATTTTCAGCCCGCGCTTCGGGAGCTGCTGGCGGAAAAAATCGCCCGGGACGCCGCGAAAGGAATGCGCCGCCCCCTCCGGGTGATGGTAGTGGGGATCCCCAACGTGGGGAAATCCACCTTTATCAATCAGATCTCCGGCAGAAAAGGCGCCAAGGCCGAAAACCGTCCTGGCGTCACCCGGGGAAAGCAGTGGGTGACGGTGGACCCCCAGCTTCTGCTGCTGGACACCCCCGGAATTTTGTGGCCCAAGTTTGAAGACCCGGCGGCGGGTCTGCTGCTGGCCGCTACCGGCGCGGTGAAGGAGACGGTGGTGGACACCGAGGAGCTGGCGGCCCAGGTGATGGCGCTGCTCTACCGCCGGTACCCCGGCGCCCTGGAGGAGCGGTACCGGCTGGACCCTATGGAGGCGCCAACGGGCTTTGCCCTGCTGGAAGCCGCCGGACGGAAACGGGGAATGCTCCTTTCCGGCGGCGAGATCGATACCGGGCGGATGGCCCGGGCCTTTTTGGATGAATACCGCAGCGGAAAGCTGGGCTGCTTCACGCTGGAAGCGCCGCCGGAGGATCCGTAATGAGAGATTTGTGGCAGATCGAGGATGAATATTTTGCCCAGGGGATCCGGGGGATCTGCGGCGTGGACGAGGCGGGCCGGGGGCCCCTGGCCGGGCCGGTGTGCGCCGCCGCCGTAATATTGCCGCCCCATTTGGAAATTCCCGGGCTGGACGACAGCAAAAAGCTCTCCGACAAGCGGCGGCGGGAGCTGTTTCCCCTCATTCAGGAGCAGGCTCTGGCCTACGGCATCGCCTTCGCCAGCCCGGAGGAGATCGACCGGCTCAATATTTTGCAGGCCACCTTCCTGGCAATGGAGCGGGCCATGGAAAAGCTACCCTGCCGCCCGGAGCTGGTGCTGATCGATGGGAACCGGGCAAAGGACTTCGGCCTGCCGGTGAAAACCGTGGTCCATGGGGACAGCCTCAGCGCCAATATCGCGGCCGCTTCCGTTCTGGCCAAGGTGACCAGGGACG
Source organism: uncultured Oscillospiraceae bacterium (assembly GCA_947632695.1). Classification (GTDB taxonomy): domain Bacteria; phylum Bacillota; class Clostridia; order Oscillospirales; family Oscillospiraceae; genus Faecousia. Next base: position 13,042 of record CANRQC010000029.1, on the reverse strand, counting down.
ACTATATGATCCAGATGTCCCATATCTATCCCCAGTACGGCTTTGAGATCCACAAGGGCTACGGCACCCGGCAGCACTACCTGGCCCTGGATACATACGGACCGGCCTATCTGCACCGGCAGACCTTCCTTCAAAAATACCATGCCCGGGAGAGATAACTTAGCCGGCGCCTGGGGGGAGGAAAAGGCGGCGGAATTTCTGCGGAAGCGGCGCTACCAGCTGCTGGCCGCCCGCTACCGCACCCGGTTCGGAGAGATCGATCTGATCGCTAGGGACCGGAATTATCTGGTATTTGTAGAGGTGAAGCTGCGCAAAAGCGCATCCTTCGCCCAGGCCAGGGAGTATGTGGACCGGCGCAAGCAGGACCGGCTGCGGCTCAGCGCGGAGATGTACCTGGCGGAACACCCCACCGATCTGCAGCCCCGTTTTGACGTGATCGAGGTCTACGCCCCTCAGGGCGTGGACACTCAGCAGCCGGAAATCATTCATTTGGAGGACGCGTTTCAATGAATATTCCTGTTTTTGATCTGCACTGCGACACCGCGCTGGCCCTGGTGGAGAAGGAGGACGGTACCCTTCTTCGGAACAAGGGCCACATCGACCTGACCCGGGCGAAGACCCTGGCGGGGTACGCCCAGTGCTTCGCCTGCTTCACCACCTCCTGGGAAAACCTACCCAAGGGCGTCACCGTCACCGACGTTTTTGAGCGGGAGATGAACGCCATCCTGGCGGGGGTGGCCCAGAACGAGGACCTGATCGCCTTCGCCCGTACCGCCCGGGAGGTGGAGGAAAATCGGAAGCAGGGTAAAATGTCCGCCATTTTGACCATCGAGGGCCCCGCCGGATTCGGCTTTGACCCCTCCCTTTTGGAGACGCTTTACAAGGCGGGCTTCCGCATCTCCACCCTGACCTGGAACGAGCGCAACCCCCTGGCAGGCTCCCATGTCACCGGGGGCGGCCTGACGGATCTGGGCCGGGAATATGTGAAGGAGGCCCAGCGGTTGGGAATGGTGATCGACGTGAGCCACATCAGCGACGAGGCGTTCTGGGACATTCTGGACATGACGGAGAAGCCCGTTATCGCCAGCCATTCCAACAGCCGGGCGGTGTGGGATTGCAGCCGGAATTTGACCGACGAGATGTTCACCGCCATCTGCCGCGTCGGCGGCGTGGCGGGACTGAACCAGTTTACCTGGTTTTTAGGCAAGGACGCGGATCTGGACACCGCCTGCGACCACATTTTCCACTTTTTGGAGCTGGATCCCACCGGAACGCACATTGCCCTGGGAGGAGACCTGGACGGCTGCGACCAGCTGCCCAAGGGCTTTGAAGGGGTGCAGGATTACCCCAAGCTGGCCGATCGGCTGGCCCAGCGGGGATTGGACGAAAAGACGCTGCTGGACATTTTCTGGAACAATGCCTTAGGAGTGATGGAGCGGTGCTGTATGTAACCACCAGAAACACAGGGGACGCCTTCACCGCCTACCGGGTCCTGGGGGAAAACCGGGGACCGGACGGGGGACTGTATGTGCCCATCCAGCTGCCCAAGCTGGGGCAGGCCCAGGTGGACGCCCTGCTGGAAAAGCCCTTTGAGCAGGCCGTGGCGGAGGTGCTGAACCTGTTTTTCCCCGCCCGGCTGGATGGGGCGGACGTGGAGTTTTCCGTGGGGGTCCGGCCCTACCGGATGATCCCCATGAGCCACCGGATCGTGGTGGCGGAGTGCTGGCACAACCCGGACTATGATTTTTCCCGGGTGGTGCGGAACCTCTCCGGCCGGGTACGGGGGATGGAGGACTCCCAGGGAAAGCCCAGCAGCTGGGCCTGGATCGTTGTGCGGATCGCCATGGCCGCGGGACTGCTGGGAGAGCTGAGCAGGCTGGGCGTGGTGGACCGGGACCATCCTGTGGACATGGCGGTGCCCACCGGGGACTTCGGCGCCCCCATGGCACTGTGGTACGCCCGGGAAATGGGACTGCCCATTGGCACCATTTTGTGCAGCTGCAACGACAACGGCGCGCTGTGGGATCTGGTAAACCACGGCTCCGCCAGAACCGACGCCGTGGCCATTCCCACCAGCACCCCGGAGGCGGATTTTGCCGTGCCGCCGGAGCTGGAACGGCTGATCTACGCCACTTTGGGAATGGGGCAGGCCCGGCGGTTTTTCCTGGCCACCCAGCGGGGGCGGCCCTACGCCGTCAGCGAGGAGGAGCTGGCCGCACTGAGCAGGGGCCTGTGGGTCTCGGTGGTGGGCCGGGAGCGGATGGAGTCCATCATCCGCAACGTCTATGCCGTCAATACCTTCCTGCTGGATCCCTACGCGGCGCTGGCCTTTGGGGGACTCCAGGACTACCGGGCCAGGGCGGGGGAGTCCCGTCCGGCGGTGCTTCTGGAGGAGCGGAGCCCCATCTGCTCAGCCCTGACCGTGGCCCAGATCCTGGGCATCACCGTCCGGGACCTGCGGGACCGGCTGCAAATGGAGTAGGCCATGGCGCTGTACGTCATCGGAGACCTGCACCTGTCCCTGGGGGCCCAAAAGCCCATGGACGTGTTTGGTGGCGTGTGGGACGGATACATGGAAAAGCTGACCGCCGGATTTTCTCAAGTGGGGCCGGAGGACACCACGGTGCTGCTGGGGGACCTGTCCTGGGCCAAGGATCTGACGGAGGCGGAGCCGGACTTTGCCTGGATCGACCGGATCCCGGGCAGAAAGCTGATCGTCAAGGGAAACCACGATTACTGGTGGAGCACCGCGGCGAAATTCTACCGGTTCTGCCAGGAGCGGGGCTTTTCCGACCAGTGGATATTGAACAACAACTGCTATTTTTACGGGGAAACCGCCCTCTGCGGGACCCGGGGATGGTTCTTTGAGGAGTCCCGGAGCACGGAGCATGACGAAAAAATCTTCCGCCGGGAACTGCTTCGGCTGGAGGCCTCGTTAAAGGCGGCGGGGGACCGGGAGAAGCTGGTGTTTCTCCACTATCCGCCCCGCTACTTCGGCTACGAGTGCCGGGAGATCACCGAACTGCTTCAAAGCTACGGCGTCCGGCGCTGCTTCTACGGCCATCTCCACGGCCCGGCCATGAAGCTGGCCCGGCAGGGTCTGTGGGACGGGGTGGAATACGAGCTGGTTTCGGCGGACTATCTGGGCTTCCGGCCTCGGGCCGTCCTGCCCTGAGGGAAACCAAAAAATAACGGTAAATTTTTCGTAAAAAGGGTGGACAACCGGCGGTTTCTTTGATAAAATACAACGGCTGTCAATAAAAAAGTATAGATTGCAGGGCCGCCCCGCGGCCATGCTTGGGAGGATGATTTACATGAACGTCAAAAGTGTAGAAAAAAAGGGGAACCAGGCGACCATCGTGGTGGAGATCGACCGGGAGCTGATGGAGTCCGGCGTCCAGAAGGCCTATCTCAAGGCCCGGAAGAATATCCTGGTGCCCGGCTTCCGGAAGGGCAAGGCCCCCCGGAAGATGATCGAGACCATGTACGGTAGGCACGTCTTCTATGAGGACGGCTTGGAGGAGATCTTCCCCCAGGTCTACGAAGCCGCCGTTGCCGGTCAGGAGTGGAAGGCCGTGGGCCGGCCTACCGTCACCGATATCCAGATCTCCGAGGAGGATCTGGTGACCGTTACCATTACCACCGAGCTCTATCCGGAGGTCACCCTGGGCCAGTATAAGGGCCTGGAAGTGCCCAAGACCGAGCCCACCGTCACCGACGCCCAGGTTCAGGCCGAGCTGGACCGGATGGCCGTGAACGTGGCCTCTACCGAGACCGTGGAGCGGCCCGCCGAAATGGGCGACACCGCCACCATCGACTTCCTTGGCACGGAGAACGGCGTCCCCTTCGAGGGCGGCGAGGGCCACGATCATGAGCTGAAGCTGGGCTCCGGCTCCTTTGTCCCGGGCTTTGAGGAGCAGCTTGTGGGCATGTCCGCCGGGGAGGAGAAGGACATCGACATCACCTTCCCCCAGGATTACCACGCGGATCTGGCGGGCAAGACGGTTCAGTTCCACGTCAAGGTCCAGAAGGTCACCGTGGAGAACATCCCCGAGCAGGACGACGAGTTTGCCAAGGACGTGTCCGAGTTTGACACCCTGGAGGAGCTGAAGGCCGACATCCGGACCAAGGCCCTGGAGCAGGCTCAGAAGCAGTCGGAGAGCGCCTTTGACCAGGCCTGCGTGGAAAAGGCCGCGGAAAACGCCTCTGTGGAGATGCCCAAGGCCCTCATCGAGTCCGAGCTGGACAACCAGATGGAGCGGTTTGCCTACCAGCTGCAAATGAACGGCTACACCGTGGAGCAGTACGCCAAGATGATGGGCGGCGATCTGAGCACCCTGCGGAACGCCTTCCGGCCCGCCGCCGAGAAGCAGGCCAAGGTCAATGTGGTTTTGGCGGAGATTGCCAAGGCCGAGGGCATTGCCGTCACCGAGGAGGAAAAGCAGGCCGAGTATGAAAGCCTGGCCAAGCAGTATGAGCTGACGCCCGAGCGGGTGAAGGAAATGGTGCCCGATTCCGAGATCACCGCCAGCCTGGAGACCCGGAAGGTGATCCGCCTGATCGCCGATTCCGCCGTTCCCACCGCTCCCGAGGCCCCCAAGGCCCAGGAGAACGAGGCCGAGGAGGAATAACCCGGGCGCTGGACGGTTAGAATGTTGCAAGCCTAGAAAGGAGCGTTCAACCATGAGTTTAGTACCCTATGTTGTGGAGCAGACCAGCCGGGGCGAGCGGAGCTACGATATTTTCTCCCGGCTGCTCAACGACCGGATCGTGTTTCTGTCCGAGGAGGTCAACGACACCACCGCCAGCCTGGTGGTAGCCCAGCTTCTGTATCTGGAAGCCCAGGACCCGGACAAGGACATTCAGTTCTATATCAACAGCCCCGGCGGCAGCGTCACCGCCGGAATGGCGATCTATGACACCATGCAGTACATCAAGTGCGATGTAGCGACCATCTGCGTGGGTCTGGGCGCCTCCATGGCGGCCTTCCTGCTGGCCGCCGGCGCCAAGGGCAAGCGGATGGCCCTGCCCAACTCCGAAATTATGATCCATCAGCCCTCCGCCGGCACCCAGGGGCAGATCACCGACATGGCCATCCACCTGAAGCGGCTGGAGACCATCAAAAAGCGGATGAACGCCATTCTGGCGGAGAAGACCGGCAAGAGCGTGGAGGAAGTCACCGCCGCCTGCGAGCGGGATAACTTTATGTCCGCCCAGGAGGCTCTGGATTTCGGGATCATCGACCGGATCATCGAGCGCCATTGAATTTGACAGGAAAGGCGGTGCGCTGGCATGGCGAGTAGAAAAAACGAGCAGCCGGTTCGCTGTTCCTTCTGCGGCAAGCGGGAACCCCAGACCCGGCTGATCGCCGGGCCGGGGGTGTATATCTGCAGCGACTGTGTTCAGACCTGCAGTGAGCTGCTGCGGGAGGAGATCCAAGTGGATCAACAGGGCAAGCTCCGGGCTCCGGAGCATCTGCCCACCCCTATGGAGATCAAAAACTACATGGACGGCTATATTATTGGGCAAGAGGATGCCAAAATTGCCCTGAGCGTGGCCGTCTACAATCACTATAAGCGCATTTACCTCGCCGGGCCTTCGGATGTGGAGCTGCAAAAGAGCAATATTTTGCTCATCGGCCCCACGGGCTGCGGCAAGACCCTCTTTGCCCAGACCCTGGCCAAGGTCCTCAGCGTGCCCTTTGCCATCGCGGACGCCACCACCCTCACCGAGGCCGGGTATGTGGGCGACGATGTGGAAAATATCCTGCTGCGGCTGCTCCAGGCGGCGGATTTTGACGTGGACCTGGCGGAGCGGGGGATCATTTACATCGACGAGATGGATAAAATCGCCCGGAAGAGCGAAAATACTTCTATCACCCGGGACGTGTCCGGCGAGGGCGTGCAGCAGGCGCTGCTGAAGATCCTGGAGGGGACCATCGCCAGCGTGCCGCCCCAGGGCGGGCGGAAGCACCCCCAGCAGGAGACCATTCAGATCGACACCAGCAACATCCTGTTTATCTGCGGCGGCGCCTTTGACGGGCTGGACAAAATCATCGAGGCCCGCACCGACCGCTCCGCCATCGGCTTCGACGCCCCGGTGGAGAGCCGGAAAAAACGGGACGTGGGAAAGATTCTGTCCAAGGTGGAGCCCCACGATCTGCTGAAATTCGGCATCATCCCGGAGCTGGTGGGCCGGATGCCGGTAATCACCTGTCTGCAGGACCTGAAAAAGGAAGATCTGATCCGCATTCTGGTGGAGCCCAAGAACGCCTTGGTGCGCCAGTATCAGCGGCTGCTGCAAATGGACAATGTGGAGATGGAGATCCAGCAGGAGGCGCTGGAAGCGGTGGCCCAGAAGGCCATCGACCGGCAGATCGGCGCTCGGGGCCTGCGGGCGGTGATGGAAAAGATCATGACGGGGATCATGTATCTGATCCCTTCGGATCTGACCATCCGCAAGGTCATCATCACCCCCGAGTGCATCCAGGGGGGAGATCCCCTGATTTTGCGGGATCCGGCCAAGCCGCGGCCCGCCTTACCACGATAGAAACCTTACAGGAGGGGGTGGGGAACCGCCCCCTTCCTTGGCAGGAAGGAGAGAATCATGAGCGAAACCTATACCGCCCTGCCGGTACTTGCCCTGCGGGGCATGGTCGTGTTTCCGGAGCAGACCGTTCACTTCGATGTTGGACGGCTCAAATCCGCTCTGGCCTTGGAGGAGGCCATGAAACACGAGCAGCTGCTGTTCCTGGCCTCTCAGAAGGATCTGTCCGAGGATGACCCGGACCTGCCCGACCTCTATTCGGTGGGCACCGTGGGGAAGATCAAGCAGATCCTCAAATCCCAGGGGGAAAATATCCGGGTGCTGGTCACGGGCCTTTACCGGGCCAGGGCCGCGGAGCTGATTCGCAGAGAGCCCTTCCTCAGCGCCCAGGTGGAGCGGCTGGAGGACCTCCCCGTGCCGGAGACCCTGCGCTCCCATGCCCTCCGGCGGGAGGCCAATTCCCTCTACGGAAACTACCTGGAGCTGGTGGAACGCCAGGCCCAGACCATCCAGCTGCGGATGCTGGCCTCTAAGGACAGCGGTTTTGTCGCCGACTGCATCGCCCAGAACTCCGGGATCGAGTACCCGGACAAGGTGAAGCTGCTGTGCCAGCTCAACCCGGTGAAGCGGTTGGAAACCGCTGTGGTCCTGCTGCGCCAGGAGGTGCAGATGCTCCGCTTGGAGGGCGACATCCAGGAGAAGACTCGGGCCCAGATCGACCGGGATCAGAAGGACTATTATCTGCGGGAGCAGCTGAAGATCATCCGGGAGGAGCTGGGGGAGGACGATGAGCCGGCGGAATTTGTCGTCTACGCCGAGACCATTCGCCGGCTGGAAATGGAGGAGGAGTCAAAGGAAAAGCTCCTCAAGGACCTGGAGCGGCTGGAAAAGCAGCCCTTCGGCTCTTCTGAGGCGGCGGTCCTCCGGGGGTATCTGGACACGGTGCTGGAGCTGCCCTGGAATCACCGCACCAAGGAGCGGATCGACGTGGAGGCCGCCCGGAAGGTGCTGGAGCGGGATCACTACGGTCTGGAAAAGGTGAAGGAACGGATCTTGGAGACCCTGGCGGTGCGGAAAATGGCCCCTGGGCTGCCCCCCCAGATCCTCTGTCTGGTGGGCCCGCCGGGAGTGGGCAAGACCTCCATCGCCTATTCCATTGCCAAGAGCCTGAACCGGAAAATGGCCCGGATCTCCCTGGGGGGCATCCATGACGAGGCCGACATCCGGGGACACCGGAAGACCTATATCGGCGCTATGCCCGGTCGGATCATGACCGCCATGATCCAGGCAGGCAGCAAGAATCCGCTGCTGCTGCTGGACGAGGTGGACAAAATGGGCATGGACTACCGAGGCGACCCCAGCGCGGCGCTGCTGGAGGTCCTGGACGCCGAGCAGAACAAGACCTATCGGGATCACTATTTGGAAATACCCTTCGATTTGAGCGAGGTCCTGTTTATCACCACCGCCAACACCACCGACACCATTCCCCGGCCCCTGCTGGACCGGATGGAGGTCATCGAGCTGAGCTCCTACACTGACGAGGAGAAGGTGATAATCGCCAAGGACCACCTGCTTCCCAAGCAGATGGCCAAGCACGGCCTGAAAAAGAGCCAACTCCGGGTGACGGAGGACGCCCTGCGGGAGATCATCCACTGCTACACCCGGGAGTCCGGCGTGCGGAACCTGGAGCGGGAGCTGGCCCAGATCTGCCGGAAAACCGACAAGAAGCTGCTGGAACAGGAGACGCCCAAGAAAATCGTCGTCACCGGCTCCAATGTGGAGGAATTTCTGGGGATCCGGAAATTCCTGCCCGACCGGCTCCCCGGCACGGACCAGGTGGGCCTGGTGACGGGCCTGGCCTGGACCAGCGTGGGCGGCGAGGTCTTGGAGGTGGAGGTCAACGTCATGGAGGGCTCCGGGCGGTTGGAGCTTACCGGCAATCTGGGGGATGTGATGAAGGAATCCGTCCACGCCGCCATGAGCTATATTCGCGCCAACGCCAAGGCCCTGGGCGTGGAGACGGACTTCTACAAGACCAAGGACATCCACGTTCACTTCCCCGAGGGCGCGGTGCCCAAGGACGGGCCCTCCGCCGGCGTGACGGTCTGCACCGCCATTGTCTCCGCCCTCACCGGCTCCACGGTGCGCCGGGATCTGGCCATGACCGGGGAAATCTCCATCCGTGGCCGGGTGCTGCCCATCGGCGGGTTGAAGGAAAAGACCATGGCGGCGCTGCGCCACGGCATCCGCACGGTGGTCATTCCCAAGGACAACGAGCGGGATCTGGAGGAGATCGATCAGACCGTCCGCAAGTCCCTGAATTTCATCACCGCCCAGACCGTGGACACGGTGCTGGACGCCGCTCTGAACCGGAAGCGGGAGCTGCTCACCCCGCTGCTGACGGACATTCCCCCCGAGGTGAAGAACAAGTCCCGGAAACCGGAGATCCGGCAGTGAGGTGGCCATGAACCTGAGCAATGTGGTATTTCTCCGCTCCGCCGCCTCTCCGGAGGGTTTTCCCGCCCGGCGTCTGCCGGAGATCGCCTTCGCCGGGAAATCCAACGTGGGCAAATCCTCCGTGATCAACCGGCTCCTGGGCCGGAAGAACTTCGCCCGGGTGGGGCAGACCCCCGGGAAGACCGTCCAGGTCAACTTCTTCCTTCTGGACGACCGGTGCTATCTGGTGGATCTTCCGGGGTACGGCTACGCCAAGGTCTCTCAGGCGGAGAAGGACCGCTGGGGAAAGCTGATGGAAAGCTACTTCGCCGCCGGACGGATCACCCTGGGGGTGCTGATCGTGGACGCCCGGCACCCGCCCACCAACAACGACATTACCATGGCCCGGTGGTTTCTGGACGCCGGATGCCCCTTCCTGGTGCTGGCCAACAAGCTGGACAAGGCGAAAAAATCGGAGCTGGCGGAAAATCTCACGATCATCCGCCGGGATCTGGAGCTACCGGAGGGAACGCCGCTGATCCCCTTCTCCGCCGAGAAGGGGGACGGCCGGGAGGACCTGCTGCGGGCAGTATCGCGGGCGGTAAAATAAAACGCGGCCGCCCCGGGAAACCGGGGCGGCTTCCACTGTAATAGGGGCCCTCCAGCACTGCCGGAGGGCCCCTAGTGATAAGAAAAGGACGGGATGGCTTGGCCATTCCGTCCTTCATCTTAGCGGTTTTTTGGAAAAAGCGCCGCAGAGGCGGCATTTTCTCCGGCTTACACCGCCGCCTTGGCCTCCTTCAGCGCCCGGGCCAGCTGATCCGGGCAGGAGGTGGACTTCATCCCGCAGTGGATGCCCTCCAGGCGGGAAATGACCTCCTCGATGTCCATGCCCTCCACCAGCTTGCCAATGCCCTGGAGATTGCCGTTGCAGCCGCCCAAAAAATGGACGTCGTGCACCTTGCCGTCTTCCACCCGGAACGCGATCCGCTGGGAGCAGGTGCCTGCGGTTTTATACTCGTATTGCATTTCTATATCCTCCTATAAGGTTAATTCCAATAGGGCCGGACCAGCAGCACCCAGTAGGTGTATTCGCCGCTCTGGTAGCCGGCAACGTAGCAGCGGTCTCCCTCCGCCTGCATAATGATGGCGTGATGGACGGGGGAGTCCCACCAATAGTCGAAGGCGTAACCCAAATCGCCCAGGTAGCCGGAGCCGTAATAGATGCACTCATAGTATTGGTCCGTCACCCGGCCGCCACCGGGACGGTCGTGACTGAAGAGCTGTGCCAGCTCCATCGCCCGGGTCTGGGCGACGGACGCCAGAGAGCTGTCCCAGGCATAGGCGGAGAGCCCCGCGGACTGGCGGGCGGAATTGATGCTGCTGAGCATTCCAGAACCGTCCAGGAAACCGCCGCCGCTGGGATTTGGCACGGGTTCCGTGGGGGGCTCTGTAGGTGGGTCTGTGGCGGCCGTAGGAGGTTCCGTAGCGGCTGTAGGAGGCTCCGTGGCGGTCGGCGGGGGCGGATCATCCGCCTGGGATTCCGTGGAGGGCGGGGCAGTCTCCTCGGTCGTAGCGGGGGGCTCCGTTTCCGTGGGAGGCGTAGACCCCTGGCTGGCCTCGTATTCCGCGATGCGGGGGAGGACATAGGCCTTGAGAATTTGATAGTCTTCAAGAGTCATTTCCAGCATGGCGGCGTTGGTTTCGTCAGGGCTGTCCTTCGAATACTGGCATTTCTCCTCCCAATAGCCGCGCCAGTGGGATATTTCCATGGCGTTGAACCGGTCGATCAGATCCTTCAGCTTGATGGCGCTGCGCACCGCCGGATCCGCCGGCGTGGCCGTAGAGGGAGGAGTTGAAGGATGCGCCGCGGTGGGGGGAACGGTGGCCTGCCGGGTGACCTCCGGCGGGACGGCAGGGGCGGATTCGCCGGAAACGGGGACCGTTGGAAAAAGCCCCTGACAGCCGGAGAGCAGCAGGGCGGCGATCAGCGCGCCGATCAGCAATTTTTTCATCCTATATACCTCAATCACCGGTGAGCGGAACAATAGCGGCGCCCACCAGTTCCCCCAGCGCCCTGGGGGAGAGCAGCATCTGCTTTCCCCGGGCTCCGGCGGAAACGGCAATTTCCGAAAAATCGAGACAATGTTCGTCCAGGAAGGTGGGATAGCGCTTTTTCATCCCCACCGGGCTGCACCCGCCCCGGATATATCCGGTGAGGGAGAGCAGCTCCTTCACGGGAACCAGCTCCATATTTTTATCCCCGGCGGCTTTGGCGGCCAGTTTCAGATCCAGCTCCCGGCACACAGGGACGCAAAAGACATTGATCCCGGTTCGTTCCCCCCGGGCCACCAGCGTCTTAAAGACCTGGTCGGCGGGAAGCCCCATGGCCTGGGCGGCGTGGACGCCGCTCAGATCCTTTTCGTCATAGTCATAGGTCAGCTCCCGACAGGGGATCTTTGCCGCCTCCACCAGACGCAGGGCGTTGGTTTTTCCAGACATTTCCATCACCGGCTCCTATTATACTTCAAAAGTTTCCCGCTTGCAACCGCGAATTTCCTGAAAAAAACGGGTTATCCTAATAAAAAATCAGGAGGTACTTGCTATGCAGGAGTCAAAAGAGCCAGATCAGAAAAAAGAGGAGCGGGAGCAGGTCATTGAGCTGGGCTCTGATCTGACCCGGGGCCGAAATGGAAATATTTACACCCTGACCATCATTGGCCAGGTGGAGGGGCATCAGATTGCCCCGGACAACGCGAAAACCACAAAATACGAGCATGTTCTGCCGCTGCTGGCGGGGATCGAGGAGAGCGACGAGATCGACGGGCTGCTGCTTCTGCTCAACACCGTGGGGGGCGACATCGAGGCGGGCCTGGCCATCGCGGAGATGATCGCGGGGATGAAGAAGCCCTCGGTGTCATTAGTGCTGGGCGGCGGCCACTCCATCGGCATCCCCTTGGCGGTGTGCGCCAAGAAATCCTTCATCACCCCCACCGCCAGCATGACCATCCATCCGGTCCGGATGACGGGGCTGGTGGTGGGGGCGCCCCAGACTTTTCGCTATTTTCAGCGGATCCAGGAGCAGATCACGGAATTTGTGACAGCGAACTCCAAGATCTCCAAGGAGGACTTCGAGGGCTATATGATGGCGACGGGGGAAATGGCCACGGATGTAGGAACCATCCTCTATGGCCGGGAAGCGGTCCGGTCCGGCCTCATCGACCACCTGGGCGGCCTCAACGACGCCTTGACCGCCCTGCACAAAATGATCAGCAGGCAGCAGGACGGTCTGGCGCAGGCAAAAAGGCCCAGAAAAACCAAAAAGGACGCGGTTTGAATCAAACGCGGGCGCGGCGTAAGCCACGCCCGCCGCTTTTATATACGGACTTTACCAGTTTGGCCGATCGCTTGGGGGGTTGGGCTGCTTCTTTGCTTGCTTTTTTTCCCCATTTGTGCTATGATAGAAAGACGACTGAAAAGGAGGGATGGGCGTGACGCTGGGCTATTGGCAGAGCCTGCTGCTGGGACTGGTTTCCGGACTGACGGAGCTGTTGCCTGTTTCCGCCCCTGCCCACCGGGCCCTCCTGCTGCGGATGCTGGGACAGGACAGCGTTGGAAGCATGATGCTCCTGTTTCTCCATGCCGGGGCGCTGCTGGCTTTGTATCAAAACCTGCGGAGCCAGATACGTTATCTGAACCGCCAGCGGCGGTTAGCGACCCTGCCCACGCGCCGCCGGAAGCGCCAGCCCGATCGCCAAAGCGTGCTGGAACTGCGTCTGCTCCGCTCCGCCTGCCTGCCCATGCTGGCGCTGATCTTGCTGTTCGGCCTGGTTCCCGGCTGGTTTGAGAGCTTCCCGGTCCTCTCCGTCATCCTGATCCTCAATGGGATCCTGCTGTATCTGCCCTCCCGGCTTCCCACCGGGAATAAAAGCGCCCACTGGATGACCCGGCTGGACGCCCTGCTCATGGGCCTGGCGGCGGGGGTGGGCGGACTGCCCGGATTTTCTGCCCTGGGCGCCGCGGCCTCGGTGGCCCAGATCCGAGGGGCCGACCGGCAAAA
>CANRQC010000028.1 GCA_947632695.1 uncultured Oscillospiraceae bacterium | reverse complement strand
ACCTCGTTAAATCCCGACTTGTAAATCTGTACCAATAAAAAAATTATACCATATTCATAATCGAAAAGCAATCCGCAGTTTGCCCCGCGGTCCTGTTGCTTACCCGCCCTACTGCTCAATGCTAAAGCCCGCCGGGGACCGGCGGGCTTTTGAAAAAATTATCCGTTTTGCTTGGCCTGGCGCTTGGCCTCTTTTTTGGCGCGTTTCTTTTCCAGCTTCGCCAGCTTCCGCTTACTGGGCTTGAAGCCCCGGAAGAGCACATAGGCAAACCACAAAATCAGCAGGCCGAGCACCACGTCCACACCAATGATCAGCTTCTGGGACAGGCGCATCCCGTCCTTGAACACACTGCCGGGCATGGCGCCGTTCATGGCGTTGGAGTTGGCAATGGTGTACAGCAGCCGGTGAATGGCTTCTCTGCCATAGTGATAGGTGGCGGCGTCATCGGGATCATAGTTGAACCGGGCGGAATCCCGCAGATAGGTCAGCTTGGCGTCGCCGCCCGCCTCGATCATCTGATAGCCGTCCATAAACACACCGTCGTTGGCGGCGTCGGTGATGATGAAGCCGTGGAAGTCCCATTCATTGCGCAGAAGGCCGGTGAGCAGGTTGTAGGAGCCGCCGGTCCAGGTGGCGCCCACCCGGTTGAAAGCCGTCATGACCGCCTGGCTGGCCCGGATCATCCGGCTGGCGTTCCGGTAGCCGCCGTTTCCGTCGCTTTCCACATAGTTCAGCTCCACGTCGCCCACCTTCATGCACATCTCAAAGGGCTTCAGGTAGAGCTCCCGGGCGGACTGCTCGTTGAGCCAAGTGGCCACGCTGTACTGGCCCGGCCGGTCGCCCCGGTGATTCTCCTGATCGTTGAAGGCAAAGTGCTTGATGAAGGTGTACATTCCCTTGGCGGCGGCCTCGTAGATCTCCCGGGAAGCCACGGCGCCGGAAAGGAACCCGTCCTCGGAGTAGTATTCGCCGTTCCGGCCGGAGAAGGGCGTCCGGTGAATGTTCATGGAGGGGGCGTACCAGCCGTTGCAGCCGCCGATGAGGGCCTCGTTGCCGATCATCCGGCCGTATTCCGTGGCGATTTCCAGGTTCCAGGTCTGGGCTACGGTCATGGGATTGGGGAACATCTTGCCGGTGCCGCCGTAGATCAGGCCGGCGGCGGTGTCCGCGTCGATGGTGAAGGGCTTGTTGACGGAGGCGATGAATTCCACGCCATAGCCGGAGCGGGAGATGGTCTGGAAATAGTCCTCGGTGGTCAGCTGGTCCAGCAGCTCGTCCCACTGGGGATCGTCAAAGTCCAGGCCCCGCATTTCGATCAGGGTGAGGCCGTTCTTCGCGCCGTAGACCGGGGTATCGGTGATGGCCGCGGGGTCCGCCGGATTGCCGGAGTCGAAGGCGTCCAGCTGGGCGATCAGTTCCGGGCTGGCGGTCTTTTTCCAGGTATAGGCCACGCCGTCGTCGCCGTTGATCTCGCCGCCCCAGGTGCTGACCAGGTTGCTGGGCTCGCCGTCATGGGTTGGGAAGGTGCCGGTCCAGTCGCTGCGGGTCAGGTAGGTGATGTCGCCCCGGGCGCTGTCAAACAGGTTGGTGATCGCCGCGCCGGAGTAGCTGTCCACCGCGTAGGTCTCGGTATCCAGCGCCTCCACCGTGTAGGTATTCACCAAGGCGGCGTCGCCGTCGGCGGTCATGCCGTCAGCAGAAGTATAGCCCTTGGCCGCGAGGACGTTATTGGCAGCGGCATGGGCATTGGCGGCGGCGGTGAGAAAATAGTCGCCGGCGTCCAGAATGTAGGTCCTCGCGTTCTGGGAATCGTAGGCTTTGAGCTGCTCTTTCTGGAAGGTGACAGTCACCGTCTCCGAAGCGCCGGGCTCCAGGGCGCCAGTTTTGCCGTAGCCAACCAGCATCACGGACGCCTTTTCCACGCCGTACTGCTTATCGTAGTCCGTGTAGGGGCTCTGGACGTAAATTTCCACCACGTCCTTGCCCGCTACATTGCCTGTGTTGGTCACGTCCACGGTGACGGTGCAGGTATCGCCGGACCAAGCGGTTTTAAAATTCGACCACTGGAAGGTGGTGTAGCTCAGGCCGTAGCCGAAGGGATAGACCACCTGGGAAGCGTAGTCGTAGTCCCCGGCGTTGCCGGTGCCCATGACCACGTCTTCATAGCGAGTCTCGTAGTATTTGTAACCCACATAGATGCCCTCGGCGTAGGAGACATAGTTGTACTTGGTGGGGTTGCCGCTCTCGTCAAAGTACTGATAGTCGCCAAAGTTCTGAGCGGCGGGACTGGCCAGGGCGTCGGCGGCAAAGGTGTCCACCGTTCGACCGGAGGGGTTGATGGCGCCGGTCAGGATGCCGGGCAGGGCCTGGAGGCCGTCGGGAGCGAACAGGACGCTCTTGATGCTGGGGTAGTCCTTCACCCAGTCCAGCTCCAGGGCCGCGTTGGAGTTGACCACCAGGATCACCGTGTCAAAATGCTCGTTCAGGTAATCCAAAATCTCCAGCTCGGTGGAATCCGGCTCGATGTAGGTCCGGGCCTTGTCCTCGGCGGAATCGGCGTGGGAATACATGCTCCGGGGCATATCCCGGCCTTCGCCCGCCACCCGCTTGAGGAAGTAGACCGGCACGGTGCCGTCCATGCTCTCCAGCACGCCGTCGGCGCCCCGCATCACGGACAGGGGGCACTCGTTGATGCGGAAGTCCTCCGCGTCGCCGTAATTGATGGAGCCGGTGCCCAGGCCGTAGCCGCTTCCGGCGCCCTCGGTGTAGAAGCTCCACAGGGTCTCATTAATGCCGACCCCGGCGTTCTGGAACAGGGTCTTCAGGTCCACGCCGCCGCCCATCAGGCCGCCGCCGGCGCTGACCTTGGCGGCGTTGACGCTGACGAAGCTAAAGGTGGTGTTTGCCGCCAGAGGCAAGGTACCGTCCCGGTTTTCCAGGAGCACCACGCCCTCCGCCGCGATCCGGTTCGCCAGATCGTCCTCCGCCGCGCCAATGGTATCGGCGGTGTAATCCGGCTTGTTGTACTGTAGGTCCAGCCCCTCGGTGTTCGCCTTGGAGTTGTCCACGCTGCGGGCAAAGCCGCCCATGATGCTGTCCATCATCCGGGCATAGGTGGAGACCAGGTTGTTCACCGTCATCATTCCGGCAGCCAACGCCAGGATCAGCACCAGGCACACCACAGTCCGCAGGGCCAACAGGAGCTTCTTTTTCATTGATCTTTTCCTCGCTTTCTTAAATAATAAATCGGATTCGGACCGCCCCGCCCGCCGGGACCGTCCCGGCGGGCGCGTGAGAGAAGATGGAGGAGGTCCTTGTTACGCTTAAGATACCATATATAAGAAGCGGAGCGCAAATGAAACGGCGCAGGCTGTCGGTTTTCCGCCGCAGTCTGCGCCATCTTCATTTTTACTTCCGAAAAGCGGCGCGGGCTTGATGCCCATCACCCTTCCCGTTCTCCGGGGATCGAAACACACAGCCGGAACATGCCCGCCTCCACGCTGACGGTCATCACGCCGCCGTACTTCTCCGCAATGGACTGGATGCTTTTCAGGCCGAAGCCATGATAGCCGGCGTCCGCTTTGCTGGTCCGCGGCAGACCCTCCTCCCCCAGGACCCGGGTGCCGGAAAATTGGTTGGTCACACAGATCAGGATCAGCCCCGCCTTTTGCCGGACCTGCAGATCGATCATCCGCTCCGCCTGGGGCAGCTCCCGGGACGCCTCGATGGCGTTGTCCAGGGCGTTGCCGAACAGGGTGTACAGGTCCACCGCGTCCATAAAGGCAAGCAGGCCGCCGTCCGCGATGCAGGAAAGGGTAATTCCCTCCTGGCCGCACAGCAGGCTTTTTTCCGTCAGCACCGTGTCCAGAATCTCGTTTCCGGTTTTCAGCACCGCGTCGTAGATCATCACGGAGCTTTGGAGGGAATCGATCACCGCCGCCCGCTTTTCTGGGTCGCCAATGTGCTTGAGGGCCGCCACCTGATGCTTGAGATCGTGGCATTTCCGGTTGATCAGCTCGATATTCTCCCGGGACATTTCCAGCTGGGCCTTGCGCCGCAGCCAAAGCTGCTGCTGCATATTGAGCTCCCGCTGCAAGGAGAGCTGCGCTTGCTGCCGCACCTGCCCCACCAGGGCGAAGCCCCCGCACAGCAGGGCGTAGGCGCCGTGGAGCGGCTCGAAGCCGTAGGCCGTCGCCATCACGCTCATGATCAGCACCACGAACAGCACGCTCACCGTCAGCCACAAGGATTCCACCGCCGTGGTGGCATAGTGCCGATCCCGGACCATCCGCCGGACGAAGAACACATATCCTATCAGATAGACCAGCCCGATGGAAAGAAAATACAGGGGCGCGCCCGGGTCCGTGGAGACCCCCGGCAACAGCCAGGCCAGCAGCAGCCGGACGCAGTACGCCATGTGCTCGATCAGGTAGGCGCAGGAGGCACAGTAGAGGGCCTCCCGGAAGGGCACGGCACAGACGGTCCAGACGATCAGCGCCATCTGGGCAAAAAGCAGGCCGCACCAGAGGAGCGAGCTGGCACCTCGGCCCCAGTCCGCCCCGCTTTGACCGGCCGGCGAAACCCAGTACAGCGCCAAATTCAGGCCGAAGAAAAGGGCTGAAAAGCCCACCGCCACCAGTAGGCCCAGGGCCGCCTGTCTGGACAGGCGGGGACGCTTTTCCAGCGGGAACGCGAAGACCGCCACGGCGGTAAGCAGCTCCAGCGGAAACGGCAGCATCCCCCACAGCGCGCTTTCAAGCTCCTCCATCAGAACGCCACCCCCAGATAATCCGACAGCTCTTGCAAAAACTGCTTTCGCTTCGGGCGGCTCACCGGCAGGGTGTGTCCCCCTACCAGCACGCTGTCCTTCAAAAAGCCGGTCACATTCCGCAAATTCACCAGATAGCCGTGGTTACACCGGGAAAAATGACAGCCGGACAGATTTTTCTCCATCTCCTGCAGGGGCGCCCGGAGAGAATAGACCCGGTCCCGGGTCACCACCTCCAGATTGTGATCCCGTACCTCGATGAACAGGATGTCCCGCACCGGCACCCGCTCCTTGAGCTCCCCGTAGGGCAGCACCAAAAACCGCTGGGCGGAGCGCTCCAGCAGGCGCAGGGCCTTGTCCAGCCGGACCCGGAGCTGGGGATAGCTCACCGGCTTGAGGATAAAGTCCTGGGCGTCCACCTCGTAGCTTTGTACCGCGTACTGGGCCAGAGAGGTGATGAAGATCAGAAGCACTTCGCTGTCCCGCTCCCGGATCCGGCGGGCGGCCTCCATGCCATCCATGGGCTGCATACGGATGTCCAGGAAAATAATGTCCCACACCGGCCGGTAATCCCGGACGATGGCGAAGCCGTCGGCAAAGGCGCTGATCTGAAATTCCGCGCCCCGCTCCTGCTCATATTGCCGCAGAAAGGCTTCCAGCTGCTGGGCGTATACCGCCTCGTCCTCCACAATGGCCACCCGATACATCCGCTCACCCCCTTGTTATTTTTTATTTTATCATAAAAGCCGCCTTTTTGCAATCAAAAGCGGCGGTTTTTCCCGGAATCCTTTTTAAAACGTCCGCCCGCCGGACGGCGGTCCGGTGGGCGGGCATTTTCCAATCGCGGTTGACAAACCGCCCCCCGCTGTGTCATAATAGCCAAAACAGCGGGCCTTGCCTAGAGACGGGGCAAGAAGAAAACGGGGAATCCCCCGATTTTACTTCTTCCCTATTCCCTGCTTCGCGGGCCGGTTTTTAGATTTTTAGGAGGTGCGCCCATGACATACGGTCCCATGGTTCCCGGGCGGTTTTTGGAGCGGCCCAATCGGTTTATCGCCCATGTGGAGCTGGGCGGCCAGGTGGAGGTGTGCCACGTCAAAAATACGGGCCGGTGCCGGGAGCTGCTGCCCCCGGGAGCGGCGGTTTGGTGCCAAAGGGCGGAAAATCCGCTGAGAAAGACCCGCTTCGACCTGATCGCCGTGGAAAAAGGGTCCCGGCTTATCAATATGGATTCCCAGGCCCCCAATGCCGCCGCGGCGGAGTGGCTGGCTTCCGGCGGGCTGGGATCTGTCCAGCATCTCCGGGCGGAGACGGTCCACGGGGACTCCCGCTTCGATTTTTCCTTCGACTTAAGCGGCAAGCCCTGCTTTTTGGAGGTCAAGGGCGTGACTTTAGAAAATGAAGGGGTCTGCGCCTTCCCCGACGCGCCGACCCAGCGGGGCGTCAAGCATCTGCGGGGCCTTCAGGCGGCGGCGGAGGCGGGCT
This sequence comes from uncultured Oscillospiraceae bacterium, assembly GCA_947632695.1. Classification (GTDB taxonomy): domain Bacteria; phylum Bacillota; class Clostridia; order Oscillospirales; family Oscillospiraceae; genus Faecousia. Next base: position 11,958 of record CANRQC010000028.1, on the reverse strand, counting down.
TCGGGGCCTATGTCCTGTTTGTGATCCAAATGCGGGACGTCAAATACCTGATCCCCAACGACGAAACGGACCCGGCCTTTGGCCAGGCCCTGCGGGAGGCCGCGGCGGCGGGCGTGGAGGTGCTGGCCATGGATTGTCAGGTCACCCCGGATTCCATGGTCATCCGCTCCCCCGTCAAGGTGCGGCTGTGACGGAGGCGTTCAATCGGTCCAGTAGATTCTCCAGCTCCGAAAGGGCGCCGATCTGGTAGTCCGGCACGATGTCGGGCCGGGGCGCTATAGTGCCGGGGTTGACCCAGCAGGTGGCGATCCCGGCGTTTTTTCCGCCCAAGATATCGGAGGTCAGACTGTCCCCCACCATCATGGCCCGGTCCCGCCGGAAGCCGTCGATGGCGGCGAAGCACCGCTCAAAATAGGCCGGGAAGGGCTTGTCCGCTCCGATTTCCTGGGAAATGAAGATCTTTTCAAAATAGGGCCCGATACCGGCGCTTTTCAGCCTCCCCGCCTGGACCTTGGCAGTGCCGTTGCTGGCGAGGAACAGCCGGTACGATTTTGACAGCTTTCGCACCGCCTCCAAGGCCCCCGGCATAAAGTAATGCCCCTGGGAAAGCAGCTCCTCATACCGCTGGGCGCAGAGGGCGGGATCTCCGTCCACACCCAGCTCCTGGAAAAGCATGGCAAACCGGCCCACCACCACCTGGCGGCGGGTGATCTCTCCCCGCTCCAGCATCTGCCAGTGGAGCTTGTTGATCTGGCTGTAGCGAGCGCAGACTTCTTCCGTGGGATCGACGCCGAAGGTCGCCAGGGTCTTGCCGACGGCAATCCGCTCGGCCTTATGAAAGTCCAAAATGGTGTCGTCCAGGTCCAGAAACAGAAATTCAAACATGGTCAAGCCTCCTGATAATGGCGTTGGACAGGACGGCGAAAGCCGGGATGTCCAGGGTTTCCCCCCGTACCTGGGGCGGCAGGTCCGCCTCGGCGATCACGGCGGCGGCGCCTTCCCTGCCCAGCTCCGGAAAACCGGAGGAAAGGCAGTTGAGCAGGGTCTTCCGGCGCATGGAGAAGGCCGCCCGGACCGTGCGGAAAAACAGATCCCGGTTCTCGATCTCCCAGGGCCGCTCCTTCCGCACCCGGAGGCGCAGGACCTGGCTGGTCACATTGGGCCGGGGAACAAAGCAGTCCGGCGGAACGGGAAACAGCAGCTCCGGCTGGGCGTAGTACTGGCAAAACAGGGAAAAAGCGCTGTATTCCCCGGTTCCCGGCGCCGAAGCGATCCGCTGGGCCACCTCCCGCTGCACCATGACCGTCACCGTGTCGAAGCAGTCCGCTTCCAGCAGGGCCGAGAGGATGGGCGAGGTGATATAATAGGGCAGATTGGCGCAGGCCACCGGCCGGAGGGTGCCAAACTCCTCCCGTACCAGGGCGGGCAGATCCAGCTTCAGAGCGTCCCCCCACAGCAGGTGGAGATTGTCAAATTCCCCGACGCTCTCCTTCAAAATGGGGGCCAGGCGGGTATCCAGCTCCACCGCCGTCACCTTCCCCGCCCGCAGGCAGAGCTGCTGGGTCAGGCTGCCGACGCCGGGGCCGATCTCCAGCACGCCGGTATCCCGGTCAATGCCCGCTTCCAGGGCGATCCGCTCCGGGACCCATGCGGCGGTGAGAAAATTCTGGCCCTTGGCCTTGGAAAAGTGAAAGCCCTCCCGGGCCAGCAGGGGCCGCATGGTATTCAAATCGCAGACGTTGATCATAAGCTGTCCTCTCAAAAAAACTGGTACAATGGTCTTTCAGCCATTGTACCAGAAAGGATTCGGTTTTGCAACCCAAATCAACCCAAAATGTAGATGGTGCACCAGCGGGCGCCGAAGGCGATGCACTCTTCCTCGGTGTCGTAGTACAGGTCCACCCGGTTGCCCAGGATCAGGCCGCCGCAGTCTTCCGCCGTGGCAATGCCGTAGATGTACTGCCCGTCCTCAGTGACGATGAACATCCGGGTGCCATAGGGGATCACCCTGGGGTCAACGGCAATCGCGCCCTCCCGGGCCTGGGTACCGGTGGCGGTGGGCGGCGGCATGGGATCGCCCTCACAGGTGTAGGCCGTGGCCAGGACCCGCAGGGTGCCCGTGTAGGACAGGACCTCTCCGCTGGCGGTGTAGATAAAGCCGTCCTTGATGGTCAGAGAGTCCACGCCCTGGACGGATTGCCCGGCAGAACCGGTGCCGATGGCGATGACCTCCTCCACCGGGCTTTTCACCACGGTCTGGGACAGGACTGTGCGGCTGGTTTCCTTCCCGCCGGAGTAGACCACGTTGGCGGTGCAGAGCAGTTCGCCGTTGACGCCCTTGGTCAAGATCTCCTGGATGCCGGTGGGCAGGTTGGGATCGTGATAGTAAGTCACGCTGTGGGGGATGCTGGTGGTGTAGGTCTCCACACGGGTCACCTGCTCCTGCTCCATCTGTGTGCCGTAATCCGCGCTGCGGCCCCGCTGGACCGTGATCTCCGAAATGCCGTCGCCTCTCTGCGTGGTAAAGGTATCATCCGCATTCAGCTTCAGCCCGGCCTCATTGAGTACCGCGTTCAGGTCGGTGGCAGAGGTGGTATGAACCAGCACCCGGGTGCCGTCCGTAATCACATATGTATACTGGGCGAAAACCGTCTGGGACATCAATACCACTGCGATCAGAATGGGAACGAGCAGTGCCATTGTGCGGAAAAGGGGAAAATTTCTCTTTCTAGATCGTGTGCTTGTCTGCATGGGAAGCTACCTCCTTTCACAGAAATTCGCTCGAGAAAAAGTATCAAAATCGGTATCAAATGGTTACAAATTCTTCTCCCAATGGAATTTGTATGCTTATTATAACATTTAATTCCAAAAAGTCAAGTCTTTTTTGCAAAATTCGGGAATCCGACAACTTTTTCGTATTTCTATTAATATTTTTATGTCAACTATGCTCCATTAAAAATCGGTAATATTGGTTTGGAAAAACGGGGGAAAACCCAATATCTTGTAGAAAAAATGACATTTGTTAACATAATAAAATGCGTTATGTTAACAAGAAAATCTTTTCCGGAATCGTTATTATGGAAACTGATTTCCCCTATTTCCTCCCAAAAGAGGTGGATTTTTAGAAGCTGACACCAATTTGCCGTCTTTTTTTGCGGCCGGGATTGACATTGGCTCCATTTTGTGATAAATTGGTAGCAGTAAAAAGGCCTTGACGAAGACCGATCCGGATACCGCTTCCTTAGAGAGGGACCTGTTGGTGAAATGGTCCTGCCGCGGCGCCGGGGACACCACTTCCGAGCCTTCCGGCGGAAATGCCGGGACGGGCGCGCCCGTTACAGCGCCTAATGAGCGGCGGCCCCATGGCCGCAACCAGGGTGGAACCGTGGAATACAGTCTGTATCCCACCCCTGAATTTTCAGGGGTGGGTTTTTTGTCTGCCCCAAATTTAAAGGAGGGTATACCCATGAGCGAAGAAAACCAATACACCTTTGAAAACCCCGAGTACCGGAAGACCTACTGGCACACCTGCTCCCACATCATGGCCCAGGCGGTAAAGCGCCTTTGGCCCGAGGTCAAGCTGGCCATCGGCCCCGCCATCGACGAGGGCTGGTACTACGACTTTGACGCCCCCTTCACCATCACCCCGGAGCATTTGGAAAAAATCGAGGCGGAAATGAAGCGAATCTGCAAGGAGCGGCTGCCCCTGGTCCGCACGGAGAAGCCCCGGGAGGAGGCCATCGCCTATATGGAGGGCCGGGAGGAACCCTACAAGGTGGAGCTGATCCAGGACCTGCCCCTGGACGCCGTGATCTCCTTCTACACCCAGGGGGAGTTTACCGACCTGTGCGCCGGCCCCCACTTGGACTCCACCGGCCGGGTCAAGGGCAACGCCATCAAGCTGACCAGCTCCTGCGGCGCCTACTGGCGGGGCGACAGCAAGCGGAAAATGCTCCAGCGGATCTACGGCATCGCCTTCCCCAAGAAGGAGGAGCTGGAGGAGTATCTTGCCAAGCGGGCCGAGGCCCTGAAGCGGGACCACAACAAGCTGGGCCGGGATCTGGAGTATTTTACCACGGTGGACGTTATCGGCCAGGGCCTGCCGATCCTGCTTCCCAAGGGCGCCCGGGTGATCCAGATCATGCAGCGCTGGATCGAGGACCTGGAGCAGTCTAAAGGCTATCTGCTGACCAAGACGCCGCTGATGGCCAAGAGCGACCTGTACAAGATCTCCGGCCACTGGGATCACTATCTGGACGGGATGTTCGTCCTGGGCGACCCCAATGACAACAGCAAGGAATGCTTTGCCCTGCGGCCCATGACCTGCCCCTTCCAGTACCAGGTGTATCTGAACCGCCAGCGCTCCTACCGGGATCTTCCCATGCGTTTAGGCGAGACCTCCACATTGTTCCGCAACGAGGACTCCGGCGAGATGCACGGGCTGATCCGGGTGCGGCAGTTCACCATCTCCGAAGGGCATCTGATCCTCCGCCCCGACCAGCTGGAGGACGAGTTCAAGGGCTGCTTGGAGTTGGCGAAATACTGCCTGGGTACCCTGGGTCTGCTGGACGACTGCACCTTCCGCTTCTCCCAGTGGGACCCCGCGAACCCCAAGAACAAGTATGAGGGCACCGCCGAACAGTGGGAGGAGGCCCAGCGGGTCATGGGCCAGATCCTGGACGATCTGGGTGTGGAATACACCGTGGGCATCGACGAGGCCGCCTTCTATGGCCCCAAGTTGGATATCCAGTACCACAACGTCTTCGGCAAGGAGGACACCCTGGTTACCATTCAGATCGATATGCTCCTGGCCCAGCGGTTTGGGATGTACTATATCGACGAAAACGGCAACAAGGCCCTGCCCTATATCATCCACCGCACCTCCATGGGCTGCTACGAGCGGACCCTGGCCTACCTGATCGAGAAATACGCCGGGGCGCTGCCTCTGTGGCTCTCTCCTGTTCAGGTCAAGGTGCTGCCCATCACCGACCGGGTCCACGACTATGCCAAGGACGTGGTCGATAAGCTCACTGCCGCCGGCATCCGGGCCGAGGGCGACCTCCGCTCCGAGAAGCTGGGGTACAAGATCCGGGAGGCCCAGGGCCAGAAGATCCCCTATATGCTGGTCATCGGAGACCGGGAGGCCCAGGAGGGCGCCGTGGCTGTCCGTACCCGCGCCGGTGGGGACGAGGGCGCCGTGGGTGTGGAGGATTTCATCGCCAAATGCCAGTCTGAGATCCGGGAGAAGAGCCGGAGAGTGTAAAGAAAGTGTAAATTCCCGCCGCTGTGCGCCGCTTTGGCGCACAGCGGTCTTTTATAATTCATATTTTTATGGTAAAATGGCTTTACTTTAGGCAAAAGGAAGCGATGCCGATGAAAACGTCCCCGGAACGGGCCATCTCCCGGGTGGAGACCGTTATACTGGGCGGACACCCGCAAAAGATCCTCCTGGAGGGCCGGGATGCCGGGCTTCCCGTCCTTTTGGTCCTCCACGGCGGCCCCGGGAGTCCCCTCCCCTTCTGCGTGGGCAGCCGGGGACTGTTCCCGGAGATCACGGAGCGGTGCATCCTGGTGTGCTGGGACCAGTACGGCTGCGGCGCCAACAACGCCGCCCTCCCGGCGGATATTTCCATCGCGGACTACGCTGCCATGGCGTCAGACCTGATCGGCTATCTCAGAGAAAAATTCCCCCAAAACCGGCTGTACCTCTTCGGCATGTCCTGGGGCTCTATTCTGAGCCTGCTGGCGGCCAACTGGAACGCCGGATCCGTGGACGGCGCGGTTGCCTATGGGCAGGTCTGCCACCGGGTCCTCCAATCGGAGGACGCTCTTTCCGCCCTGCTGGAATCCGACGCTCCGGAAAAAGTCAAGACCCAGGTGAAAAAGATCTTTGTTTACGGGGAATTTACCCCTGAAAACGCCATGAAGATCAGCCGCTGGGTCCGAAAGTTCACGGAAGGTTATGTAAACAGCCTCGACCCCCAGCCCTCCGTTTTTCCCCTGCTCCGAAGCCTGCTGAAAAGCCCGGACTACCGCCTTCGGGACGTACTGGCCACCGCCGTGAACGGCTATGGAAAAAACAAGAGCCTGCTCCGGGAGCTGAGCAAGGCAGATCTGCGGAGCGAACTGCGGCACGTCGCCGTTCCCTATCACATCTTGCAGGGGGAGACGGACATCGTCACCTCCACCCGCCAGGTGGAAACTCTGGTCCGCCAGACGCAAAATCCCTGGCTGACCTGCACCGTTGTTCCGGGTTCCGGTCATCTCCCCGGTGAAAAGGGCATGGCCGCTATTTTCACCGGGCTCCGGGGCCTTTGCGGAGGAGCGCAGGCATTATGAGCCGGAAAATGATCCGACCGCTGTTCCTTTCCGCCGCTGGGGCGGCGCTGGTCCTCTGGCTTTTTTGGGGAAACCGGGCGGTGACGGTGAGCGACTACTCCGTGGCTCTTCCGGGTCTGCCGGCGGGTTTTGACGGCTTTCGTATTGCCCAAGTTTCGGACCTGCACAACGAGGAATTTGGCCCGGGAAACGCCCGGCTTCTGGAAAAGCTCCAGGCGGTCGCGCCCGATCTCATTGTTTTGACCGGGGACCTGGCGGACAGCCGCCATACGGATTTGGATGTGGCGGTTTCCTTCGCCCGGGCCGCCGCGGCGATCGCGCCAACCTATTTTGTCACCGGCAATCATGAGGCCCGCCTGGCCGATTACGCCTCCCTGCAAGACGGCCTTCGGTCCGCCGGGGTGACGGTGCTGGAAAATCAGGCGGCGACCCTGACCCGGGGGACAGACCGGGTGACCCTCTACGGCCTTCAGGACCCGGCCTTCGGACCCGCCCCCACCCTACCGGAGACGGAGGAATTTCTCATTCTCCTGGCGCACCGGCCGGAATATTTTGAACGCTACGCCGCCCAGGGGGCGGATCTGGTCTTCTCCGGCCATGCCCACGGCGGTCAGGCGCGGCTTCCCTTCCTGGGGGGCTTGGTTGCCCCCGGTCAGGGCTTTTTTCCCAAGTATGACGCAGGGATCTACGAGGAATACGGGGCGATGATGGTCGTAAGCCGGGGGCTGGGCAACAGCATCATCCCCCTTCGGGTCAATAATCCCCCGGAGCTGGTGATCCTGACCCTTCATACTACCTAAACGGAGGTTTTCCATGAAAAAGAAAGAATGGCTCCTTTACGCCGTCCTGGCGCTGATCCTGGCGGCAGCCGGCTTCCCGCTGACCTCTTTTGGATACGATTTTTCGGTGCTGGTTCTCTTTGGCGTCCTGGCGCTGGTCATTTTGTTCCGCCTGGGCTGGGTATACCGGAAGCGGTTCGCCTGGGCTCGGTGGATGCTTGGCATTTTGTGTGTCTGCACCGGCGTCGGTCTGGCGGCGGCAGTCTGGACAGGCTGCCTGATCGCCCAGGCCGGGTTCGGAGATCTCAAAACCGAGTGCTCCTATGTGGTGGTGCTGGGCGCCGGGGTCAACGGGACCGTCCCTTCCCTCTCCCTTCGGGAGCGGCTGGACGCCGTTTATAACTATCTGGACGCACACCCGGAGGCGGTGTGCGTGGTTTCCGGCGGCCAGGGCGACGGCGAGGACATCACCGAAGCGGAGTGCATGTACCGGGATCTGACCGCCCGGGGCATCTCCCCCGACCGGGTCTGGAAAGAAGAGGAGGCCACCAACACCCGGGAAAACCTGGCCTTTTCCTTGGCCTTGATCCGGGAGCGCACCGGCGAGGCTCCGGGTCACATTGGACTGGTGTCCAGCGAATACCACCTGTATCGGGCAGAGCAATTCGCCCGGGAACTGGGGGTCACCGCCTCGGGTATCCCGGCGACCACCTCCTGGGTGTCCCTCCGGGTCAACTATTTCCTCCGAGAGATCGCGGCGGTATGGTTTTATACCCTGTTTGGAAGAGGAAATTGAAAATTCCCTCTTGCTATTTCCCAGGAAATCATGTATACTAATCACCGGATAAGCCGGTGTGATGGAATGGTAGACGTGACGGACTCAAAATCCGTTGGGCTAATCCCCCGTGTGGGTTCGAGTCCCACCACCGGCACCAAAAATCGGCAAGCTCCTAAAGTCGCTTGCCGATTTTTACTTCTTCACTATTCACTACTTCATTTTTCACTAAATATGAATGCAGAGCAGGATGTGCTTACAGGGAATGGCAGAACACGGGTGGTATTCAAAACGGGAATTGTGCAGAATTTCATAAGCTATTTTCGTTATATTTTCGCTACCTGGAGGATGAACAGTGGTTACTTATAAATTGATGCAAGACGCCAAAATGAAACTGATTAAAAAATGCGTCGAGCATGTAAACTGCGTTAGGGGTCCGGTATATGGGGACAGTATGGAACCTACTATACTTGAGGGAAGTGTAATCACAATAAAACAGAAGGAGAACTACTTACCAGGGGATGTTGTGTTGTTTTATGACAGCCAATACAGATTGGTAGTCCATCGAATAGTATCTGTTAGTGATGACCTTGTCTGCCTAAAAGGTGATAATGGCGATTTGTATGATTATATACCTCCGAATCAAATATTCGGGGGTATGGTGGCCAAATCTGTAGAGTCCCAAAATCTAGTTTTTGAAGAAAGATTTGAAAACATTATTTTAAGATTGACGCTTATCAATGGCGTTCTTCCGCATCATATTGAAATAACCGAGGCGATCAAGTAAATGGGAAACGAAATTATTACTGTTAATAGATTAAGCAAGCAATATCACGTTCGTATAATAACAGAAGGAAATATTATTAAAAGGATATTTTCGAAAAAAAAATATAAAGAAATTGACGCTTTAAACGATGTTTCTTTTTCGATACAAGAAGGGCAATATGTCGGAGTAATTGGAAACAATGGAGCGGGTAAATCAACATTGATTAAGTTATTGACCGGAATACTGTATCCGACTGCAGGTCAAGTATCTGTCATGGGAAGGGATCCATTCAATGACAGAATCAAAAACAATAGGAACATTGGTGTGGTGTTCGGTCAAAAAACTCAATTGAAGTGGGATTTGTCACCTTTAGAGTCATATGATTTATTAAAGACTATATATGGGATAGATGACGAAACATACAAAGAAAACATAAAAAAATTTGTTGGCCTTTTTGAAATGGAGGATTTCATAAATAACCCGGTACGTTCTTTAAGCCTTGGACAACGCATGAAATGTGAGATAGCTGCAGCATTTCTACATAATCCAAGCATTGTGTTCTTGGATGAACCCACTATAGGGTTGGATGTTTTTAGTAAGGACAGCATTTTGAGGTTCCTGCGTTCTATCAAGGAGGAGTCAAATGTAACATTAATTCTCACTACTCATGATCTTGAAGAAATGAACAGTATTTGTGATCGCCTGATAATCATTGATAAAGGAAGAATAATTGAAGAAGACACTATAGAACATTTTACTGAACGATTTACATGTTCAAAATCAATTGTTTTTTGTATAGAAGGCGACATATGGAAAGATATTAATCCGATTGATAATGAAGTTCTGATAGTTGATAATGGAAAAGTTATTGTTTCTAACGTTCGGAAAGAAAGAGTCAATGAAATTATCTCCCTGATGTTAGCTAACAATACCATCAATGATGTGCAGATAATCGAACCAAATTTCACCGAGATGGTAAAAAAACGTATTAATGAGGGTGATTGAGATGCAGAAGTTGTTGTACCTATACAAATCATCTCGAGCAGGTTTTCGTGCAAACTCAATATATTCTGCAGCAACCGTTGTTAAGTTTATTTCAAGCATAATAATTTTGACGGTTTACTATTTCCTTTGGAAAGCAATTTATTCCGGAGCAACTTCTATCCAAGGTTATCGCTTTAACGAATTGATGGCCTACATTTTGCTAACGCGTATATTATCTATGTTATATCCGTTTGGAATCATTGACACTTATTCACAGCTTGTAATCCGAGGAGATATAGGTTTACATTTGTTAAAACCGATTCGTATGGAATGGACTATGTTAGGAAATTTTATAGGAAGGAATTTATATTCCTGTCTATCGGGAGGAATACCATACATAGTTTTGTTTTTTGTTTTTGCGAGTCCTTATATCTCATTGCCCGGGATAGGAATAAGCATTTTATTTATACTTTCGGCATATTTCTTTATTTTCCTCTTTGAGTTGAATATTGGAGTCCTGAGTATATATTTTACCAGTCTATGGGGCGTTGGAACGTTAACGGGAGCAATAATTGCTTTGCTTTCGGGTGAATTGCTTCCTATAAGTTTTTATCCGGAAAAGCTGATTGGATTTTTAGATATCTTGCCATTCTCCAGTATGTACTACATCCCGGTAAATGTGTTGCTGGGAAAAGAATGTGAATGGAAGCAGGCGTTGGCAATTATTTGTATTGTAAATGTACTTTTATTAGTTATATATTCCTGCACCTCGAAAGTTTTGTTGAAAAAACTGAGTATTTCGGGAGGCTGACATAATGAAGAAGAGGCTTCTATATTTTTGTAAATCTTTCAAGATTAATTTTGATGAACTGGAGATTTATGATAAAGATTTTATTTTCGGTGTGCTGGGAGTGTTGGTTGAATATCTTTCAGGATTACTTATGATGTTTTTCATTTATGATTTTGTTGAAGACATTAACGGTTGGTCGCTTGATCAGGTTCTTTTCTTTTATGGGTTGAACCTAGTGGGGTACTCCCTGTGGTCTTGCTTTTTTATTAATACTATCACTTTGCCATATTATATACAGAGGGGCGAATTTGATCGTTTCCTTGTCAGACCGGAATCACCATTGTTTCAGATTATGATGGATAGCTTTGATGATGATTCGTGGGGAGAATTAGTAACAGGGTTAATAATATTATGCTATTCGTGGATAAGATTGAGAATTCCTCCGATTTATTTTCTTGCGCTTCCAATCATTGTTGTATCGGGATGTCTGATATATTTGGGAATTTCAATCATTTTATCAACGTTTTCCTTCTTTACCATAGCACAGGCAGATGTTGCAAATATTACCATGGAAGTAAAGGAGTTTGCAAAGTATCCGTTGACAATTTATCCAAAAGTATTGCAAATAATCTTTACAGTGGTTTTCCCGATTGGGATTGTGGCATTTATTCCCGGAATGGTGTTATTTAGGCAAATACCTTGGCAGCTTTTACTGGTAATTCCTTTGGTGGCGATTGTATTCTTCGTTTTATCGACCAGGGTGTGGTATTTAGGTTTAAAGCATTACGGCGGAACGGGGACATGAGTAACAATGATGAATAATATATTATTAAATTATGAAAGCTGATTGTCGCGTTGCTTTTCTTTCTCGTCCTCTCGGTCAAGGGAGCGAAAAATATCGACGTTGGCCTTGATGGTATCAAGCTGCTTCACCTGTTTTTTCAGCTTGGCGCATTCGTCATATAGCATATTTGCCCGTCTTGATTTCATAACCGGCCTCACGCATAAGCCGGAGAAAATCATCAAGAAGTTATATGGTGTCCCCTCTGGGGACGATTGATATGAAAGGCTGCGGGCTTTACCGGAGCGGACGTTCCATCGTTCGCTCCGATGTTTTTTGTCCCACACCATAATTTTATTGATTTACGATAAATAATACTTGACTTACGAGAAATCCTGTGCTATACTGCCCCTTGAAAGGAGGCGGTGGTGTGAAGAAGCTGCTGGCTTCCGTCCTGTGTTTGATCTTGGCGACCGGCTGCGGATGGCGGGATGAAGCGGAGGAAGTCGCTGCGCTGCGGAACTACACGCGGAGGGATCTCGGGGAGGTTTCCGCGCTGGTTTGTGCGGGGCGGGAATACATTCCCTTCCGCGTGGTGTCCAAGGCGGACCGGGGCGTGCTGCTGGGATATGTGGACGGGGACCGGGACGAGCAAGTCCACGCCTACCTGGACCTGCCGCCGGAAGAATGGATCGTCAGCAGTCTGACCATGGATGGTGGCGCGATGCTGATGAAGGAGCGGTC
>CANRQC010000027.1 GCA_947632695.1 uncultured Oscillospiraceae bacterium | reverse complement strand
CAGGTCGGCGATGGGGTCGCCCTTGACCTCCATGGAGGCGGCGCTCCAGGGGAAGCCGGAGGCGGCGGTGGGGTAGACCCCCACGGTGTGATCCACGAAATAGGGCGCGAAGGCCGGGTCCTTGATCTGGGCGTCCTTCAGATTCCGGGTCAGCTGATGAACGATCGCGCCCACGATCTCCAAATGGCCCAGCTCCTCGGTGCCGATGTCCGTCAGCAGGCCCTTGAGCTCATCGAAGGGCATGGAGTACCGCTGAGATAGGTAGCGCAGGGAAGCGCCAAGCTCTCCGTCCGGCCCGCCGTATTGGGAAATAATGACCGCCGCCAGCCGGGGGTTGGGCTTGTCGATTTTTACGGGGTACTGCAGCTTCTTGTCATATACAAACATGGTTAACCCTCCTGATTCTGGCAGTATTCCCAGGGCCAGGGGTCATCCAGCCAGCGATAAGGTCCAGTGACCGGGGTCGCGTGGTTCAACGGCCCGTATTTTTCGGAATATTCCCGCATTCCCTTATGGTAAAGCTCCTGGTAGGTGCGATACAAGGACAGCGCCTCCTGATCGCCGCAGTGAGTGTCCAGGTACAGCGCCAGCTCCTGAATGGCGAAGGCCATCGTCTGAAGCTCCGTCAGGGGTGTGACCTGCTTCTCCTTTTGGTTGACCATTCCCATGAAGGGAAGGTCCAGTCCGGGGAATAGGGTGCCCCGCACCAAAGCCTTCCGTGCCTCGTATTTCGGCGGATCCTCCAGCTGGAAGGGCACATAGGGGTTGGCAAGGGGTGCCATGGCGGGCAGGCGGCCTTCCCAGCCGGGTCGTTCCTTTTTCTGATCCAAAGCAGATTCCTCCAATCGTCAGATTCGGAACCATCGGAGACAAGCGTCTCCTGTCGTTCCGGGTCATGCTATGCCGCATTTCGCCGGTTGGTGCATGGAAGCGGTTCCCGGCGCATAGACCGTAGGGGAGCCGTCCCGAAGGATATGGAGGTGTTTTCCGAATGAAAACAAAACGCTTGCTCCGCTCGCTGCTGCCGGTGTACGTCTTTTGCCTGGGCGCGCTGCTGCTTTCTGCCCTGGGGAGCAGCCGGGCGGTGACCGCCATCACCCAAAACGCGCCGCTGCCCCAGCGCGGGTGCGTGATCATCGACGCGGGCCACGGCGGGGAGGATGGGGGCGCCACCTCCTGCTCCGGGGTACTGGAAAGCCAGATCAACCTGGAGATCGCCTTGAGGCTCAACGACCTGCTGGGCCTTCTGGGCTACGACACCCGGATGGTCCGCACCACGGACACCTCCGTCTACACCCAAGGAACCACCATCGCCGCGAAGAAGGCGTCGGACCTCAAGGAGCGGGTGAAGCTGGTCAACAGCGAGCCCAACGCCCTGCTGATCAGCATCCATCAGAACACCTTTTCCGACAGCCGGTACAGCGGCGCCCAGGTCTTTTTCGCCCGAGATCCCGAGAGCCGAGCCCTGGCTAAGGCCCTCCAGGCGGCGCTGGTGGAGTATCTAAACCCCGGCAGTCAGCGCCAGCCCAAGCGGGCCACCGGCATCTACCTGATGGAGCACATCGAGCGGCCCGGGGCCTTGATCGAATGCGGATTCCTCTCCAATCCCGAGGAGGAGGCCCGGCTCCGGGACCCGTCCTACCAGCAATCGCTTTGCTGCGTCATCGCGGCGACGGTGAGCAATTTTCTTGACCAGACCTAGGATCTTTGCTATAATGAGAAAAAAAGAAGGGGGAGAATACCCCATGGCAAAGAGCAAAACCGTCTTTTTCTGTACCGTTTGCGGCAACGAAACACCCAAATGGCAGGGCCGCTGCCCCGCCTGCGGCGCTTGGAACACCTTAGAGGAGCATGTTCAGAAGCCCTCCTCCCCATCGCCTGCCGCCCGGAGCAGCCCTCTGGGCGCCTCCCGGAGTCCAAAAAAGCTGTCACAGATCGACGCCGGCAGCGAGATCCGCTTCTCCACCGGCCTGGGAGAGCTGGACCGGGTCCTGGGCGGCGGGGCGGTCTCCGGCTCCCTAGTGCTGGTGGGCGGCGCCCCGGGAATCGGCAAGTCCACGCTGCTGCTCCAGATCTGCACCCGGCTCTGCCAGGAGCGGCGGGTACTCTATGTCTCCGGGGAGGAGAGCGAGAGCCAGCTCAAGCTCCGGGCAGCGCGGCTGAAGGTGGAACCGGAAAATCTCTACATCCTCTCTGAGACCCGCCTGTCCGATATTTTGGAGGCGGTGGAGGAGCTGAAGCCGGATATTCTCATCGTAGATTCCATTCAGACCCTTTGCAGCGAGGAAAACGACTCCGCCCCCGGCAGCGTTTCCCAGGTGAAGGACTGCACCATGGCCCTGATGCGTCTGAGCAAGAACCAGGGCGTCACCGTTTTCGTGGTGGGACACATCAACAAAGACGGCAACATCGCCGGCCCCAAGGTCTTGGAGCATATGGTGGACTGCGTCCTCTACTTCGAGGGGGACGCCAACACCTCCTACCGGCTCCTCCGGGCGGCGAAAAACCGTTTCGGCTCCACCAATGAGATCGGCGTCTTTGAAATGCTGGACGACGGGCTGACGGAGGTGCCCAATCCCTCCCAAATGCTGCTCTCCGGCCGGCCGGAGGGGGCCTCCGGCACCTGCGTGGCCTGCGTTATGGAGGGGACCCGCCCGGTGCTGGCGGAGGTCCAGGTACTGGTGGCCAAAACCGCCCTGAACGTCCCCCGGCGCACCGCCGACGGCTTCGATTTCAACCGGGCGGTGCTGCTGCTGGCAGTGGCGGAGCGGCGGGGCGGCATGAAGCTCAGCGCCTTGGACGCCTACATCAACGTCATCGGCGGCCTGCGGCTGGACGAGCCCGGAGCGGATCTGCCGGTGATCCTGGCGGCGGCCTCCTCCTACCGGGACCAGCCCATCGATCACGACCTGGCGGCCATTGGGGAGGTGGGCCTCACCGGCGAGGTGCGCGCCGTGGCCCATTTGAACCAGCGACTGGCGGAGGCGGCCCGGTTGGGCTTTACCAAATGCGTCATTCCCCGGGGCGGGGGAGAGAAGCTGGAGATTCCCAAGGGCATGACCGTCTACCGGGTGCGCAACATCCGGGAGGCCATCGAGACCGTGCTTGCCTAGCAAATTATTTACGGTTTGTTAAAAACTATTTAACATTTTTCCCTTGACTCTTGGCCCAAAATCCGGTAAAATAAAGACAAGCAAAAGGGGAGGTAGTCCCTTCCCGATATGCATGATTCCAATCTGTTCTGCTGCTTTTTGGCGGAGGGCCTCGCCGCCAGCCTGACGTATTCGGTCGCGGGTCGCATCAGAATTGTTTATGAAAACAGCCAAAAAATGGATTTCCCCCTCCATTTTTTGGCTGTTTTATTGCGTTTTATGATTGCTCACTGTATGTCATTAAACGACATATCGAAAAGCGCCGCAATTTGATCTCTCCGTCCGTAAATCACCGCTGTGATCCACACAGCTTTCTTCGCTTCGTCAACCAAATAGTAAACAAGGAAATTCTTAACGGGCATTTTTCGGATTCCTCTCGTATGCCATGGTTCCTCCTCTGTAAGAGGGTATCTTGATGGTATGGAGTCCAGCTTTTCGATTTCTCGTTGCAGTGTATCCGCCCATTTCCGTGCGGTTTCCGGTTCCAACAGGAGTTTGGAAATATACTGTACCGTTTCCTCGATTTGCCTGATTGCCTGTGCGGTCAGCTTCACCTCATACCGCATACTCAAATACCCTCACGAATTTTGGCAAAAGCTTCGTCCACGGACAGTCCCTCGCCGGATTTCGCTTGATCGTACCCTTTTTCCATCAACTGATTAAACTGCTCATCCGTTAAACCGTCTCTTGTAGGCAATTTGGGTACGGTAAGGGAATACGGAACGCCGCCCGTCATAATGATCTGTCTGTACAAGGTATCGATCAAGACTGAAACCGGCAGCCCGATTCTGTCCAAAATGGATTCCGCCTGCCGCTTGATCTCCGGCTGAACACGAGCTGTCACATTTGCGCTTTTCGTTGCCATAAGAAGCACCTGCCTTTCTGCTTTTTTGATTATGAAGCTCCTCATTATTATATCATATTGTATGGCTGATTGCAATACAATATTCAAAATCCAAGCGGTTTTCTTTGGCCTTTCTTATTCCATTTGGATGGGCAGGGGAGGGGGTCAGTCCTCTTCCGGCAGCAGGTCCAGCTTGGACAGGGGATTGGCCTGGGCGGCGATCTTCAGCTCCGTGTTTTCAATGTGGGTATAGATCTGGGTGGTGTTCAGATTTTCGTGGCCCAAAACCTCCTGGACTGTCTTCACATCCACGCCGCCGGAGAGCATCATGGTGGCGGCGGTGTGGCGCAGCTTGTGGGCGGAGAATTGGGAGGCGTCCAGGCCCGCCATCAGCAGGTATTTTTTCACCAGCCGATGGACCGCCGTGACGCTGATCCGGTTGCCGTCCCGGGAGCCAAACAGGGCCCGATTGTCCGTCAGCACTTTTTTGTTGCGTTCGGGCAGGTAGGCGTCGATGGCCTTCCGGCAGGGCGTGCCAAAGTAGACGAAACGTTCCTTGTTGCCCTTGCCGACCACCCGGATCCGATCCTCGTATACGTCTGTCAGATTCAGGCCCACCAGCTCGCTGCGCCGGATGCCGCAGTTGAGAAAGAGCATCAAAATGGCGTAGTCCCGCTTGGCGTTGGGACCGGAAACGGCCTGGAGCAGCGCGGCGGACTGTTCCATGGTCAGGTATCTTGGCAGACTTTTCCGGAGCTTGGGATACTCCAGATCGGCCACCGGATTGTCCTTGAGCTGCTTGGTGCGCACCGTCAGGTACTTATAAAAGGATTTAATGGCGGAGAGCTTCCGAGCCCGGGCGGAGGCGGCGATGCCGTACTCCGGCGCGGCGGAATCGGGATTCACGGCTCGGTCGTTGGCCAGATAGGATAAAAAGTCGAAAATCTCCGAGGACGTCACGGTGCCCAGAAATTCCGCGTCGATATCCTTGATGTCAATGGTGTCCAGATCCGTGTGCAGCGGCATTTCCTGACGCATCAGCTTCAGGAATCGCAGAAACATCCGCAGGTCCAAATAGTATTCCTGAATGGTCAACTGGGACTGGCCCATGATGGTCTCGTGATAAGTAAGGAAATCCCGCAGGATCTGCGGACAGTCGCTGTATCGCTTCATAAACGCCTCCAAACGAGAAAAAATGGCCGCCGACTGGGCCTGACAGGTCTTGGGCGGCTTGAATGCCCTTCTAACGCAACAAAATTTTTATTTTGTTGCGTTAGACGAAACTACCGCCCGCTTTTCTCCCCTCACGGGTTTTCTTTAACAATAGCACCCCCGGCGGATTCTGTCAAGGGAAGAAAAAACTTTTCCTTTTGTCTTTACATTCGCGCTCATCCGGGTTACAATAGAGCCAGATATCAAAAAGGAGGTAATTTCATCCATGAGCATTAAACGAATCGGCGTTCTCACCAGCGGCGGCGACGCTCCCGGCATGAACGCCTGCGTCCGGGCGGTGGTCCGTACCGCGCTGTATCATAATATCGAGTGCTTCGGCATCCGCAGGGGCTGGCAGGGCCTGATCACCGGCGACATCGTCCGTCTGGACGAAAAGAGCGTGGCCCACATCATCAACCGGGGCGGCACCATCCTCTACACCGCCCGGAGCAAGGAATTTATGACCGAGGAGGGCCAGAAAAAGGCGGTCTCCACCTGTAAATTCCTGGGCCTGGAGGGCATCGTGGCCATCGGCGGCGACGGCACCTTCCGGGGCGCCCTGGCCCTGAGCAAATACGGCATCAACGTGGTGGGCATCCCCGGCACCATCGACAACGATATCAGCTGCACCAACTACTGCATCGGCTTTGACACCGCCGCCAACACGGCAATCGAGTGCATCGACAAGCTGCGGGACACCATGCAGTCCCACGAGCGCTGCTCCGTGGTGGAGGTCATGGGCCGCAACGCCGGGTATCTGGCCATGTATGTGGGCCTGGCGGTGGGTGCAACAGCGGTGCTGGTCCCCGAGGAACCCATTGATTTTGAACGAGACGTGATCGAAAAGATCCGCCAGGCCCGGTTCAATGGATTCACCCACTACATGATCGTGGTGGCGGAGGGCGCCGGCTCCGCGGCGGATATCGCCAAGCAGATCAAGGAGACCATCGATCTGGATCCCCGGGTGACGGTGCTGGGCCACATCCAGCGGGGCGGCACCCCCACCGGCCGGGACCGGGTCAACGCCACCAAGATGGGCTACCTGGCGGTGGAGCTGCTGAATCAGGGCAAGACCAACCGGATCGTCTGCACCAAAGACGGCGGCTATCTGGACGTGGACATCGACGAGGCGCTGTCCATGAAGAAGGGTATCCAGCGGATGGAAGAAGACGTTCTGGCGGCCATGACCGGCTTCTGAGAACACACCACAAGTAAAAGAGGCACGGGATTCCCCGTGCCTCTTTTTACTTTGCCTCCTGGTGGGGATACCGGTATGTCACCGTTTTGCCCGTGGCCTGTGCGTAGGCGATTTCCGACGCGGTGCTTTTCCCAATATAGTCCCCCGGATTGATCACACAGATCCCGTCGGACAGGTCAATTTTCCGCTTGTGCATATCGTCCAGCATTTCCTTGACTTGGGGCGTCACTTCCCTGCCGTACTTGTGGTCGGCATGGCCAAACAGGCCCACGGAAAGCACGATTTTCCCTGCCAGCGTCAACTCCTCCTGGGCTTCCAGAAATTCCTTCTTGAACCGTGTGCTGCCGCACAGCGTGATGATCTCGTACTCCCCGATCATTTTACGGTCCTGCCGGAGGCCAATTCAAAGTGGTACTTAACGATCCCCAGATCCACGTTGACAAAGGGCCCGGCGGCACTGGCCTTCACCCGGGCTTCCCCGTTTTCGTCCAGGGCGAAGCGGAATTTCTGCTGATTCACAGCGGTGGGCGCCAGCAGCGCCGCCTCCACACCCTTTTTGAACCAGTCCGGGGCCTCCCCTTTCAGCTCCGTTACCTCCTGGAAGGTTTTGCTTTTCCGGGGCTTGCCCTGGGTGGCGCCGTAGCCTAGAGCAATGGTCAGCACCAGCTTTTCCCCCGGCCGGATCTCCGCCCAGACCTGCTTGGCCCGGAAGATCCCCGCCCAGCAGCTGTTGAGGCCGATGGTCTGGGCGTAGAGCACCAGCTTTTCCCCGTAGTAGCCGCACTTCT
This sequence comes from uncultured Oscillospiraceae bacterium, assembly GCA_947632695.1. Lineage (GTDB taxonomy): Bacteria > Bacillota > Clostridia > Oscillospirales > Oscillospiraceae > Faecousia. The sequence continues at coordinate 11,182 of CANRQC010000027.1, read as the reverse complement.
CCTCCAGATTGGGCCCCTCCGGCCCCACCAGCGCCAGATAGCTGGGCACGTTCCGCCAGCCGGAGAGCCGGGAGATGGCGCTTCCGTAGACCCCGTCCGTCTCCTCCATCAGCTGGATGTGGAGCCCGGATTCCTGGTTGATCTGCTGCACCCGCTCCCGGAGCAATTTCAGGGTCTCCGGCGCGATGGGCTTGTCCTGATATCCCCGCACCGAGTGGCGGGCCTGAATGGCCTCCAATTCCGTCATGGTTTTTGCCTCCTTCAAAAGAAACTACTTTTTCCCTTTTGGTATTCATTATAGCACGTTTTTCCCGCTTGTCCACTCCCCTGCCGCTGAAAAAAGACATCCCCCGCCGCAGGGGATGTCTTTTTTCGGTGACAAACTACACCGGCTCGGGGGGCCCGTGGGAGGCCCACCGGCGGGAATTAGGCTTTGGGATGGAATTTGTCGTACACGTTTTTCAGCCGCTGGTTGATCATATGGGTGTAGACCTGGGTGGAAGAGATATCGCTGTGGCCCATCAGCTCCCGAACCGAGCCGATGTCCGCGCCGTTTTCCAGCAGATGCACAGCAAAGCTGTGACGCAGCGTGTGGGGGGTGATCTCCTTTTCAATGTGGGCGGTCGCCTGGTAGTGCTTGAGGATCTTCCAGAAGCCTTGGCGGCTCATCCGCACCCCGCTGACATTGACGAACAGGGCCTGCTCCTCCGGGGAGGCCAGCATTCCGGAGCGGACCTCGTGCATATACACCGCCAGGGCTTTTTGCGCCTGGGGGTACAGCGGAATGGCCCGGGTCTTTTTCCCGCTGGAACAGCGGACGATCCCCTGCTCCAGGTTCACATCGTCCACGTTCAGGTCGATGAGCTCCGTCACCCGCATACCGGTGGCGTACATCACTTCCAGCATGGCCTTATCCCGATAGCCCTTGGCGTCCACGCACACAGGCTGGGCCAGCAGCATCTCGATCTCCCGCCCGGTGAGGATCTGGGGCAGCTTTTTCTCTCCCCGGTTGACCCGAATGTCCGTCACAGGGGTGAACTCCAGAAAGCCGGAGGAGACCAGATAAGCGTAGAAATTGCGAAGACTTGCCAGGCACCGGGAAACGGTGGCGGCAGAGCGTCCGTCGGATTCCAGGTAGGACAGGTAATCGCTGATATTCTGTTGTTGCGCGTCCACCACATCCAGGTCCTCATTGTCCTGGAGCCACTGGCTGTACTGCCGAATGTCCCGCAGGTAGGAGGCGACGGTGTTGGCGGAGGCCTGTTTTACCTTTGTCAGGTAATTTTCATAGGCTCGAATCAAATCCAACATGAATAAAGCGTACCTTTCCAAAAGAAATCTAAAGCAGTGACGCCAAAAAAGGCGCGATCACACATACTTCCAAAAAAACGGCCAGCAGCGCCAGGGTCCCGCACACCGCCAGATCCGTCCACAGCTCCCTTCGCCTGCCGGTAAATCTTCTCAAGCAGAACCAGCAGAGCAGTGGAAAGCAGATCCAGTCGGTAAAAAGGAGCAGCAGCCGGACCAGCCAAGCTGCGGAGCCGAATACCAGGCCCAATCCCCCGCCCAGGAGGCCGAAGGCAAAGCCCTTCAGCAGGCAAACAAGCACCGTCAAGCCCTCCAGCCCGATCCAGGATGCCCAGGCCGCCAAGAGAAACGGCAGCAGCGCTCCGGAAGCGAGGCCCATAGGCGAAGCGGGCAAAGCCGCGGAAGAAGCAACCAATGCCAGGCTGGTCTGTCCCATCAGAGGCGCCGACCGAACGCCGGTAGCCAAGCCGAAGCAGGCGGAGAACGCAAGCAGCGCCATGCAAGTCCTGCGCCGAACCGCTGTAGAGGAAACGGGATACGAACCTTCCATCGCACACATTCCTTTCCAAGAGCAACTCCAATTTGATAAATTAGGAGCATAGCCGCCGGAAAGTCATAAATCGGGCAGGTTGCACCCGGTTTCCCCTCGCAAAGATACTATACTCCAAAATCAACGCAATTTCAAGACCCTTTTGGATATTTTTACGATTTTTGTAGATTATGCCCACTTTTATGTTAACGCCATTATGTCAACTCACGCAACCATCCCCGAACAATTATTTATCATTTTCAACTATTTTCCAATATCTGGGGATGGGAGCCCCTACTCGGTACTAAATATTGATTTTGCAAGTTTCCCTGCATACAAGAAATAGTGGGTAAATATTATTTACCCACTATGGCAATTTGTACAACTTAACGGGAGGTTATGCGTCTGCGGCGGTGTTTGGGCCCCCCTGACCCCTTCAGGCCCACCAGACTCACCCCCAGGCACCCGGCAAGCACCACCAGAGCGGTGACCCACACCCCGTGATACTGACCGCCGAAGAATAAAGCGGTCATACTCAGCAGAATCAGAAAATAGCCGACGCCCGTCAGAGCGCACACCAGCAGCCGCCGGTGGCCCACCAGCGCAGAGGCGATCCACGCCCCCGCTCCGGCGGACAGCAGCAGTACCGCCAGTGCGCCATATCCCATGGCCTCCTCCGATATCCGTTCCCCGTCGATGAGCCAGGCCACAATTGCCGCCCCTGCCAGCGTCACGGCAAGCGCCGCCCCGATCCCCGCAGCCAGTCCGGCGGGAAGGCTGATTCCCTTGTTTCCGCTTCTTGGATTTGCGCCCATGTCCATGCCCCCTTCCCTACACCCTATTCGCCCGGCCTCAAAATATGAGCATGAAAAAACCGCCCCGAAGGGCGGTCAAGCGCCATTCTAATTCAGCGGTCCGTGACTTTCTCCCAGATGAGCCGGACCAGATTGATCACAAAGTTGGCCAGCATTGCCCCCAAGATCCCGCAGACCTCGGCGCCGCACAGATCGACCAGCGCGGACGCGGCAAGATAACCCAGCGCGCCGCCCAGCTCATAGGTTTGGGGCAGCCCCTGGGCAATGGTGGCGATGATATTCCCCAAGACCAGGCCCAGCAGCATCAGAATGAAGGGCAGCATCACTAGGATGAACCGCTCCACGCTCCGCCAGAGGATCAGCTGAAGGATAAAGGCGTAAATCAGAAGAATCAGCTCAATGTTGAACCCGTCTCCGGCAATCAGTTTGCACAGGATCATAACCGCCAGCGGCAGCACGGTATAAAGCAGCGCGATCACCCAGCCGGACAGCACCGGCCTGCGATCCGTGATCTCCCGGACAAAGCGCATCTTCTCCCCTCCCCCAATCAAAGATGTGCCGCCCGGCCGGTACAGTCGGCCGGGCGGCAGAATGAACAGTTATTGAGACATCTGCGCCACCATGGCGTCCAGCAGCGCCTTGGCGCTTTCCTTGGTCTGCCCCACGGCGGTGTAGTAGAACTTGACCTTGGGCTCGGTGCCGGAGGGCCGGGCGATCACGCTGCCCTTACTTCCCAGCAGGAACTCCAGCACATTGGACTTGGGCAGGGCGATGGTCTTCACCGTGCCGGTTTCCAGATCCCGATCCTCGCTGGAGCGGTAGTCCCGCACGCCGGTGACCTTGGCCCCGCCGATGGAAGTGGGGATCTGGGCCCGCAGGTCCGCCATCAGCTTAGCGGCCTTCTCCATGGCGTCCGCGCCGGTCAGGGCAATGCTCTGAACGTAGGCCAGGTAGTAGCCGTACTTCTGATACAGCTCCTCCATGGCGTCCAGGATGGACTTGCCCTCCTTTTTCAGGGAGGCGGCCAGCTCGCAGGTCAGCAGGGACGCCACCATGGCGTCCTTGTCCCGGGCGTAGGTGCCTTTCAAGTAGCCGCAGCTCTCCTCGAAGCCGAAGAGGAACTTCCGCTCCTCGCCCTTGCCCTCCAGCTCCAGGATCTCGCCGCCGATGTACTTAAACCCGGTGAGGACCCGCTTCATGGTCACGCCGTAGTTGGCGGCCACCCGGTCCGCAAGCGGGGAGGACACAATGCTCCGCACGGCCTCGGCCCCCTGAGGGATGGTGCCCTGAGCGGTGCGGGCCTTGAGAATGTAGTCCAGCAGCAGGCAGCCCAGCTCGTTGCCGCTGAGCTTCTTGTAGCCGCCCTTGCCGTCGGGCACGGCGATGGCCAGCCGGTCGGCGTCGGGGTCGGTACCCAAAATCACGTCGCAGGGGGCGGTAGCGGCCACCTTATAGCTCTCGTTCAGAGCCGCGTCGGTCTCGGGGTTGGGGTATTCGCAGGTCTTGAAGTCCCCGTCGGGCTGCTCCTGGCACTTGACTACGGTGATGTTCACGCCCAGGCGGCCCAGAATGGTGCGGACAGGCTCGTTGCCAGTGCCACACAGGGGGGTGTAGACGATGTCCAGCCCGGCGGAGCGGAGCATCTCCGGATCCACAGCCTCCGCCATCACGGTCTGATAGTATTTTTCCCACAGCTCCTGGCCGATGTAGGAGATCAGGCCCTCGTCCAGATACTCCTGGAAGCTCTTTTTCTCAGGGACAAAGTAGGGAATGGTCTCGATCCGCTCCGTCACCACGGCGGCGGGTTCGTCGGTGAGCTGGCAGCCGTCGGGGCCGTAACACTTGACGCCGTTGTAGGCACCGGCGTTGTGGCTGGCGGAGATGACAATGCCGCAGCCGCAGCCCAGCTCCCGGACGGCGAAGGACAGCATGGGGGTGGGGGCCAGCCGGTCATACAGCCAGGTGTGGATCCCGGCCTCGGCAAAGGCCACGGCGCAAACCTCGGCAAAGAGCTGGGAATTGTGCCGGGAATCGTAGCCGATGGCGGCCTGCTGGGGAAGCTCCGTGGAAGACAGCCAGGCGGCCATGCCCTGGGCGGCCCGGCGGACGGTATAGCGGTTCAGCCGGTTGCTGCCCACGCCCATCAGGCCCCGCATTCCGGCGGTGCCGAACTGCAGGTCCCCGGAGAAGGCGCCCTTCAGCTCCTCGGGGTCGTTCTTCACCGCCTCCAGGGATGCCTGGACGTCTTGGGGCAGGCCGGCATTGCGCCAAAAGTCGTAGTTTTCCAAATAAGTCATATTCTAAAACCTCCTAAAACATTTTTATGAGATTTCGCTCGAAAAGAATGCCTGTGACCTTCCAAATGCCCATGGGAAAAGCCCCGGTTTTACGCCTGACCGGGGTTCTGGGGCTGCTGGGGCGCCGCGGCGGGAGGCCGCTTCCCCTGGGCCTCGATCAGCGCCCGGAACTGGACCCGGGTATCCCGCACCTGGCTCAGGGACGCGGCGATGGACTCCTCGGTGCGGCGCAGGGCGTCGTCCATATACTCGTTGCTGGCCCGGCGAAGCTCCGCCATCTGGGCCTGGGTATTGTTCAGCATCTCTTGGCTCTGGCGGCGGGCCTCCTGGTAGATGGCCTCCTGGGTCACCAACTGGCGGGCCTTGGCCTGGGCGTCCTTCAGGATGCTCTCCGCCTCCCGGCGGGCCTGCCCCACGATCTCGTTCCGGGACTCCACAATGGCGCGGGACTCCTTGAGGTCGGAGGGGATCTGGGAAATCAGCTCGTCCAGCATATCCAGGACCTTGTCCCGCTCCAGGACGCACTTATCCGCCGCCAGGGGCATGGAACGGGCGTCCTGAACCATGTCGTACAAACTGGTGACGATATCCTCCATATTCTTCTGACTCATGATCGTTTTCCTCCTTGACGAATCGTGGCGATTCGGTTTTTAAAATCCGAAATGATCTGCTCCGGCAGAAAATCCGACAGATCCACATCGTATTCCCCCAGCTCCTTGACGGTGCTGGAGCTGAGGTAAGTATACTGGTGCTCGGCGGTGAGGAACATGGTGTCCAGCCCCGGATTGATCTTCCGGTTGATGAGCGCCATCTGGAACTCGTACTCAAAATCCGAACCGGCCCGCAGCCCCTTGACAATGACGCAGTTGCCCTTTGCCCGGGCGTATTCCGCCAGCAGGCCGTCGAAGGCGTCCACCTCCACGTTGGGCAGGTCCGCTGTGACCCGCCGCAGGAAATCCACCCGCTCCTCCAGGGTGAACATGGGATTTTTTGCCGCGTTGACCATGACGCAGACAATGAGCCTGTCAAAGATCCTTGCCGCCCTGCGGATGATGTTCCGATGGCCGATGGTGACGGGGTCAAAGCTGCCCGGATAAATTCCAATCTTCATTCTTTACTCCTCTGCCGCCCTGCGGTACAGGGTCAGCAGCGTTTTTCCGTATTGATAGTCTTTCGAGCGGAGAAAGCCCGGAATCTCCTCCGGCAGGCTCTTGCCCAAGGGCCGCTCTGCGATTATTATACCACCAGAATACAAAATGTCAATTTCTGTAATCATTTTTATGGCGTTTTCCAGAAATTCTTCCCGGTATGGCGGGTCCAGAAACACAATATGGTATTTTTCCCGGCACCGGGTGAGAAAGGTTTGATAGTCTCCCCGCACCACCCGGGCCTTTTCCCCCAGCCGGGTCCGGCGGAGGTTCTCCCGAACCAGGCCGCAGGCTTCCTCCCGGGCGTCCACGAACACGGCGCTCTGGGCCCCCCGGCTGAGGGCCTCGATGCCCAGCTGCCCGGTTCCGGCGAACAGGTCCAGCACCCGGCTCCCCGGCAGGTCGAACTGGATGATGCTGAATAGAGCCTCTTTCACCTTTTCCGCGGTGGGCCGGGTCTCCATGCCCTTTGGCGTTTTCAGCGCCACGCCCCGGGCCGTGCCTGTGATCACGCGCATTCAGTTCTCCTCCTGTGGATGAAAATGAAGATACACCGCCCGGGCGGCGTCCTTGGGCAGCAGCCGCTCCAGCTCGGCAAGCTCCGCCTGGCCCATGGCGGACAGGGACTTGAAGGTTTTCAGCAGCATCTGCTTCCGCTTGGGTCCCACCCCGGGGATGGCGTCCAGCTCCGAGTAGCGCAGCCGCTTGCTCCGCAGCTGCCGGTGGTAGGTGATGGCAAACCGGTGGGTCTCCTCCTGAATGGAACCCACCAGGGCGAACACCGCCGGCTCCCGGTCGATGGAAATCTCCCGGCCCTCCGGGGTCACCAGGGCCCGGGTGCGGTGCCGGTCGTCCTTCACCATGCCGAACACCGGGAAGGACAGGCCCAGCTCGTTCAGCACGGTCAGCGCGGTCTCCGCATGGGCCACGCCGCCGTCGATGAGCAGCAGATCCGGCCCTTTGTCGAAGCCCTTGTCCCCCGCCTGATAGTGGAGGAATCTGCGGCGCACCACCTGGCGCATGGCCCCATAGTCGTCTTGGCCGGTCATGTCCTCCAATTTAAACCGCTTGTAGTCGGTACGCTTGGGCTTTCCGTCCTCAAACACCACCATGCTGGCCACCATGTCCGTGCCGGAGATGTTGGAAATATCGAAGGACTCGATCCGCTGGGGCGGCGCCATGCCCAGGGTCTTCCCCAGCAGATTCAGGGCGCCGGACAGCTTTTCCTCCCGGCTGGTGACTCTTTTCGCCTCTTCCAGGGCGTTTTTGTTGGCCAGCTCCACCAGCCGGACGTTTTCGCCCCGCTGGGGCACCCGCAAAACCGTCTTTTTCCCGTACTCCTTTTCCAGCAGCTGGGTAAGCAGCTCCCCATCCTCGATTGGGAAGGGCAGCAAAATCGTTTTGGGCGTCATCCCCCGGGTGAGATAGTATTGTTTGATCAGGCTCTCCACCGCCCCCTCGGCCTCGTCAGGCACGGGAAAGACCTGGTAATCCTTGTCCATCAAATTCCCGTCGGAAAAATGGAGCACCGCGAAGCAGGCTTTGGCCTCGGTCTGCCCATAGCCCACCGCGTCGGTGTCGGTGGCGGCCCCGGCGGTGACGGTCTGCTTCTGCCCCAGGGCCTCCACAGCGTTTAAACGGTCCCGGTAGCTGGCGGCCAGCTCAAATTCCATGGCGTCCGCCGCCGCCAGCATCTTTTCCCGCAGCTCCTCCGCCACGGCCTTGTAGTTTCCCAGCAGCAGCTGCCGGGCCTGCTCCATGACCAGACGGTATTCCTCCCTACTCCGCCCCTCCTGGCACCATCCGGCGCACTGCTTCATGTGATAGCGCAGGCAGGGCCGGCTTTTTCCGATGTCCTTCGGAAACTTTTTGTTGCAGTCCGGCAAAAGCAATGTCTGCCGGATGGCGTCGATCACGCTCTGGGTCACGCCCCGGCTCCCATAGGGGCCGTAGTACACCGCCCCATCCTCCTCCAGGCGGCTGGCCAGGGAGATGGCGGGATAGTCCTCCTTCATATCCAGCCGGATGTAGGGGTAGCCCTTGTCGTCCTTGAGAAGAATGTTGTATTTTGGCAGATACCGTTTGATGAGGGAGCATTCCAGCACCAGCGCCTCAAATTCCGAGGCGGCCACGATCACGTCGAAATGGTCGATTTTGCTCACCATCATCCGGGTTTTGGGGGTGTGGGACGCGGTGTCCTGAAAATACTGGCTCACCCGGTTTTTCAGCTTTTTCGCCTTCCCCACATAGATGACCTTGTCGGTCTTGTCCCGCATGATGTACACCCCGGGCGCGTAGGGCAGGCCCAGAGCCTTTTCCTTCAATTCCTCGAAAACCATGGCTTCCTCCAAAAAGAGCCGCCCCAGCGCCTATGCGCCGAGGCGGTTCATTCCGATTTGATCAATAGACGTCCCGCTGAAGCAGGACTTCCAGGGCGTTGACCGCCTTTTCGGCGTCAGGGCCTTCCGCCGAAAGGGTCACCACCGCGCCTGTAACCACGCCCAGGGACATGATGCCCAGCAGGCTTTTGGCATTCATCCGCCGGTTCCCGGTTTCTACCCAAATAGAAGCGGAGAACTCGTTGGCCTTCTGCACAAAGTATGTAGCCTGCTTGTTGTGCAGTCCGGACTCGCATCTGACCAGGACTTCTTTCGTATACATGGATACAACACACTCCTTTTTCGCCGTTCGGGATTCCCCAACCCCTGGGGCGCCTCCTCTTCATCTCTTATATCATACCAAATTTATCGAAAATGTCAACCGATTTTCCGGCGAAAGAAATGAATTTTCGCAAAATCCCGGAACCTCACTTGAGCTCCGCGATGGTGACGCCGTCCTCGCCCTCTCCGTAGACCCCCAGGCGGAACCGTTTCACATACTTGTTTTTCCGAAGCATCTGCTGGACGGCAGCCCGCAGGGCGCCGGTGCCCTTGCCATGGATGATCCGCACGGATGGGGCGTTGGCCCGCATGGCCTCGTCCAGATACCGCTCCAGCACAGAAACCGCCTCGATAGTGTCCATGCCCCGCAGATCCACTTCCCCGGGGGTGGGCTCCAGCTTCATTTCCCGGCCGGAGTGGGCCGGATGGGCCGGCTTCTGGGCGTAGGGATTGGGCTCTTCCAGCAAATAAATCTCATCAGCCTTGGCAGACAACTTGAGAATCCCCGCCTGAAGCTGGTAGGTGCCATCCTTGTTGACCGCGATGACATTGGCCCGGGTGCCCAGTTTGAGCAGCTCCACCGTGTCTCCCACCAGGATCTCCCTGCTGGGCTTTTCTCGCTTCTTTTCCTCCTTAGGCTCCCGGAGGCGGCTTTCCGCCTCGTTCAAGCTCCGGCGCAGCTCCGCCTGCCGCTGATTCAGGTTGGTGGTGTCTCCGTTTTCCTGAAGCTGCCGCCGCAGGGCCTTCAGCTCCTTACCGGCCTCGTTGGCGGTGCGCCGGGCGTCCTCGATGATCCGCTGGGCCTGTCTCCGGGCCTCCGCCAGGGCCTTGTCCTTCTCCTTTTGAAGCTGGGCGCTGTACTCCTCGCTGCTCCGCTTGATCTTCTCCGTCTCCTGGCGCAGCCGCTCCGCCTCCATCCGGGCGGATTCCATCTGCTGGCGCTGCTGCTCCAGCTGAGACAGCACGTCCTCAAAGTCCTTGTCGCTTTTTCCCACCAGCTCATCGGCCTTTTTCAAAATTTCCTCCGGAAGTCCCAGCCGCCGGGAGATGGCGAAGGCGTTGGATTTTCCTGGAATGCCGATCAGCAGCCGGTAGGTGGGCTGCAGCGTCTCCACGTCAAATTCGCAGGAGGCGTTGATGACCCCCGGCGTGCGCATGGCGTAGAGCTTCAGCTCGGCGTAGTGGGTGGTGGCCACCACCCGGCTGCCCATGGTCCGGCAAAATTCGATCAGGGCCACCGCCAGGGCGGCGCCCTCCGCCGGGTCCGTGCCCGCTCCCAGCTCATCGAAGAGCACCAGGGTCCGCTGGTCGCACTCCCCCACCACCTGGACGATGGTGCGCATATGGCTGGAGAAGGTGGACAGGCTCTGGGCTATGGACTGCTCGTCCCCGATATCCGCCAAAATGGCGTCAAAGGTGGAGATCTGGCTTCCCTCTCCCGCCGGGATGTGGAGGCCGCACTCCGCCATCAGGGTCAGCAGGCCCACAGTTTTCAATGTAACGGTTTTTCCGCCAGTGTTGGGGCCCGTGACGATCATGGTGTCGAAATCCGTCCCCAGCCGCAGGCTCACCGGCACCACCTTCGTCGGGTCGATCAGGGGGTGCCGCGCTTTTTTCAGCTCGATCCGGCCCTTCTGGTTGATCTCCGGCGGGCAGGCCCGCATCTGGAAGGAAAGCCGGGCCTTGGCGAAGATCACATCCAGTCGGATGAGCATTGCCAAACTCATGCAGATGTCCTCCCGGTGGGCCGCCGCCTCGTTGGACAGCTCCGCCAGGATCCGCTCGATCTCCTTCTTTTCCTTTAGCTCCAGCTCCCGCAGGGCGTTGTTGGCGTTGACGGCGGAGACCGGCTCCACAAACAGCGTGGAGCCTGTGGCGGACACGTCGTGGATCAGCCCCGGCACGTCGGCCTTGCACTCGCTTTTCACCGGCACCACATACCGCCCCTGGCGAATGGTGATGATGGGCTCCCGCAGAAACTTGGCATAGGCGGGAGAGGAAATGACCTTTTGCAGGCTGTCCCGAATTTTGGACTCCTGCTGGCGCATATGCCGCCGGATGTCCGCCAGGGCTGGGCTGGCGGTGTCGGCGATCTCTTCCTCGGAGAGGATGGCCCCGGTGATCCGGTCCTCCAGATATTTGTTGGGGATCAGGGCCTGGAACAGCGGCGTCAGCACCGTGGCCTCCTCGGTGTCGTAGCTCTTGACGGACCGGGCGCACCGCAGCACCCCGGCGATGGAGAGCAGCTCCACCGGTTGAAGGCAGCCGCCCCGCTCCGCCCGTTCCAGGGAGGCGGTGACGTCCTTCACCCCGTCAAAAGCGGGATTGCCCTTCACCTGGCAGATTCGAGCGGCGGCGTCGGTCTGCTCCAGCAGCAGCCGCACCTCCTCCGGGTCGGTCTGGGGCTGTAGCTGCCGGCAGGCAG
>CANRQC010000026.1 GCA_947632695.1 uncultured Oscillospiraceae bacterium | reverse complement strand
GCCGACAAAATAGGAGGCGCTCCCTACGGAAGCGCCTCCCGGCAAAAGAACTTACTATTGGCTTAGTACATTCCGCCGGCCTGGGCGGCGGCAGCCTGGGCGGCCGCGTCGGCGGCGGGATCGGGCTTGTCCACCACCAAAGACTCGGTGGTCAGGACGCAGGCGGCGATGGAGGCGGCGTTCTCCAGTGCGGAACGGGTGACCTTGGTGGGATCCACGATCCCGGCGGAGATCATGTCCGCATACTCCTCGGTGTAGGCGTTGTAGCCGTAGCCGATCTTGCCGGAGGAGCGGATCCGCTCGAAGACCACAGAGCCGTCCACGCCGGCGTTCTCCGCGATCTGGCGGACAGGGGCCTGCAGAGCGGTGGCCACGATCCGGGCGCCGGTCTTCTCATCCCCGTGGAGGGTCTCCACCAGGGCGTTCACATCGTCAATGGCGTTGACCAGGGCGGCGCCGCCGCCGGCCACAATGCCTTCCTCTACCGCGGCACGGGTGGCGTTCAGGGCGTCCTCCACCCGGAGCTTCAGCTCCTTCATGGCGACCTCGGTCTGGGCGCCCACCTTGATGACGGCCACACCGCCGGCCAGCTTGGCCAGCCGCTCCTGGAGCTTCTCCCGGTCATAGTCGGAGGTGGTGGTGGCGATGGAGGCCCGGATCACATTGGCCCGGGAAGCAATGGCCTCGGCGTCGCCGTAGCCATCCACGATGGTGGTGTTGTCCTTGGTGACCACGATCTGACGGGCCCGGCCCAGATCGTCCAGAGTGGCCTCGGTGAGCTCCATGTTCAGCTCGCTGGAAATGACGGTGCCGCCGGTGAGAATGGCGATATCCTGGAGCATTTCCTTCCGCCGGTCGCCAAAGCCGGGGGCCTTGACGCAGACGCAGTTGAAGTTGCCACGGAGGCGGTTCACCAGCAGGGTAGCCAGGGCGTCGCCCTCCACATCTTCGGCAATGATGATGAGCTTCTTGCCGGTCTTGACAATGGGCTCCAGGATGGGCAGGATCTCCTGAATGGAGGAGATCTTCTTGTCCGTGATCAGGATCAGAGGATCGTCCAGGACGGCCTCCATCTTGTCGGTGTCGGTGACCATATAGGGGGAGATGTAGCCCCGGTCGAACTGCATGCCTTCCACCACATCCAGGCCGGTCTCGGCGGTCTTGGACTCCTCGATGGTGATGACGCCCTCGGTGCCCACCTTCTCCATGGCCTCGGCGATCAGCTTGCCCACGCTCTCGTCTCCGGAGGAGACGGTGCCCACCCGGGCGATGTCATCGGAGCCGTGGACGGGAACGGAATGGGCCTTGATGGATTCCACGGCGGCGGCAACGGCCTTCTCAATGCCCTTGCGCATGACCATGGGATTGGCCCCGGCGGACAGGTTCTTCAGCCCCTCCCGGGTGATGGCCTGGGCCAGCAGGGTCGCGGTGGTGGTGCCGTCGCCGGCCACGTCGTTGGTCTTGGTGGCCACTTCCCGGATCAGCTGGGCGCCCATGTTCTCAAAGGGGTCCTCCAGCTCGATCTCCTTGGCGATGGTCACGCCGTCGTTGGTGATCAGGGGCGCGCCGTACTTCTTGCCCAGGACCACGTTCCGGCCCTTGGGGCCCAGGGTCACGTTGACGGTATTGGCCAGCTGGTCAATGCCGGATTGCAGCTTCTTGCGGGCGTCTTCCCCGTAAACGATCATTTTTGCCATTTTAAAATCCTCCTATTACTCCGTCACGATGGCCAGGATGTCATCCTGCTTGACGAATTTGTACTCCTCGCCGTCCAGCTTGATCTCGCTGCCGGTGTACTTGCCGACGACCACCTTGTCCCCGGCCTTGACGGTCATGGTCACGTCCTTGGTGCCCGGGCCGGCGGAGACGACCTCGTAGATCGCGGGCTTTTCCTTGTTGGTGGTGGCCAGGATGATGCCGGAAGCGGTGGTCTCCTGGGCCTCGGACTGCTTGAGCAGCACATTGTCAGCCATGGGTTTGAGTTTCATGCTTGATTCCTCCATACAATAGTATTTAGACCGCGGGTTTTCCCGCTTTTATCTACGGCGTTGGGTTTAGCACTCCTTTTCCCTGAGTGCTAATATATCATAGCGCAAACCCTTCCAAATTGCAAGAGGCAAATGTAGATTTTTCGTAAAAAATTTATGAAGTCGCCGTGGGAATCTGTTTTCCCCAGAAAAACGCTGCCGGTTTGGGATCTCAAACACCCGGAAATATCGGGTGAGGGCCAAATTGTTTAAACTGATGAAATTTCTTCAATTTTTGCCGGATTTCCACTTGCATTTTGTGGACTATTCCATTATAATGTTCCCATACGGGATGGGAGGCGGAGCAAAATGGGAGAAGCCATCGCGATCCTGTCCGGAAAGGGCGGGACGGGGAAGACGTCCGTCTGCGCCGGACTGTCCACCGCTCTGGCACAGGACGGGAAAAAGGTGCTGTGCCTGGACTGCGACGTGGGACTGCGGAATTTGGATATCTCCCTGGGCTTGGAGCAGGCGCCGGCCCTGTCCTTCCTGGATGTGTCCCAGGGCGGGTACACCCTGGAGCAGGCGGCGGCCCACCCGGATTTTCCCGGGCTGTTCTTCCTCACCGCCCCCATGAACTGTCCCGCCGGGGCCATCGACCCCGCGGCTTTTGGGGAAATGCTCCGCGCCGCCCGGGAGCGGTTCGACTATGTATTTCTGGACGCGCCGGCGGGGATCGACGCCGGCTTCCACCTGGCCGCGGCTTACGCCGACCGGGTCCTGCTGGTGACCGGTCCGGACCCCGCCGCCGTCCGGGACGCCTGCAGAACCGGCGAGCAGCTGGAGCTGATGGGAAAGATCGGGGCGCGGCTCATCGTCAACCGGGTGGATTCCGATTTGATCGACGCCATGAATCTGACCGTGGACGATGTGATGGACCGGTCGGGGCTGCCCCTGCTGGGGATCGTCCCGGAGGACTACAATGTGACCCTGGCCGCCGCGTTCTCCAAGCCCCTGCTGACCTACACCAAGCGGGGCGCCGCCGCCGCCTGCCGCCGGATCGCCAAACGAATTGAAGGATACCCAGTGCCAATCGCGCTGCGATAATACAGAGAAGGAGTGAGCTTCGTGAATATCGCGTTTTTGGCCCACGATAAGAAGAAGGAACTGATGGTGCAGTTCTGCACCGCCTACAAGAGCGTGCTTGCCAAGCATGAGCTGTTCGCCACCGCCACCACCGGGCGGCTGATCATCGACAATACCGGTCTGCCCGTCACGCTGCTGCTGTCCCATAAGCAGGGGGGCCATCAGCAGATCAACGCCCGGATCGCCTACAATGAGATCGACCTGGTGCTGCTTTTCACCGACCCCAACACCACCGACCCCTGGGATGACAGCCAGATGATCGAAACCATCCGCCACTGCGACAAGCACAACGTGCCCATCGCCACCAACCTGGCCAGCGCGGAGATGTTCATCATGGGCCTCCAGCGGGGCGATCTGGATTGGCGGGAAATGCTGCGCAAGCCCCGCTATTGAGGAACCGAACCCTTTGTTGGCGGGTATCCCGCCAACAATCTTTTTTACCGAAAGGAAGTTTTTCCCATGGAGAAAATTCGTCCCCGGACGCTGTCCGGGTTTATGGAGCTGCTGCCGGAAAAGCAGCTGAAAATGGAGCGGATGATGGCGGTGCTGCGGCAGGTCTACGGGCTCTACGGCTTCGCCCCCCTGGACACGCCCATCATCGAGGACGCCCAGATCCTGCTCGCCAAGGGCGGCGGGGAGACGGAAAAGCAGATCTACCGCTTTCAGAAGGGGGACTCGGATCTGGCCCTCCGGTTCGATTTGACGGTGCCCCTGGCAAAATATGTGGCCCTCCATGAGCAGGAGCTGGCCTTTCCCTTCCGCCGGTATCAGATCGGCAAGGTCTACCGGGGGGAGCGGGCCCAGCGGGGCCGGTTCCGGGAGTTTTACCAGGCGGATATCGACATTATCGGGGACGGAACCCTGGACGTCCTCAACGAGGCGGAGATCCCCGCCATCATTTATCAGGTCTTCCGCCGCTTCGGCCTGACCCGGTTCCAGATCCGGGTGAACAACCGGAAGCTCCTGTCCGGCTTCTACGCAATGCTGGGCCTGGCGGAGCGGAGCGGGGAGATCATGCGCGCCGTGGACAAGCTGGACAAGATCGGCCCGGAAAAAGTGGCCGGGCTTCTTCAGGACGAGCTGGGGCTGACGGCGGAGCAGGCCCAGGAGATTCTTCGGTTCACCGCCCTCTCCGGCAGCCGGGAGCAGGTGCTGCCGGCCCTGACCGAATATCAGGGGAAGGAGCCGCTGTTTGACCGGGGCCTGGACGAGCTGAACACGGTGACGAAAAATCTGGCCGCCTTTGGGGTGCCGGAGGAAAATTTTGCCGTGGATCTGTCCATTGCCCGGGGGCTGGACTACTACACCGGCACCGTCTACGAGACGGCCCTCTTAGACCACCCGGAGATCGGGTCCGTCTGCTCCGGCGGACGGTATGACGACCTGGCTGGGTTCTACACTGCCCGGAAGCTCCCCGGGGTGGGCATTTCCATTGGGCTGACGCGGCTCTTTTATGTGCTGGACGAGCAGGGGCTTCTGAACGACGCCCTGCCCAGCGCCCCCGCCGACGTGCTGGTGCTGCCCATGACGGCCGATCCCGGCCCCGCCATCGCCCTGGGAGAGTCCTTCCGCACCCAAGGACTGCGGGTCCAGCTCTACGCCGAGCAGAAGAAATTCAAGCAGAAAATGCGCTATGCCGACAGCCTCCACGTCCCCTTCACCGTGCTGCTGGGTGAGGACGAGCTGGCCCAGGGCAAGTGTTCCGTGAAAAATATGGCCACCGGCGAGCAGCTTCTTCTCACCCCCGAGGCCGCCGCCTGCCACATTCAGAAGGCCCTGGCGGCCCTGAATGGGCCCATCATCCTGGAGAAGTGACGGTGGAACGGGCGTTTTTGACCGCCTGGGAGAAGGCCCGGCAGGCCGCCCAGGCCCTGGGAATCCGGCTCCGGCCCCAGGAACTGACCCTTGCCGCCGCGAAAAGGGCCCTGTCCACCCGCCGCCTCAGCGACGGCTTTGCCGCTCTGCAAGAAGCTCAGCGGCTGGACCTGACCCTGGAGGCCCTGGCGGTGGACCGGCGCTTCACCGCCCTGTTCACAGATCAAGAGGCCAACGAGGCCCTCACCCGGCTGTTGGAGGCCGGATATCGATTTTAGAAAACGGGCCCCGGCAAAAGCCGGGACCGCTTGTCCATTTATTAGAAAGGGATAGAAAGTTATGTTAATCTCGCAATGCCCGCTTCTGGAATACGACGGCGCCCAGGAGGCCGTCATCGACCCCGGCAGGGAGCAGGAAGAACTGCGCCTGCCGTCCCGGGCGGTGTTTGCATTTGTGGCCGGGGAACTGGTGGACGCCTTCGCCGCCAGCCGGGGCATGGAAAAGGCGGCGGAGTTTTTGACCGTCACCAAGGTTTTCCCCCTTTACACGGGGCAGGAACAGGGGCAGTCCTTCGTCCTGTGTCCGGCGCCTCTGGGCGCGCCGGCGGCGGTCCAGATCTTGGACTGGCTTCTTGCCCACGGCGTGGAAACCGTCCTCGCGACCGGCTCCTGCGGGGTGCTGACGGAGCTGCCGGAGAACGTCTTTTTGATCCCCGTCCGGGCGCTGCGGGACGAGGGGACCTCCTTCCACTATCTGCCCGCCGCCCGGTTTGTGGAAACGGACCCGGCGCTGCGGCAGGTCATGAAACAGGTCTTTCAGGAAAGGGGGCTTCCCTATGTGGAATGCGACACCTGGACCACCGACGGCTTTTTCCGGGAGACCCGGCAAAAGGTGGCGGCCCGGCGAAAAGAGGGCTGCGCCTGCGTGGAGATGGAGTGCGCCGCTCTGGCCGCCTGCGCCAAATTCCGGGACGCCGCCTTCGCCCAGATTCTCTTCACCGCCGACAGCCTGGCTCGCCTGGAGGCCCACGACCCCCGGGACTGGGGGAATGCCGCCCAGGCGCCGGCCCTGGCGCTGTGCGTGGAGATCATCGGAAGGTGCGGAGAAGGCGCGGCGTTTTGAACCGAAAATGGGCCCCGCCAAAAGCCGGGGCCCGTGATTTATTCTTTTTCCAGAGCCATGACCTTGTCGATGCGGCGCTGGTGGCGGGGCGCGGCGGAAAATGGCGTTTCCAGCCAGGTGTCCACGATGGCCAGGGCCAGGTTTTCTCCCGTGACGCCGGCCCCCAGGGCCATCATATTGGTGTCGTTGTGCTCCCGGGTCAGCCGGGCGCTTAGCAGGTCCCCCATCATGACGCAGCGGATGCCCTTGATCTTGTTGGCGGTGATGGAGGCGCCGATACCGGTGGTGCAAAGGACGATCCCCCGGTCGCAGTCCCCCGCCGCCACCGCCCGGGCCGCCTGGGCGCAGTAGTCGGGATAGTCGCAGCTATCCTTGGTATAGGTCCCGAAATCCTCTACCTCATGGCCCGCCTGACGGAGATGGGCCAGCAGGACGTTTTTCAGCTCCAGGGCCCCATGGTCGCAGCCAATAGCAATTTTCATTTCTCTTTCCTCCTAAAGGTGACGGGAGTCGAACCCATCCCGTCACCTAAATTACATAGCCGCCGTTTACCGGCAGCACCTGGCCGGTGACAAATTCCGCCCCCGCCAGATATTCAATGGCCTCCGCCACCTCCCCGGCCCGGCCGTTCCGGCCCAGGGGGGCGTCCTCCGCCAGGGTGGACAAGGTGTCCTCCGACAGTCCGGCGCACATATCCGTCAGGATCACCCCCGGACTGACGCAGTTGACCCGGATGCCGCTGGGCCCCAGCTCCTTGGCCAGGGCCTTGGTCAGGGCGATCACCGCCCCCTTGGTGGCGGAGTAAGCCGCCTCGCAGGAAGCCCCGGTCTGCCCCCACATGGAGGACACGGTGACGATGCTCCCCCGGCCCCTGGCCAGCATCCCGGGCAGCGCCGCCTTGACGCAGTGGAACACGCCCTTGACGTTCACGTCAAACAGCCGGTCCCAGCCCTCCTCCGTCACGTCCTGCACCAGGCCGTAGGCGCTGATACCGGCGCAGCAGATGAGGCTGTCCACCGGCCCGATCCGGTCAAAGGCCGCCGCCACCCCGGGCCCGTCCGCCACGTCCTGGCAGATGGGAACGGCGCCGGTTTTTTCCGCCACGCATTTCGCGGCGGGGTGGTTCTTTTCATAGAGGAAGAAGACCCGGTCCCCCCGGGCCCGGAAACGCGCTACCGCCGCGGCCCCGATGCCCCGGGAGCCGCCGGTGATCACCACGGTTGCCATGACACCCCTCCTGACAAAGTTTTGACCGCTCAGAAAGCGGTCAAAACCAAACCCTATCTTCTCCGGCTGCGGGTACGGTGCTCCGAATACTGACGAATCGAGGAGATCTTGCTGTCCGACTCGGACATGAACTGCTTCAGCTTTTCCTCGAACAACTGATCCGCCGATTTGGGCGCGGCGGGCACCATCATGGCGGGCCTGGGCGCTTTCTCCGATTGGCTCTCCTTCCGGGGGGCGGAGGAACGGAAGCTCCGGCTGTCCCGCTGGGGCTTGGGCTCCAGCCGTTTGATGGACAGATTGATCTTCCCGTTCTCGCATCCGATGACCATCACCTTCACGTCCTGACCCTCCGTCAAATACTGATGGATGTCGCTGACGTAGGTGTTGGACACCTCCGAGATATGTACCATGCCGGTCTTATTCTCCGGCAGGGAAATGAACGCGCCAAAGCTGGCGATGGATTTGACTTTGCCCTCCAAAACGGCGCCTACGGTTAACTCCATAATCTTTCGCGAATCCTCCCTAACTACTCCTCGGGTTCAATGATGACGGTGTTGGGGTCGGCCAGGCCCAGCTCCTCCTGGGCGATGAGGATGACCCCGTCCACGGTGCCCAACATGGACACCTTTTCCTCCAGATGGGCCTTCTGCTGCTCCAGAGCGGCCGCCTGGGTCCGCAGCGCCTCCACCTGGGACTGGGTGTTCATCACCGCCCCCCGCAGGGCCAACAACGCCGCCATAGACAATACGACGGCCGCCAGAACCACGGTCTTGGTCAGGGATCTCCCCTGCTGAAATACGATCCGATAGCGGATCTTGGGTTTTCGTGCCATGGGCGCTGCCTCCGGTCCCCCGCCGCTGGGTACGGCGGGTATTTTTCTTTATTGTAACCCATTTTTTCCAGATTGCAAAGAGATTTTTTAAAAATTTCTCGATTTTTTTGAAAAAATTTTTCAGTGGCGCCGTCAGCGCCCGGAAAAACCGCCCCACGGCCCCCCAAAAGGCGGAAAACAGGGGTCGCAGGCCTTTCCCCAGGGTGGCCTCCCAGGCCACGGCCCCCAGGGCCAGCCCGGCGCAGTTTCCCAGCCGGAGATCGCCTCCGCAGATCCCGAAGCCCAGATACAGCCACGCCCAGGCCGCCCCCAGCACAAAAGCCCCGTCGGCCCAGGCGGTGTGCCGGGGCCGCAGGGGCCGGAGCAGGCCGTACCACACCCCCAGCAGCAGGCCCAGCAGGCAGCTCCATCCGAACTGCCCCGCCGCCACCGCCGGGGACGTCATCCGAACAGGCGGCGCATCCAACCGCCCTGCCGTGGCTCCTCGTAGACCAGGGAGGAGATGTTGCCCTCCACGGCAACCTGTCCCCCGTTGAGGGAGAGCTGCTTGAGCTGCAGCTCCCGGCCCTGGATCACCAGGGTCCCCAGCTCCGTATGGAGCACCACCGTGGTATCGTCAAAGCTCACCACCTCCTGCACCCCGGTCATGGTCAGCGCGCTGCGCTCGTCCAGCGTCAGCCGATGGGGAAGCCGATCCTCGCCCATGGTACATCCCTCCTTTGCGTAACTGCTAGAAGGTATGCGCCCGGGAAGGGGAATATGCCAGGGTTGACACCGCCGGGGAGGACGTGGTATCATACCCACAAAGAAACCCTGCAGGGAAAGGAGAATGGGAATTGGAGATGGAGACGGTCTTTGGCCTGCCGCTGGCCTGGACGCCGATCCCCCCCGGCGGGGGGCATCGGGCGGGCCGGGAGCTGCTGGAGCGGCTCTACGCCTCCGTCCAGGGCGGAGCGCTGCCGGAAATCGGGACAGGGCCCTGGGGGAAGCCGGATTTTCTCACGGGAAGCTGGCACTTTTCCATCAGCCACACCCCCCATTTCGCCTTCTGCGTGCTGAGTCCCCAGGCTGTGGGCCTGGACGCGGAGGAGCTGAGCCGTCACACTACAGAAGCCCTGGCCCGGAAGATCCTCTCTCCCGGGGAGTGGGCGCGGTACCGGGCGGCCCCGGACCCCGGCCAGGCCCTGCTGACCTTCTGGGTCTTAAAGGAGGCCCAGGCCAAGTGCTCCGGCCGGGGTCTGACCCATGCGCTAAACCAAACCGATTTTCGTCTGGACGATCCCCGGGTCTTTCGCCTGGCCGGATGCGTCGCCGCTATTATACAGGAGGAACGCCATGCTCTTTGACACCCATGCCCACCTGGACGACCGGGCATTTGACGCCGACCGGGCGGAACTGCTGCGAAATTTGCCGGAAAAGGGCGTCGCCCTGCTGATGAATCCGGGGTGCAGCCTCGCCTCCTCCCGGGCCGCCGACCGGCTCTCCCGGGAAAACGAATGGATCTATGCCGCCGCCGGCTCCCACCCCGACGCCGCCGGGGAAGTAAACGAGGCGGTGCTGGAGGAATACCGCCGCCTCTGCCGGGCAAATCCCAAAATCAAGGCCATCGGGGAGATCGGCCTGGACTACCACTACGAGGACATCCCCCGGGCCATTCAGCTTGCCGCCTTCCGGGCCCAGATGGCCCTGGCGGAGGAGCTGGGCCTGCCGGTGATCGTCCACGAGCGGGAGGCCCACGGGGACGGCATGGCGGTGGTCCGGGAATTTCCCAGGGTCACGGGGGTCTTTCACTGCTACTCCGGCTCCGCGGAGATGGCTCTGGAGCTGGTGAAGCGGGGGTGGTACATCGGCTTTACCGGGGTGCTGACCTTCAAAAACGCCCGCCGGGCGGTGGAGACCGCCCAGGCTCTGCCATTGGAGCGGATCGTGCTGGAAACCGACTGCCCCTACATGGCCCCGGCCCCCTTCCGGGGAAAGCGGAACGATCCCGGGTACCTGTACCGCATGGCGGAGCGGCTGGCGGAAATTCGGGGCCTGCCGGTGGAGGACGTGGAAGAAATCACCCTGGAAAACGGAAAGCGATTGTACCGAATCTAGGCGGCCCGACAAGGCGCCGGCCCCAAAGCGGTATTTTCCCATATACGCGACAGTCTCCTATGGGCGCGAAGCCTTGCGTCCATAGGAGACCTTTTTATTCCGTTTTCCGGTCACCGAGGGGTGTTTTTTGGGGAAAGCCCTCAGTTCTCCACCATCCGGGGGCGGAAGCCCTCCGTCTCCTGGATCCAGTCCAGAAGCGGCGCCCGCAGGGCGTCCCGCTGGGGGAAATAGGCCGGGTCCCCCGCCAGGTTGTGAAGCTCCCAGGGGTCCGCCCGCAAATTGTACAGAAAATCGTCGGCGTAGACCTGGGACCCGGGCGCGGCGCTGCCGTCCACGTTGGGGGCGTGGATGGCGTAGAGCCAGTCCGCCGTGCGGATACACCGCCCCACCCTGCTCTCGGAGATCTGGGCGAACACCCGATTGGGCCGGTTCGGGTCCGTCCCGCGGACTACATCCAGCAGGTTTTCCCCGATCATGGCCTCCCCCACGTCCACCCCCGCCAGAGCAAGTAACGTCTTGGGCACGCTGGCGGTACTCACCAGACTTTGCACATGGAGACCACCCCGGAAGGGGCCTCCGGCAATCACCAGGGGCACCCGGAGGGCGGAATCGTGGCAGGTGCGCTTGTAGTCGTCCGCGCCGCACAAGTGGGCGTCCCGGTTCCGGGTCTTGAAGTGGGAGCCGTGGTCGGACAGGAAGGCAACCACTGTATTCTCATACAGTCCCTCCTCCTTCAGCCGGGAGAGAAGTTTGCCCAAATTGGCGTCCAGGCTGGCGCAGGCCCCCAGATAGTCCGGGTATTCCGCTAGATAGTCCCCCTCCAGTGCCGCCAGGTCCGGGGGCACGGGGAAGTCCCGGAACCGCTCCTTGGAGCCGGGGGGCCCTTCGTAGTGGTGGTGATTGTTTTGATGGTGGGGCTCGATGTGGGATACGGTCAGGAAAAAGGGCTTGCTTCTGTCCCGGGTATTGAAAAAATCCAGGGCCATATCGGTCAGGCAGTCCACCCGGTAGCCCTCAAAGTCCCGCCTGCGGCCCTCCTCGTCGAAGACGTAGCCGCCGTAGCCGTCGGAGGTGAACTCCAGCACGTCCGCCGCCCGCCAGAAGCCATTATACCCGCCCCGCAACTCCTGGGGGACGGGATCATGGAAAAAGTCCAGCCGCTGGTGATACTGTTCATCCCCATCGCTGGCCAGGTGCCATTTTCCCACATAGCCGGTCTCATAGCCCGCCTCGGTGAAAAAATTCGCCAGGGTCTTGACGTTTCGCGGAAGCATGACGTTGTTGCGGAAGCATCCGGTCTCCGTGGCCCAACGGCCAGTCTGGAGCATGGCCCGGAAGGGCCCGCACACCGGCTGGGGCGTGAAGGCCTGGTCGAATGCCACGCCCTCCGCCGCCAAGGCGTCCAGATTCGGCGTGATCGGTAGGCTCTGACCAAAGCAGCCGCAGGTGTCCGCCCGCTGCTGGTCGGTAAAATAGAGTAAAATATTGGGTTTCATTGGCTTTCCTCGATTGGATACCAGCGGATCTCGCTGGGCGCAAGCGCCGCGGCAAAGCTGCCGCTGTCCGTCCAAACGGTGGTCTGCTGGGGCTCGTTGGTGTTGTTGACCACGCAGTATTTTCCGCTGCGTACATAGGCGTGGACCTCCACGTTCCAGTTGGAGCTGAACCAGCGGCGCAGCTCCTCCTCCCCGTGAGCCGCCCAGAGGATGGCTCGGTAGAGCAGCCGGCTGTTGGAAAAGCTGTAGGGAAGGCCGCAGATGTAGACGCACCGGCCGCCGCCAAATTCATTGACCGCCAGCCGCACGTCCCGGTCCCGCTGGATCAGCACCTGGGCCCCGGGCAGGGCATAGATGTCGGCGGGACAGTGGCCGAAGTCCACATCCTTGGGGCAGTCCTGAAGAATAAAGTGATCGGGATGCTCCTGCCAGTTGTACTTGTCGTAGCCCAGGGTGGCGCCCGTCTCCTTCTCCACCCCCAGGGCCTGGGCCAGCTGGAAATAGTGGCCCTGGTACTGGTGGCCGGAGGGCTCGCCCACGCCGATGAAGCCGCCGCCCCGGTGGATGAAGCCCCGGACTGCCGCCGGGATCTCCGGGTCCTCCCAGACCGGGCCGCCGGTGTGGGCCGTGTCGCCGTCGCCGATGTTCAGAAGCACGTCCACGCCGTCCAGGGCCTCCGGGTCCTCCTTGAGGTCCTGAAAGCTCAGGAACCGCACGTCGAAGGGCGCGCCGGACAGGGCCTCGATCACCCCGGCGTAGCTGTAGTTTTTCCTGTAATACAGGGCGTGGTGGACCATGTGGCAGCCCCAGGAGCGCATTTTCCCCCAGGCGTTGAGTACCGCCACCGTCTTGACGCAGTAGGGCTTGGCGCCGTGGACGTTGGCATAGAGCTGCCGGAACTCGTCGCACACCTGCTCCACATAGTCCAGGAATCCGGGGGCCTCCAGGGCCAGCTTCAGATAGCCGCCGTAGCCGATCCGGTCGATGGGGCTGCGGAGAATGGCCCGCCGGGCGGTGATCCAGTTGATCCGGGCCTCCCCGATGGGGTCGCCGCCCTCGTGGAAGGTGTCCGGGAAGAAATAGGGCAGGAAGCGGCCCTCGGTGTACTTGACGCCGGGAATATCGCTGATGAGGCGCAGGGTGGAACCGTTGCCCACGCTGCCCACCACCGCATCCAGCCCGATGGTGGAAAACTCGTCCATAAACGGCTCGGTGCCGATCCAGTGGTCGCCCAGGAACATCATGGCCTCCTTGCCGTACTCGTGGACGATGTCCACCAGCTCCCTGGCCAGGGCGGCCACCTCCCGGCGCTGGAAGGCCATGAAATCCAGGTATTCCCGGGTGGGGGACCGGTACTGGTTGTTGTAGTAGCCCTGATCGATGATGTACTCGGGCCGGAAGGGGTAGCCTGCCTCCTTTTCGAACCGCTCTAAGATGTAGGGGCTCACCGAGGCGCTGTAGCCATACCAGTCCACATACTTTTCCCGTTTCAGCTCGTCAAAAATCAGGGTGAACTGGTGGAAAAAGGTGGTGAAGCGGATCACGTCTACATAGGGATGCTCCCGGCAGAACTTCCGGAGCCGTTCCAGGGCGTAGGCGTGGCTCTTGGGCTGGCGCACATCGAAGGTGATCTGATGCTCAAAATTGGTCCAGCCGTTGGTGACGGCGTTGTACATATGCACCGGGTCCCAAATAAGGTAGGCCAGGAAGCTGACGGTGTACTCATGGTATTCTTTCGGCGCGGGGATAATCACGGTGCCCCGGGCCTCGTCAAACGTCCAGTCCCTGACCACCGTCCCCGCCGTGCGGTCCATGACCTCCCACCACCGCTTCGGGTCGTCCCGGCTATTGACCCGCATCAGCTCGGGGCTGATGCCCTCCAGCAGCTCGATCTCCAGAGGGCCGCCGACGGCGGTGCGGAAGCCGGTCATGATATAGCACTGCTGGACCTCCTCAGGGTTGGCCTTGGCCCAGGCGTTGTCCTTCCGGGTGGTATAATAGGTGGCGTAGACCTTGGCCCCCACGTTTCGCAGCTCCGCCGGGAACTCGGTCCCGTCGCAGTCCCGGATAGCGTCGGCGCCCAGACGTTTCGCCACCGCCAGCGTTTCCGGCACCACGTCCAGATCCGTGGGGATGGTGACGCGGCCGGTTAAATCATTCATGCTGTTGATCCTCGATTCCATTTCATTTTCCTTTCCTCAGCCCTTTACGCCGCCTCCGGTAACGCCGGCAATGATCTTTTCGGACAAAAACAGATACAGCAGGAAGGTGGGCAGAAACACGATGATCACCGCCGCGAACAGTCCGCCGTAATTGCCTGTGTACTTCATGGCGTTGACGATTTGCAGCAGGCCCACGCCCACAGGCGTGGCGCTTCCCTCGGGGGTGAAGATCAGAGCCATGAAGAACTCGTTCCACACGGACAGGAAGTTGAAGATCGTCACGGTGACCACCGCCGGCTGCACCAGGGGAAGCATGATGGCCCAGAAGGTCTTGGCCGGCGGGCAGCCGTCCAGGGCCGCCGCCTCCTCATAGGTCGTGGACAGCGTGGAGAAAAAGTCCAGCAGATAGATGGTGGTGTAGGGCACCCGCAGCATAATGTAGAGCAGGATGAGCAGGACCCTGCCCCGCAGATCCCAGCGGACAGCCAGGGAGTACAGCGGCATGATGATCATGATGGTCGGCACGCTCATGGCGATGACTAGGCCGATCCGAATGGCCTTGCTGCCGACAAAGCCCCAGCGGGACAGCACATAGGCCGCCGGCGCGGAAATGACCAGCACCCCCGCGCAGGACACCAGGGAGTACAGCAGGGAGTTGGCGAAGAATACGGACACATTCTGTGTCTTCCAGGCGGTCACATAGTTCTCCCAATGGAAGCCGGTGGCAAATTCCAGGACCTTGCCGGAGAAGATCTCCTTGGAGGTGGACAGGCTGGCCGCGAAGATCCAGAACAGCATCACCGCGGTAAACAGGACCCAGACGGTCACAATGATATAGCCGGGCAGCAGCGATAATTCCTTGCGCCAGTTGATTTTTTCGCGATATTTCCTTTTTTTGAACATCCCGAACACCTCCTTAATACTCCAGGTCGCCGTCTTTGATGAGCAGATTCGTCAGCGCGTACACGATGACGATGATGATGGCCAGCACCACGCCCACCGCCGCGCCGGCGCCGGCGTCCAGGTTGACGACGCCCTTCCCGCCAAATACCGTATCGTATAGGTACACCACCGGCACAATGGTGGAGCCCTCGGTATTCACCGGAGAGAACATCTTGGTCCACAGGAAGAAGGTGGTGGCGTTGATGCTCCAGAAGGTGATGGAGGTCTTCAGAATCCCCTTCAGCAGCGGCATGGTGATGGAGAAGAACTGCCGCACCTTCCCGGCGCCGTCCAACGTGGCGGCCTCAAACAAATCCTGGGGGATCCCCTCGATGCCGCTGATGTAAATGAGCATATAGTAGCCCACGGAGCCGAAGATGAAGGCGGCCATCATGGACCAGAATTTCAAATCGGTTCCCAGCCAGCGGACGGATTCCAGACCGACCATTTCCAGCATTGTGTTGAGCAGGCCGTAGTCGTAGTTGAAGATGTACTGCACCCACATGGTGGCCAGGGCCACGGCGCTGATGATATTGGGCAGATAAATGGCGGCGCGGAAGAATTTCTTGCCCCGAATGCCGCTGGTCAGGATCACCGCCATCATCATGGACAGCGCCAGGGTAATCACGCCGCCTACCAGCCAGATGAGCAGCATATTCTTCATGGAGGTGATAAAATCGGCGGTGTGGAGGATCTTGAAGTAATTTTCCAGGCCGTTGAAGGTCCAGGTGCTGGTGCTGGCCGTCAGATTCGTCACATGGAAAAAGCTCATTAGCACCGTCCGTGCCACGGGATACAGGTACATCAGCACCAGGGTGACCACGGTGGGCGCGATAAAGCAGGCAATCATGGCTTTGTTCTTTCTCATTTCAGAATCACCTCAAATCCGGGTTTCAGAAAAACAGGCGGCGCCGTATGAGGCGTCGCCTGTTTCATAGAGATGGTCAATTCACAGCGTAGGGACGAAATACGATCTTAGTACAGATCGTCGATGGCCGCGCAGAAGTCCGCGCCGGTGGCGTACTTGCCCTCGAAGAGCTCAACGAACAGGGTCTTCATGGTGCCCCAAGCGGCGTGGGTGTTCAAGCCGGTGCACCAACCGAAGGTGGCGTCCGCGTTCTTCAGGGTATCGACGGCAGTGGGCAGGTAGGAGCAGGTGTTGCTGGGATCAGCGGGGATCTGCTTGGCGGTGTCGGCCATCTTCTGATCCCACTCGCCGGTGACCAGGTACATGCAGAAGTCGAAGGCCGCCTGCTTGTTCTCGCTATAGGAGGCAATGGCCAGGCCGTTGGCGCCGATGTACACGGAGTTGGGATCCGCGCCGCCTTCCACGGCGGGATAGTTGATCAGGCCCCAGTTGGTGTCGCCCATGACGCTGTCAACCTCGGCGGTCACATAGTTGGCGCAGACCACCATGGCGGCCTCGCCGGTGCCGATCTTGTTCTGGCTGGCGGGATACTCGTCGGGAGCGCCGTCCACCAGGTAGCCGGCGTTGACCAGGTCGATGAGCTCCTGGGCGGCGGCGACAGCGCCCTCATTCTCCGCCCAGTGGCCGTTGTCCCGCAGCGCGGCGATGCCGTCCTCGCCAAGATGGCGGACCAGCT
Source organism: uncultured Oscillospiraceae bacterium (assembly GCA_947632695.1). Classification (GTDB taxonomy): domain Bacteria; phylum Bacillota; class Clostridia; order Oscillospirales; family Oscillospiraceae; genus Faecousia. The sequence goes on along the minus strand of CANRQC010000026.1, from coordinate 2,730 downwards.
GATTGTAGAAGGTGAAGTTGCAGTAAGCGCTGTCCTGGGCAAGAGGCGCGATGCCGGCGTCCTTCAGCTTCTGGCAGACGTCCAGGAACTCCGCCCAGGTGGTGGGCAGATCGGTGATGCTGGCCTGCTCGAAGGCGTCCCGGTTGTAGAAGATGCCGCCGATCTGGGGCTGCTCCACGATGCTGTTCAGATAGCCGGCCCAGGCGATGGACTGAGCGGCGAAGATGGGATAGCTGTGGCTGGCGTAGTCCGCGGCTGCCGCCATGTCGGTCAGGTCGGCGGTGTAGTCCTTGTAGACGTTGCCGATCCGGTTGTAGTCGTCCTCGAAGATGTCGATGGCGTCGCCGGCCTCGAGAGAGGCGGACAGCAGGGTGTTGATGTCCCGGCCCTTCCACTCGATGTTGATATGGGCGCCGGTCTCCGCTTCAAAAGCGGCGGCGGCCTGCTCGATCACAGTGGCCTGGGGCTCGCCGGCGCTCCACATGGACCAGTAGTTCAGGGTCACGCCCTCGTACTTCTTGCCCTCGGGGGCGTTAGTCTGGGGCGGCTCCGTCCCTTGCCCGGGCGCCTGGGTCTGGTTGTCGTTGTTCTTGGGCGGCTCGGTCTGGTCATTGCCGGCAGGGCCGCAGGCCACAAGGCCCAGGACCATGACCGCTGCCAACAGCAGGGCGAAAAGCTTCTTCATTTCATTTCCTCCTTAATTGATTGTGTAAATGTAGTCTGTTCCACGGCTGGGTCTTTCGCCATGGAATTAACTAGATTATAGCTTTCCCACAGGGAATTGGCAATGTGATAAGTTGCTGTATATTTTATATATCTTGCTATTTTCGGCAAGTTATCCATAGAAATGAGAATAAAAATGGGCTGTTATGGACATTTTGCGTAATTTTGAGCTGCGTTTCAAGGGGCGCGTGGCACACATCCTCCAATTATACCTTGACATTTTCCGGCCCTGTTGTTAAAATTAGTGTGGCGCCCCGGGAGGGCAGGTTTTTATTCCGATTTTTGGTAAAGCAATATTTGTAAAGAATTTACACAAAATTAGGGGGCGTTCTATGGCTACCCAGCGCTATGACATCGACTATCAGGAGGCGGGGCAGGACTTCCGGCTCCTGTACATCTCCCACAGCAAATGCGAAAACGACTGGCACAGCCTGCTCCACTCCCACTACTGCGCCGAGATCTTCTATGTATTAAGCGGGAAGGGCTTCTTCCGAATGGAATCCCAGGACCTGCCCCTCCACCCCGGCGATCTGGTGGTGGTCAACCCCTACACCATGCACACGGAGCTGTCCTTTGCCAGCAACCCCCTGGAATTCATCGTGATGGGCATCGAGGGGGTCCAGTTTCAGGCCCTTGGCGGCGCGGAGCAGCGGCTCTTCCGTCTCCAGAGCGGCGCCGAGGACGACTACCGGTTCTATCCCGAGGCCATTCTCCGGGAGTGCGAGGAGCGGCAGGAAAACTATCTGGAGGTGTGCGCCGGCCTGGCCCGGGTCTTTCTGATCCTGCTCCGCCGCCACATCGTCCAGCGGAGCCTGGTTCTGGACGAGACCAGAAGCAGCTTAGAGTGCGCCCGGGTCAAGCAGTACATGGACGAGCATTTCCGGGAGGATATCACCCTGGACACCCTGGCGGAGATCTCCCACATGAGCAAGCACTACCTGGCCCATGCCTTTAATAAGGAGATCGGGTGCAGTCCCATCAGCTATCTGTTGGCCCACCGGATCGCGGAGAGCAAGCATCTTTTGGAAAATTCGGACTATACCGTCAGCCAAATCAGCGCCATCACCGGCTTTTCCAGCCCCAGCTATTTCAGCCAGCGCTTCAAAAAGCTGGTGGGAAAGACGCCGCTGGAATACCGCCAGGCGGTGCGGATCCATCCGGCGGATATTCCGTCGAAGGCCTGATATGCGGAATTTGACGGTGATGATCAAGCCCGCCTCCGCGGCCTGCCAGATGCGGTGCGCCTACTGCTTCTACCGGGATGAGGCCGCCCGCCGCCAGGTCCCCAACCTGGGCGTGATGTCCCCGGAGGTGCTGGAGCGGACGGTGGCGGCGGCCATGGCCGCCGCCGAGGGCAGCTGTACCTTCCTGTTCCAGGGCGGCGAGCCCACCCTGGCGGGGCTGGAATTTTACAGAAATTTCCTGAAGATCGAGGAAAAATACGCAAGGCCCGATTTGCGGGTGTATCACAGCCTGCAAACCAACGGTCTGGCCATCGACGAGACCTGGGCAAGGTTTTTGGCGGAGAACCGGTTTCTGACCGGGCTTTCCCTGGACGGGCCGGCCCGGCTCCACGACCTCCATCGGCGGGACGCCGAGGACCGGGGCACCTTTCAGCGGGCGATGCGGGCCGCCGGGCTTCTGCGGCGGGCCGGGGTAGCGCTGAATATTCTGTGCGTGGTCACCGGGCCGGTCGCCCGGCAGCCGGAGCGGGTCTACCGCTTCTTCACCGGCCAGGGCTTTCGCCGCCTCCAATTCATCCCCTGCCTGGATCCCCTGGGCAGTCTCCCCGGCGGGCAGAGCTACAGTCTGCCGCCCCAGGACTACGGCGAATTTCTGGTCCGGGTGTTCGATCTGTGGTTTCGGGACCTGCTGGAGGGACGTTCCATCAGCGTCCGCCAGCTGGACAACTGGATCGGCATCCTGCTGGGTCTGCCGCCGGAGGCCTGCAATATGGTGGGCCGCTGCTCCGTGGGCTTCACCGTGGAAAGCGACGGTGCGGTATAC
>CANRQC010000025.1 GCA_947632695.1 uncultured Oscillospiraceae bacterium | reverse complement strand
AGGACTTGTCCTCCAGGGTGGTGATGCCGCCCTGCTTGTTGCCCGGGCTGGGGTTGTCGTAGACCACCTCGTTGTGGGAAATAAAATAGGATTTGAAGCCGTTGATCATCTCCACAGCCTTGTGGAATACCTCCTCGCTGGCGCAGCGGTCCATCAGGAAGCCCTCGGCGCCGAACATCTCCGGCACCTCGGTGAGGACCGTGGAGCCCCCCTGGGCCACCAGCAGATCGGAGAAGCGGCCCACCACCGGGTTGGCGGTGATGCCGGACAGGCCGTCAGAGCCGCCGCACTTCATGCCCACCACCAGCTCGCTGGCGGGAATGGGCTCCCGGTGGAACCGGGAAGCGTAGGCGGCGCACTTCTTTAACAGTTCCCGCCCGGCTTCCATCTCATCGGCCACCTGCTGGCAGGTGAGGAATTGGATCCGCTCCGGATCATACGGACCCAGCTCGGCCAAAAACTGCTCATGGGTCAGGTTTTCGCACCCCAGGCTCAGCACAAACACCGCCCCGGCGTTGGGATGGCGGGCCAGGGCCGCAAGGAGCTTCCGGGTCTGGGCATGGTCATGGCCGGTCTGGGAGCAGCCGAAGGGATGGGGAAAGGTGTAGAGCCCGTCGATGGAGCCGGTGACCAGGTCCTGATTCTCCCGCGCCAGCGCCTTGGCCACGTCGTTGACACAGCCCACCGTGGGAATGATCCAAATCTCGTTCCGGGTGGCGGCCCGGCCGTCCGTCCGGCGGTAGCCCTGGAAAACGCCGGGGGTCTGGGGCTCGGGATAGTGGAGCTGGGGATGGTAGGTATATTCCTGCTCGCCGGAGAGATTGGTGGCCATATTGTGGGTGTGGACGTGGTCCCCGGGGGCGATGGGAGCGGTGGCGTGGCCGATGGGGAATCCGTACTTCACCACGTTTTCCCCCACGGCCAGGGAGGCCAGGGCCATTTTATGGCCCTGGGGAATATCCGTGATGGAGATGACTGTCCCGCCCGCTATGGGAAATGCCGTGCCCTTGGGGATGGGACGCAGGGCGACGGCCACATTGTCCTTGGGGTGGATGCGGATAAAGTCAGGCATGGCGGCCTCCTTTTACAGGCAGGAGGCGTAGGCGGCCAGGGCACCCTGGTTGCGGATGGCCGTCAGGTCCTCCACCACCGCCGCCTCAAAGCCGGGGATCTGGGTCAGGTCCCGGCCCCACATCTGCTCATTGGTCATGACGGCGTGGACCAGGGCCGCCGGCTCGTCGGAACGGTGGGCGTAGTAAAACTCCAGAACCCAGCGGTCGTCGGCGCAGGTGTACTCATCGCCCTGGGGACGGCGGCAGACCAGACCCTTGTCGGTCAGCGCCTGGATGTCGTTGGAAAAGAAGGCCACATAGGCGGCGAAGCTCATGGTCAGGCACTTGGGGAGCTTGCCGGTATGCTCCACATACTCCAGGAAGCTGGGCATATTCCGGGCCCGCCACTTGGAGGTGGAGTTCAGGGAGATGCTCATCAGCTCATGGTTCACAAAGGGATTGTTGAACCGGTCCTGGACGGCGGCGGCGAATTGCTCCAGGTCCGCCTTGTCCAGCGGCAGGGTGGGGATGACCTCCTCGTAGAGCATCTTGTTCATGAAGCCCCGAACGGTGTCGTTTTCCATGCAGTCCCGGACGATGTTGAAGCCGCCCAGGTAGGCGCCCAGGACGAAGCCGGTGTGGGCGCCGTTGAGGATGCGGACCTTCCGCTTTTTATAGGGGGTCACGTCGGGGACCACCGGGCAGTTGACGCCGGCGGCCTTGAAGGGCAGCTTCTCCTCCAGCCACGCCGGTCCCTCGATATTCCACACGCCGAAGACCTCGCCCACGTCGATCAGGTCGTCATGGTAGCCGTTCTCGGCCTCCAGACGGGCAGCCTCCGCGGCGTCCCGGATCCGGCCCGGAACGATCCGGTCCACCAGGGTGGAGCAGAAGGTGCAGTCGTTGTTTACATAATTCAGGAAGCCCTCCTCCAGGCCCCACTGCCGAATGTACTGGTTCACGCACTTTTGCAGCTCCTTGCCGTTGTTGTCAATGAGCTCGCAGGAGAGGATCACCAGGCCCGGCTTCCCGGCCTTGTACCGGGCATAGAGCACCTGAGTCAGCTTGCCAGGGAAGGAGGAGGCGGGGGTGTCGCCAAACTGGCAGGCGGGGTCGTAGACGATGCCGGCCTCGGTGGTGTTGGACACCACATATTCCAGATCGTCCGACACGGCCAGGGCCATCATGCTGTCGTAGCCCTCCCGCTCATAAGGGTTGAGGCACCGGGAGACGGAGGAAATGACCCGCTTCCGGTCCACCTTCTGCCCGTTCTCCATGCCCCGGAGATAGAGGGTGTAGAGCCCCTCCTGAGCGTTGATGAGGCCGGTCAGGCCCATGGCGATGGGCTGCACCAGAACGCACTTTCCGTTCCAGCCCGCCTTCTCGTTGGCCACGTCGAACCAGTAGTTGACAAACGCCCGAAGGAAATTGCCCTCGCCAAACTGCAGGACCTTCTCCGGCGCCTTCTCCAGAATGTAGCCGGTGTAGCCGGATTGTTTAAGAACCTTGTAATTGAGTTTTTCCATGACCTTGCCCTCCGATGTATATTATTTTTATTTTACAGATTGCTCGCCTGATTGGACAGTGTCAGCCAAAAATAGGCGTCCATGAGAAAAGCCTTCTCGCTGCCGGCCGCTTTCCAGCGGCGGCTGCGGATCCCCTTCAACGGCTTTTTCGCTTTTACTGCGGGAATTTGCTTCTTCGTGACGAATCCTTCCTTTCTGATTTACTGGGAATGCGCCCGCAGCCCCAATCTGCGGACTGTCACCATTATAAGCCCAATGTTTTTCCATGAAAATAGCAGAATTTGCGGGAAAACATTGCGAATATTGCGCAGTTTGCCGTTGACATTTCCCGGCGGAACGAGTATGATAGTTTTAATCCATCCCGAATCGGAGGTGGCCGCCGTGGCGGTGACGCCCAAGGGCTTCGACCCCCGCCAGGAAATGCGGAGGCCGGATTTTGAACTGCAATACAAGCGGGACGCCTATCTTAAGCAGGTGGCCCTGCATCACCACGACTTTTTTGAGCTGTACTTCCTGGTGTCCGGGGACGTGACCTATACCATCGAGAGCAAGCTCTACCATGTGGCCCCGGGAGATATTTTGCTGATCAGTCCCCGGGAGCTGCACCAGCTCCACATCCAGCCGGAGATGACGGGCTATGAGCGGTACGTCCTCTGGGTGGACCCCCAGCTGGTGCGTCGGCTCTCCACCGGCGCCACCCCCCTGCTCCGCTGCCTGGACCCCGCCCAGCCGGGCTACCGGAACCGGCTCCGGCCAGAGCCGGAGGCCTGGAAATCCCTGTTCGGCCTGATCCAATCCCTCTACAGGGAGTGCCAGCAGGAGGAATATGGCAGCGACCTGCTCCAGACCAGCCTGCTGACCCAGATCCTGGTGGAGATCAACCGGCTGGCGGCCCAGCCGGAAAAGCAGGCGGAAGCCCCCAGATCCAGCCAAGCGGTATCTCAGGTGATAGATTATGTAAACTTACATTATGGGGAGGACCTGTCCCTGGAACAGCTGGCGGAGCGGTTTTTCGTAAGCAAGTATCATTTGAGCCACGAATTTAACCGACTGGTGGGCACCAGCGTCCACCGGTACATCCAAAAAAAGCGGCTGCTCATCGCCCGGCAGCTGATGGCCCAGGGCAAGCGGCCCAGTCAGATCTACAGTTCCTGCGGCTTTGCCGACTACCCCGGCTTTTACCGGGCGTTTAAGGCCGAGTATGGCCTGACCCCCAAGGAATACGCCCTGTCGGTCCGGCAGGGTGAAATAAAGGAAGGATCGCTATGAAAGCTCTGAAAATCGCCTACATCGGCGGCGGCTCCAAAAACTGGGCCCATTCCTTCATGCAGGATCTGGCCCTGGCGGAGGGACTGACCGGCGAGGTGGCCCTGTATGACATCGACCGGACCGCCGCCCTGCGGAATCAGGCCATCGCCCGGCGGATGGGGGAAAATCCCGCCGTCCGCTCCCCCTTCCGCTACACCGTGGCGGACACCCTGGCCGAGGCGCTGAACGGGGCGGATTTTGTGCTGATCTCCATTCTCCCGGGCACCTTCCGGGAGATGCGCTCCGACGTCCACGCCCCGGAGGCCTACGGGATCTATCAGAGCGTGGGAGACACCGTGGGCCCCGGCGGCGTGCTGCGGACCATGCGCACCGTGCCCATTTATCAGAGCTTCGCCGACGCCATCCGGGAAAACTGTCCCGAGGCCTGGGTGCTGAATCTGACCAACCCCATGTCCGCCTGCGTCAAGGCTCTGTACGACGCCTTCCCGGGGATCAAGGCCTTCGGCTGCTGCCATGAGGTGTTCCACGCCCAGGACTTTCTGGCCGCCGTTTTGAAGGAGATGACCGGCATCCAGGCAAACCGGCGGGACCTGTACACCGACGCCTCCGGCATCAACCACTTTACCTGGATCGTGGAGGCTCGGTACCAGGATGTGGACATTCTTTCCCTGCTGCCGGGATTTATGGAGCAGTATTTTGCCTCCGGCTTCCACGCCCATGGCCGCCACGACGCCTGGAAAACCGACACCTTCGCCTGCGGCAACCGGGTGAAAATGGATCTGTACCGCCGCTACGGAGCCCTGGGGGCCGCCGGAGACCGGCATCTGGCGGAATTTGTCAGCGGGAAATGGTATCTGGCGGACCCGGAAACCGTCCAGTACTGGCACTTTGGCCTGACCACCGTGGACTACCGGGAGGAAAATCAGCGGCGTCTGGTGGAAAAAAGCGAGGCCATGGCCTCCGGCGCCCTGCCGGTGCCTCTGGCCCCCTCCGGGGAGGAGCTGGTGCGGCTGATCCGAGCCATCGCCGGGCTGGAGACTGTGGTCTCCAATGTGAACCTGCCCAATCAGGGGCAGATGCCCGGCCTGCCGCTGGGGGCCATTGTGGAGACCAACTGCGTCTTTTCCAACGGACTGGTCAGCCCTGTGGTATCCCGGCCCCTGCCGGAGGCGGTCCGGTCCCTGGTGGCCCGGAACTGGGCCAATATCGACCTGGCCTGCCAGGGCGCCATGGAGCGGGACGGGAAAAAGCTCCTGGCCTCCTTCCAGGATCAGCCCCTCTGCGGCTGCCTGACGCTGCAAGAGGGCGAAGAGCTGTTCAAGGTCATGTGCGAAAACACCTGGGACTATTTGGAACCCTACTATACCCGGAGTCAGCTGGGGATCTGAATACCGAAAAAAGACCGCCCGCGCGCCGGTTCTCCGGTAAAACGCGGGCGGTCTTTTCAATTCTTTATAGGCGGCGGTGTTTTTATTCCTCGACCTGTTCCTCCACATGCTCCAATAGGACCTTGGGCCCGGCCTGGCCCTCCATGGTGACGTTTTTCAGCGTCACCTTTTTTACGCGGTTGAAGTAGAGTCCCAGCCGGGAGGTGGGCTCCACATAGCTCATCATGGCGGGCTGGCCGAGGGAGGCGTCCTTTTTGAAGGTGAAGTGGACGTTTTCGATGGTGATGGAGCCGATGGGCTGCTCCGTCAGGCCGTAGAAATAGCCTGCCGCCCACTCGCAGTCGGTACACTCCATGTCCCGGAAGGTGAAGGCCCCCAGGTAGGGAGTGGTGTCGTCCACGGGATAGGGGTCCTTGCTCCAGACATACTCGGACATGCCGTCCGGGTCGCAGTTATAGTACATATTGATCACCAGAGGGGCCATCACGTTGACCATGCGGATATTGGAAAACTCCACCCCGTCGATCACCGCGTATTTGCCCCGGCCCCGGCGGGATTTGATCCGCATGCCCCGGTCCGTATGGGAAAAGAGACACTGGCTCACCGTCAGCTCCCGGATGCCGCCGGACATCTCACTGCCCAGGACCACCGCCCCGTGGGCGTGCTCCATCAGGCAGTTGCGGATCACATGGCGGGTGGCGGGGGTCTTGTACTTCATGCCGATATAAATTTTGCCGGACTTGATGGCGATGGCGTCGTCCCCCACGCTGAACCGCACTCCCAAAATCCGCACGTCGTCGCAGCACTCCGGATTGACGCCGTCGGTATTGGGGCTGTCCTTGGGCGCCTCCACGGCGATTTGGTAAAAGCCCAGCTTCTGGCAGAAATAGGGGTGGAAATTCCAGGAGGCGGAGTTCCGGCCCAGGATGCCATGGAAATTCACATTGGAGCAGTGGTTGAAAAATACCAGCCGGGGCCGGCCCACGGTACGGGTCTTCACATCCTGCCACCAAGTGGAGTTGTGGGCGTTGCCGTCCAGAATGCCCCGGCCCACGATGTTGATATTTTTGGCGTGGAACGCGGAGATCAGGCTCTGATGGACGGTGTAGGGCGCTCCCTCCCAGGTGCCGATCTGGATCAGCTTGCTGTTCTCCCCGTCGTGGATCTCCCCGGGGAGCAGGGGATAGCGGTCCTCCCGGGTGTCCCCCAGCAGCTGGGCGCCGGTTTTCAGCTCCAGGGTCATGTCGGATTTTAAAACCAGCGGCCCCGTACGATAGATGCCGGCGGAGACCTTCACCCGGCCCCCCACGGGGCAGGCGTTGATGGCGTTTTGCAGGGCGTGGGTATCGTCCTTCTCCCCGTCCCCCAGGGCGCCAAAGTCCCGGACGTTGAGGCAGGCGGTCTCCCGCTTGGTGGAGAAATTCAGCTTGTCCTCCCCCACCGCCACGGTGTATTTTCCGCCTGGGTGCAGGTCAAACAGGGAAAAGACGTTGGTCTTGACCCCCGATAGGGCCACTGCGCCGTTCAGCGTCACCTGATAGGGCTCCGGGGCATAGTAGGGCGCGTCGTTTTCCAGCTCAAAGCAGGCGGAGACGGAGGATACGAAAAGCAAATGAAATTTCATGGCTTCTTCTTCCCTTCTAGGCGTACTGGGGCTGGCAGGTGAGATTCACCCCCAGGCGTTTGAATACCCGAACGTCAACTTCCGATAGGATCACGGAGGAATGGACCTCACAGCCCCGGAGCAGGTCCAGCTGATTCATGGCCAGCTCGGCGGTGGGGTTGGTGGCGGCGCAAATGGACAGGGCCATCAGCACCTCGTCGGTGTGAAGCCTTGGGTTCCGGTTCCCCAGGTGCCGCACCTTCAGCCGCTGGATGGGGTCGATCACCACGGGCGAGATGAGCTTCAGCTCGTCCCGGATGCCGCCCAGGGTCTTCAGGGCGTTGAGCAGCAGGGCGGCGGAGGCGCCCAGAAGGTCCGTGGTCCTGCCGGTGACGATCTTTCCATCGGGCAGCTCCATGGCGGCGGCGGGCAGGCCGGTCTGCTCCGCAAGGGCCATGGCGGATAGGACGACCTTCCGTTCCGAGGGATCCACCTTGGCCTTCCGCATCAGCAGCTCCAGGCGGCGGATCTCCTCCTCCGTCCCCTTGCCCTGCTTCTGATCGCACAGGGCGGCGTAGTACCGGCGGAGGATCTCCTGCCGGGCGGCGGCCCGGACCACGGCATCGTCCGTGATGCAGTACCCCGCCATGTTCACCCCCATATCCGTGGGAGACTGGTAGGGACACCGGCCCAGGATCTTTTCAAACATGGCAACCAGCACGGGGAACGCCTCCACGTCCCGGTTGTAGTTCACCGTGGTCACTCCATAGGCGTCCAGATGGAATGGGTCGATCAGGTTCACATCGTTCAGGTCCGCCGTGGCGGCCTCGTAGGCCAGGTTCACCGGATGGTTCAGGGGCAGGTTCCAAATGGGGAAGGTCTCAAATTTGGCGTAGCCTGCCTGGATCCCCCGCTGATGCTCATGGTACAGCTGGGACAAACAGGTGGCCAGCTTGCCGCTGCCGGGGCCGGGGGCGGTGACCACCACCAGTTCCCGGGTGGTCTCAATGTAGTCGTTCCGGCCGTAGCCCTGGGGGCTGACGATGCCGGGGATGTCCGCCGGGTAGTTGGGAATGGGATAGTGGTGATACACCCGCAGGCCCATTCCCTCCAGCCGCTCCTGGAAAGCTCGGGCGGCGGCCTGCTCCCGGTAGCGGGTCAGTACCACGCTGCTGACGTACAGGCCCAGCTCTCGGAACACGTCCACCAGCCGGACCACGTCCCGGTCGTAAGTAATGCCCAGGTCCCCCCGGACCTTGTTCTTTTCAATATCGTCGGCGTTGAGGGCCACGATCATCTCCGCCTGGTCTTTCAGCTGCAAAAGCATCCGCAGCTTGCTGTCCGGCTGGAAGCCGGGCAGTACCCGAGAGGCGTGGTGATCATCGTAGAGCTTGCCGCCAAATTCCAGGTACAGCTTGCCGCCGAACTGGCCGATCCGCTCCCGGATGTGGGCGGACTGGGTCTGGATATACTTGTCGTTGTCAAATCCGATCTTCATACGTCCTCCCGGCAGGCAAAGGCCCCGCAGAATTGCGCCATGGCGCGTTCCAGTGTGGACCGGGGACAGGCCAGCACCACCCGCTGGAACAGGGCGGCCTCCTGCCCGAAAATGCCGCCGGCGTCCAGCCAGAGCTTCCCCCGCTGGACGATGGCCCGGTTCAGCTCCTCCTCGGTCAGGCCCAGCCCGGTGCAGTCCAGCCAGGCAAAGTAGGTGCCCTCCGGCTCCACCAGCTTCACCTGGGGCAGCTTTTCCGCCAGGTATTCCCGGACAAAATTCAGATTCTCCCGCATATAGGCCTTGCAGGCGTCCAGCCACGCCTCCCCGCCCTCGTAGGCGGCCTGACAGGCCACGGTGCCCAGGCAGTTGAGCTGACTGTAGCCAATCCGCTCCAGCTCCGCCTTCAGCTTCTCCCGGATCGCCTGGCCGGGGACAAAGAGGTTGGAAACCTGGAGCCCCGCCAGGTTGAAGGTCTTGCTGGGGGCAGTACACATCACCGTCCGCTCCGCCATCTCCGGGCAGGCGGACAAAAACGGGGTGTGGGGATGCTCCGGGAAGGCAAAATCACAGTGGATCTCGTCGGAAACCACGGTCACGTCATATTTCCGGCAGAGAAGCCCCACCTGCCGCAGCTCGTCCTTGGTCCAGACCCGGCACACCGGATTGTGGGGGCTGCATAGAATAAGAAGTCTGGCGGATTTCAGCTGCGCCTCCAGGTTTTCAAAGTCCACGGTATACCGGCCATCCCGGTAGATCAGGGGATTTTCCAGCAGCTTCCGCCCGTTATTCCGTACCACCATGTGGAAAGGGGCGTAGACCGGGGTCTGGATCACCACGCCGTCCCCGGGCTCCGTCAGGGCCCGCACCGCTTGAGCCAGGGCAAACACCACCCCGGGGGTCTTGATGAGCCATTCCTTTTCCACCGTCAGGCCGTGGCGGCGGGCAAACCAGCTCCGCACCGCCTCAAAATAGCCGTCCTTGGTGTCGGAATAGCCGAAAATGCCGTGCCGGACCCGGTCCGTCAGGGCCTTGGTCACGCATTCCGGAACGGGAAAGTCCATATCCGCCACCCACAGCGGCAGCACGTCCGCGGGATATCCCCGCTCCACGGCAAAATCGTACTTGACGCAGCTCGTCCCCCGGCGCTCCACCGGGGTATCAAAATCAAAGCCCATTTACGCGTCCTCCATAGCCTGGCGCAGATCCTCGATCAGATCTTCCGCCCCCTCCAGGCCCACGGACATCCGAAGCATGGCGCCCGTGATGCCCAGGCTTGCCAGCTCCTTGGGGTCCACATCCCGGTGGGTCTGCATGACGGGATGGGTCACCAGCGTCTCCGGGCCGCCTAGGCTTTCGGCAAAGGTGGCGATCTTCAGATGCTTGAGGACATGGATGGCCTGCTCCTGGCTGCCCATATCGAAGGAGAGCATGGCCCCGGCGCCCCGGGCCTGGGACGCGTTGAGGGCATATCCCGGATGCTCGGGAAGGCCGGTGTAGTAGACCTTCTTTACCTTGGGCTGCTGGGTCAGCCATTTGGCGATGGCCATGGCGGTTTGCTGCTGCCGCTCCATCCGCACGGGCAGGGTCTTGATCCCCCGCAGGGTCAGGAAGCAATCGAAGGGAGAGAGCGCCGCGCCGGTACATTTGACGATGACCCGCAGCCGCTCGGCAACCTCGTCGTCCTTGCAGCAGACAAAGCCGGAAATGGTGTCGTTGTGACCTGCCAGGAACTTGGTGCCGCTGTGGATCACCAGGTCCGCCCCCAGGGCGATGGGGTTTTGCAAGTAGGGGGATAAAAAGGTATTGTCCACGATCAGCAGAGCCCCCGCCGCCTTGGCGATGGCGGCGCAGCCCCGAATGTCCGTCACGTTCATCATGGGATTGCTGGGGGACTCCACATAGATGGCCTTGGTGTTGGGCTCCACCGCCTGCCGAACGGCCTCCAGATCCGTGGTGTCCACAAAGCGGAGATGGATCCCGTTCTTCTCCTCCACCTGCCGGAACAGCAATGTGGTGCCGCCGTAGAGATCCGCCGAGCAGATTACCTGATCCCCCGGGGCGAACAGCTCAAAGGCGGCGGAGATGGCCGCCATGCCGGAGGAGACCGCCAGGGTCTGGGCGGCCCCTTCCAGGGCGGTGACCGTCTCCTCCAACCGCTGCCGGGTGGGGTTGGAGATCCGGGTATAGTCAAAACCATGCTCGTTATGGCCCAATTCCAGGTGGCTGAAGGCCGCCGTCTGGTAGATGGGCACGGTGATGCTGCGGCTGGCCTCGGGATACTTGTGGTCCTGACCGTGGACGCAGAGGGTATCAAAGGTCATGAGAACGCCTCCTTGCGTTTTACTAAAAATGATCCGTTTTGATTTTAACATACCTCTGTAGAGAAATCAAGCCAGGAGGCGCCAAAATTCCCGCCGCCGTTTTTCGTCAAAATTTATCCCGAAGCCAAAAATCCAATTGCTTTTCCCAGATTTCTGTGTTACAATACTGCGTGTTATGTAACCGGCCAGGACGGCCACCCTATTTTCCCTTGATGAGGTGAATTTGCGTGCAGCTCCAACCAGCGGCCCACGCCTTTCTGATGGACGGACAGATGGTCCGATGCGAAGAATTCGGTCACGGGCATATCAATACTACTTATAGAATCACCACCGATACCGGCAGAGAATATGTGCTGCAGCGGATCAACCAATATGTGTTCCACGACCCAGTGCGGCTCATGGCCAACGCCAGCGCCGTCACGGATTTCCTGCGCCAGCGGGTGACGGATCCCAGGCTGGCCCTCCATTTTCTGCCCACCGCCGAGGGGCTGTTCTACTACCGGGACCCCCAGGGGGAATACTGGAGAATGTACGACTTTGTGGGCGGCTTCTGCCTGGACGCCCCAGAGAGCCCGGAGGACTTCTACCAGAGCGCTCTGGCCTTCGGCCGGTTCCAGCAGCTGCTGTCGGATTTTCCGGCGGACACTTTGTTTGAGACCATCCCCGAATTTCACAACACCGCCAACCGGTATGCCCAGCTCCGCCAGGCCATGGAGCGGGACGCCGTGGGCAGGCGCGCCACGGTGGAGCGGGAGATTGCCTTTCTCATGGCCCGGGAGGAAGCGGCGACCACTTTGCAGCGGATGAAGGAGGAGAGGAAGCTGCCCCTCCGGGTGACCCACAACGACACCAAGCTCAACAACGTGCTTCTGGACCGGGTCACCCGCAAATCCCTGTGCGTGCTGGACCTGGACACGGTGATGCCCGGCCTCAGCGTCCACGATTTCGGGGACGCCATCCGGTTTGGCGCGGCCACCGCGCCGGAGGATGAGCCGGACCCCTCCAAAATGAAGCTGGATCTGGAGATGTTCCGGGCCTACACCCGGGGCTATCTGGAGGCCGCCCGGGGGCTGGAGCCCCTGGAGATCGAGATGCTGCCCATGGGGGCCTATGTGATGACCATGGAGGTGGCGGTCCGGTTTTTGACGGATTATCTGGACGGGGACCGGTATTTCCGGGTGGCCTACCCCACCCACAACCTGATCCGGGCCAGAAGTCAGATGGCCCTGGCGAAAGACATGGAAGAAAAATGGAACGAGATGGCGCGCATCGTATCGGCCGTGGCCGGAGAAGCGCGATAAAGGCGTTGGGAGGCGCACACATATGGAATACTTGGGCATATCCTATCAGATCCAGCATCCCCCCGTACTGGACCCGGACTTTATTCCCTTCGGCGTCTGGGCGGAGGCCTACAGCAAAGGGGCCAAAAAGCCCATCGCCATCGCCGTGGAGCGGGAAAAGGGCAACGTCTCCGTCCGCCATACCTGTATCTACGGCACCCCGGAGATGGCGGAGGCGGACTACCGCTATGTGGAGCGGTATGTAAAATTCCTCCTCTGGTCCATCGGCGGCTTCCGGGTCAGCGTCTGCGGCTGCCCCGAAATCGGGAAAAAGCTGCAAGAGGCCTACAGCGTTGACGGCCAGCGGGCCTTTGACTACGACTTTTTCCAGAAGCTCTATGAGCGGCCTTTGGAGATCCTGGTCCTGCCTCTGGAGGACTGCCCGGAGTCCCAGGAATCCCCCCGGCCCATCGGCGGGCATTTGGACGGGTGTCGCATTGGCTTCGACGCCGGCGGCTCCGACCGGAAGGTTTCCGCCGTGATCGATGGGGAATGCGTCTACTCCGAGGAAGTGGTCTGGCACCCCAAGACCCAATCCGATCCCAAGTATCACTTTGACGGCATTGTAGCGGCGCTGAAAACCGCCGCCTCCAAAATGCCCCGGGTGGACGCCATCGGCGTCTCCTCCGCCGGGGTGTTCATCGGCAACGCCCCCATGGTGGCCAGCCTGTTTATCCAGGTGCCCCGCAGCCGGTGGGACGAGGTCAAGACCATCTACGACCGGGCCGGCGCGGAAATTGGGGACGTGCCGGTGGTAGTGGCCAACGACGGGGACGTGACCGCCCTGGCGGGCGCCATGGGCATGGGCGTGGGCTCCATCATGGGCATCGCCATGGGCACCAGCGAGGCCGTGGGCTATGTGGACAAGGATCAGAACGTCCTGGGCTGGATCAGCGAGCTGGCCTTTGCTCCGGTGGATCTGAACGAGGACGCCATGGCGGACGAGTGGTCCACGGATATCGGCGTTGGCTGCAAATACTTCTCCCAGGACGCGGTAATCAAGCTGGCCCCTCGGGCGGGCATCGAGCTGGACGAAAAGAGCACTCCCGCGGAGAAGCTGAAGGCCGTCCAGGCCCTGATGGAGGCGGACGATCCCCGGGCCCAGCAGGTCTTCCGGGATATCGGAGCCTATCTTGCCTACACGGTGAAACTCTATGCCCAGTTTTACGAGATCCGGCACATGATGGTGCTGGGGCGGGTCATGTCCGGCAAGGGCGGGGAGACCATCCTGGCCCGGTGCCTGGAAATTTTGGCCGACGAGTTCCCGGCGCTGAGCCAGTCCATTCAAGTGATGCTGCCCGACGAGCGCACCCGCCGGGTGGGCCAGTCCGTGGCGGCGGCCAGTCTGCCGGCATTGAAAAAGTGAGGAAGAGCGCCATGTTTTATAAAAACGCGCGGCTTTACGGGTCCGATTTTCAGTTTCATAAGGGAGCCTTCTCTGTGGAGGACGGCCGGTTTGCCCAGGTGCTGCCGGACACGGTTCCCGAAGAGGCGGTGGACCTGCATGGGGCCACAGTGATCCCCGGGCTCATCGATATTCACAACCACGGCAACTCCGGGGCGGATTTTTCCGACGGCGACTATGAGGGCCTGTGCAAAATGGCCCGGTATCTGGCGAAAAACGGCGTGACCTCCTTCGCCCCCGCGTCCATGACTCTGCCCTATCCGGTGCTGGAAAAGGCCTTTGCCACGGCAAAACGTCTTCACGACGATCCCCTCCCCGGCCACGCCCGGCTGATGGGCATCCAAATGGAGGGCCCCTACTTTTCCGAGAAGAAAAAAGGGGCGCAAAACGGGGAATATTTGAAAAACCCGGATTTTGAAGGCTTCCGGGCCCTATATGAGGGCTGCGGCGGTCTGGTGCGGATCGTGGACGTGGCCCCGGAGCTGCCCGGGGCGGTGGAATTTGTGGAAAAGGCCAAGGAGCTGTGTACCGTGTCCGTGGCCCACACCGATTCGGACTACGTCCATGCTCGGGCCGCCTTTGATGCGGGGGCCACCCATCTGACCCATCTGTTCAACGCCATGCCCGGCATCCATCACCGGAAGCCTGGGGTCATCCCCGCCGCCTCCGAGGCAAAGCAGGTCCGGGCGGAGATCATTTGCGACGGGCTGCACATCCATCCCGCCATCATCCGGCTGGCCTTCGCCCTGTTCGGGCCGGAGCGGATGATCCTGGTGTCCGACGCTCTGCGCTGCTGCGGGATGCCCGACGGGGAATATGAACTGGGGGGCCAGCCGGTGTTCCTCGCCGGCGGCGTGGCCCGGCTGGCGGACGGCACCCTGGCGGGCTCCGCTACCAATTTGTTCGACTGCATGAAAAACGCGATCTCCTTCGGGATCCCGGAGGAGGACGCGGTCCGCGCCGCCACCTACAATCCGGCCTGCGCCATCGGCGCGGAGCGGGAGGTGGGCTCCATCGCTCCCGGGCTCCGGGCGGACTTCGTGATCTGTGCCCCGGAGGGCCGGCGGGTATTTCTGAACGGGCAGGAGGTTGGCTGACATTCCTAGGCAAAAGCGGGCGCGCTCCCTGCTAAGGCCCTATTTGGGAGACAGCGCCTTCTATAAACGGGTCCTGGCAGTCTCGGTGCCCATCATCATTCAAAACGGGATCACCAATTTTGTTTCCCTGCTGGATAACATCATGGTGGGCCAGGTGGGGACCCCCCAAATGAGCGGCGTTTCCATTGTCAACGGACTGCTGTTTGTTTTCAATTTGTGTATTTTCGGCGCCTGCTCCGGGGCGGGTATCTTCACCGCCCAGTTTTTCGGCTCCCAGAATCACAAAGGCGTGCGCCACACCTTCCGGTTCAAGCTGCTGATCTGCCTGGCGCTGTCGTTGGGGGCCATGGTTCTGTTCTGGTTTGGCGGCCAGGGACTTATCGGCCTCTATCTCAAGGGCGAGGGGGATCCCCACACCGCCGCGCTGTGCCAGGCCTACGGGCTGATCTATCTGCGGGTGATGCTCCTGGGGCTGCTGCCCTTCTCCCTGTGCAACGCCTACGCCAGCACCCTCCGGGAGACCGGGCAGGCGCTGGTCCCCATGATCGCCGGCGTCTGCGCTGTGCTGGTGAACCTGACCCTCAACTATATTCTGATTTTCGGGCACTTTGGCGCTCCCCAGATGGGCGTTCGGGGCGCTGCCATCGCCACGGTGGTCTCTCGATATGTAGAGCTTGGGATCGTGGCCGTTTGGACCCACCTGAACCCTGCGCGCAACCCCTTTATTCAAGGCGCCTACAACAGTTTCGCCATTCCCGCTCCCCTGCTTCGGAGTATTCTGCGGAAAGGGCTGCCCCTCCTTGCCAACGAGGCCCTGTGGGCCGCCGGTACGGCGGTGATGAATCAGTGCTACTCCACCTGTAGCCTGGACGTGGTCCCCGCCATGAACATCTCCAGCACCATCTGGAACCTGACCAGCGTGGTCTTTCTTTCCTTGGGGACCTGCGTGGGGATCCTTATGGGTCAGATGATGGGCTCCGGCGCCGAGGAATCGGAAGTACGGGAGGAAAACCGGAAGCTGTTGGCCCTGGCCGCCGCCTCCGGGGTGGTGTTTGGCCTGGTGCTGGCGCTCCTGTCCGGACTGTTCCCCCTGATCTACAACACCACCTCCCAGGTGCGGCTTCTGGCGACACAGCTCATCTTGATTTCCGCCGCGATCATGCCCTTCAATTCCTACGTCAACGCCATTTATTTCACCATGCGTTCCGGCGGACAGACCGGGGTAACCTTCCTGTTTGACAGCGGATTTGTCTGGCTTGTCTGCGTGCCGCTGGCATTTGTCCTGAGCCGGTTTACCTCGATTCCCATCCTTCCTCTGTACGCCCTGTGCCAGGGCGTGGAGATCGTCAAGTCCTTTGTGGGCGCCTGGCTGATCCGCCAGGGAAAATGGATCCGAAATTTGACCGCGTGACCGTCCCGCCGGTGGGTTTTTGCTCCGGCGGGATCGGTTTTTTTACTTTCTTTACACATTTTTCACATCTGTATGCTACTTTCGTTTTTAAGAGAGAAGGAGGGATCCTCTATGAACCGCCAAATGACCATTGGCGACGCGGTTGCGAATTACCGGCAGATGGCCCCCGTTCGGCGGGCCTGGGGCTGGCGGATGCCCTATTTCACTATTTTTCTGTCCTTTTTTCTGGTGGAAGGGGCGGCGTTTTGCTTTCTGACGACCCTGGGAAACCAGAGCGCCTTTGTCAGCATGGGCTATGCCGTCCAGGACCTTTCCCAGCTGGACCTTTGGCCCCTGGCCTTCGGCGCACTGTGGGCGGTGCTGCTGGGATGCCTGGTGTGGCTCCTGCCCGGAATTTGGGGCCGGGTGATCTACGGGATCCTCTACTTCCTGTCGGTTTTTTACGCCGCGGTGCAGACGGGTTATTTCATTTTGTTCCGGGAAATGCTGTGGCTGTCGGATTTCCGCTATGCCTCCGAGGGCGCGGGGTATGCCAACGTGCTGCTGACCTATCCCTGGTACTGGTACGCCAGCCTGGGGGCGCTGGTCCTTCTGGGGGTTTTGATCCTGGTGAAATTCCCCCGACCTGCCCGCCGCCGGGGGTGGGTAAAGTACGCCGCCGCCATCCTGGGCGGCGTGGCGGCGGTGCTGGGTATGGTGCTGCTTCCGGACGTGGTGTTTGCCCACGACTGGATGATCCAATTTGCCGTGTCTGACTACGGGCGCTCCCAGTCCGCCGAGGCGGCCTATGACAATATGTTCAACGCCCACCGGCTCTACCAGGTCTGCGGCCTGTACCAGACCGGATTTAAAGATGTCTGGGCCAACTACCTCTCCCCCCTCCTGCCGGACGGAAACCGGGAAGCCGACGCCCGGGCGGAGATCGATAACTACTTTGCCGCCCGGGGAGACGCCCCGGAAAATGAGATGACCGGGCTGTTTGAGGGGAAAAACGTGGTGCTGGTGCTGATGGAGTCCATGGACGACTGGGCCATCGGAGAACACACCCCCACCATCTGCCGCCTGATGAAAGAGGGCATCAATTTCACCAATTTTTACACCCCGCCCTACGGCGGCGTTCGGACCTTCAACTCCGAGTTCTGCGTCAACACCGGCTCCTTCCTATCCAGTCAGGGAGGGTACGCCTTTGACTATGTGACCAACGATTTTCGCCAGTCCCTGGCAAGCCAACTGGGCGCACTGGGCTATTCCAGCCTGGCCTTCCACTACAACGACCCCTCCTTCTACAGCCGAGGGGTCTTTGAGCCGGCCATGGGGTACGAGGCGTATGTGTCCTATCAGGAGTATGTGACGGAGGAAACAAAGGACGATCTGTATGACGATCAGTTTCTGTTCAACTACCCCCAGGTATCGGAGACCTTCTTCCGGGAAGGGCCGAAGCTGAACTTCATTATCACCCGTTCTGCCCATCTCAACTACATCTACAACGAGGTGCTGAGCTACTGGGGCCTGAAAAAATACCCGGAGTACCGGGGCATGACTGGCAATCAGGAAGAGGACTGCATGTATCTGAAGGCCCGGCTGGTGGACGATCTGTTTGCCCGGCTCCTTCAGGAGCTGGAGGACCATGGCGAGCTGGAGAACACGGTGATCGTGGCCTTTACCGACCACTACACCTACGGCATTGAGGACCAGGACCTGGTCTGGAAGCGGTCCGGGGTGGACGACGCCCTGCTGGTGGAGAAGACCCCCTGCTTTATTTGGAGCGCAGACGGCCCCGCCATGGAGGTCACCAAGACCCTGAACACTTCCGACCTGCTGCCCACGGTGCTGAACCTGCTGGGGGTGGAGACGGAGCTTCCCTACCTGGGCCGGGACGCCTTCGATCCGGGCTACACCGGCTACGCGTTATTTCCCAACGGCAGCTGGGTGGCGGAGGGCATCGCCTACAACGCCTCCAACGGCCGGGTGATGTACCTGGACCCCAATGCCCAGGAGATCACTCAGGAACTCCAGCAGCGGATGTCGGAGCTGGTGACGCAGTTTGTAAGGGTAAACAATCTGATCCTGGAATACGACTATTATAAGGAATAACACAGGGCCCCGGCTTTTCCACCGGGGCCCGCTTTCACGATCGGGAGTCTGGTCCCATGGGTGGATGGGCCCTGCTCCTGGGCTGATTCGCCGGATCGGCGATTCCCCTCTCCGGCGGCGTCATTGCTTTTTGGCATTGCTTCTGATAGGATGTTTCCATACCAAATCGAAGGAGGAATCCCTATGGAAATTGGAAATCAGATCCGGTCCCTGCGCGTCCGGCGGGGCGTGACCCAGGAGGTCATGGCAAGTGCCCTGGGCGTCTCCACCCAGACCGTCAGCAAGTGGGAGACGGGCACCAACGCGCCGGATATCTCCCTGCTGCCGGAGATCTCCGCCTATTTTGGCGTCACCATTGACGAGCTGTTCGCCCTGACGGATGAGATCCGGATGGAGCGGATCGAAAATCTACTGCGCACATACCGGGAGGCAGACCATTCGGTTTTGGACCGGGAGACGGAATTTCTGCTGGAAAAGGCCCGGCGGGACAGCAGCGACCGGGCCTATACCCTTCTGGCCTATCTGGAAAACTATCGGGCGGACGCCCATCGCCGCCGGGCAGCGGAGTATGCAAAGGCGGCGCTGGCCCTGCGGCCGGACAGCGCCGCGGCCCTCTGGGAGCTGGCGGAGGCAACCGGGCTTCGGGAGCCCTACTATGAGCTGGCGGATTCCCACCGGGAGATCATTGATGATCTTTCCGCCCTGTCCCCCAAGACTCCGGCGGCTTATCACTGGCTGCTGGAGGCGCTTTTGGCGGACAGCCGGTTCGGCGAGGCCGGGCAGGTCTGCCAGGCGTTCGCAGAAGCAGACGATTCCTGGGAGCCCCTGCACTACCGGGGGCTGATCGCCTGGCGGTCCGGGGACCGGGAGACGGCACTGAATATCTGGAAACAGATGGTGGAGCGCTTCCCGGAGGACGAATTTGCCTGGGGCGTCTATGCCGAGGACTACGCCATGACCGGCGATTACGCCGGGGCTGTGAAGTATATCGAAAAGGCCCGGTCCATCCAGAAAGAACCTACCACTACTTTCTATGAGACGGGCGCGTACTACCGGGAGCTGGCGGGGGACATTTCGGGGGCAGTCGCGGACTTGGAAGCGCTGCTTGCCCTCCGGGCAAGCTGGGGCTACACCGGCGACGCGGGCGAAAACGCCTACCGCCGGGAGATCCGGCGGTTAAAGGAAAAGCTGTAAATTTTGGCCCCGGCGGAAGCCGGGGCCTGCGTTTTTTTACAATTCCTCAATTTCCTTCAGCCAGACCCGGCCGCTGGCGTCGCTGGGCATCCG
>CANRQC010000024.1 GCA_947632695.1 uncultured Oscillospiraceae bacterium | reverse complement strand
TTGACCAACACCGTATGCGCCGAGGAGATGGCCCGTTGGCGAAAGCCAGTCATTGGGGAAACCTGAGAAGGCAGGGCATCCAACCGCTGGAGGCGTGAGCCGGGAGACCTACTGATCGCGTCAGAATTTTGCCAGGGACGGTTATGGCGATCTTCGTAAGGAATCGCTATGGCCGTTTTTTGTTGCCTGCCGCGTTTCCCGGGCACCCCCTTGTCCGGGAAATGTTGGGATTGCCAAGCCGCCCGCCCATTTTTGGGCGGGCGGCATTTCCAATAGCGGCAGGGGAGGGGACGCTCATTTTTACTGGACTTTTACCCCAGCTTTGTGTATAATGGAAAAAACGGGCTTTTGGGGAGGAAAAAGAAAATGGAAGCCGGTTATGTGCTCTTCGGGGTAGCGCTGGTGTTTGGCATCCAACTGTTCTTCTGCTGGAAGGCCAAGCGGGCCGCTGTCAAATGTGTTCCGCTGTACCTGCTTGCCTTGGGCTTTTTGTACGGCGCCGGGACCTATGTGGGCCTTTTTGGCACCTATTCCTTCGGGGCCATTTCGGGAAACGAGCTGGCGGGGCTGATCGTGTTGGTGTTTTTCGCCTTCTTGACCCTGGGCGCGGCCCTGGCCTGGCTGGTCTACTGGATCGTGTGGCTGGCTAAGCGGCGGAAAGCGTGATTTTTTCAAAAGGAAAGGCGCGGCTCATGGCCGCGCCTGATCTTTGCCTGGAATGCCTGCCCTCCTTAGAAAAGGAAGAAGCCGATGATCAGCAGGAGGGACAGGGTAATTCGTATAATATGGTGTTGCATGTGAAAACCGCCGCTTTTTAGACCGTTCATGATCGCTGCGGCGCAGATGCCTGCGCATCCCAGCAGCGCCAGCAGGACATCATAGGGCTGCTTCCCAATGCCGCAGAGGACCGCGGCAATCAGGAGGGCGGAACCGGCGAGCATCCAAACGGCGGGGAAGGGCTCCTTCTCCGTTTTCATCTGACTGACTGCCGCCACCGCCGACAGGCCGCCGAAAAGAACGCTGACGATCCAAAGGCAAATGGCGATGGGCATCGTTTATTCCTCCAATTGCTGCTCTCCGCTATTTTCCGCTCCCTCCGGGAGCTGCTTGGCCTCGGCGTTGACGTAAGCCATGAACTCGTCGCCGGTGATGGTCTCCTTGACCAGCAGGAAGTTGGCGATCTCGTCCAGCAGCGGGCGATGGGACAGCAGCAGCTCCTTGGCCTCCTCGTAGCAGCTTTGCAGCAGGGCCTGGGACTCCCGGTCCACCAGGGCGGCGGTCTCCTGGGAGCAGTCCATATAGCTCTGGCTTTCCAGATAGGGGTTGGAAACGCTGGCGGGGGCCATAAGGCCCAGCTTGTCGTTCATGCCGTACTGGGCGATCATATTCCGGGCCAGGGCCGTGGCCCGCTGGATGTCGTTGGCGGCGCCGGTGGTTTTGACGCCGAAGACCACCTGCTCCGCCGCCCGGCCGGCCACCAGGGTCCGCAGCTCGATCATCAGCTCCTCGCTGGTTTGCAGGTACTTTTCCTCCTCCGGCATCTGCATGGTGTAGCCCAAAGAGCCGGTGGTATGGGGCACGATGGTGATCTTAGACACGGGCTGAGCGTGCTTTTGCAGGGCGGCCACCAGGGCGTGGCCCACCTCGTGATAGGCCACCAGCCGCTTTTCCGTATCGGTGAGGACGGAGTTTTTCTTCTCCGTGCCGGCGATGACCGTCTCGAAGGAGACCATCAGATCCTCCTGATTCACGGTCTGGCGGCCCTTCCGTACCGCCCGGAGGGCGGCCTCGTTGACCAGGTTGGCCAGATCCGCGCCCACGGCGCCGGCGGTGGCCTGGGCGATCTTCCGCAGGTCCACGTCCTCCGCCAGACGGATCTTCCGGGTGTGGACCTTCAGGGTGTCCAGACGGCCCTGGAGATTGGGCCGGTCCACGATGATCCGCCGGTCAAAGCGGCCGGGGCGGAGCAGGGCCTTGTCCAAAATCTCCGGCCGGTTGGTGGCGGCCAGGCAAACCACGCCCTTGGAGGAGTCGAAGCCGTCGATCTCCCCCAGCAGCTGGTTCAGGGTCTGCTCCTGCTCGGTGTTGCCGCCGAACCGGGCGTCCCGGGAGCGGCCCACGGCGTCGATTTCGTCGATGAAAATGATGCAGGGGGCCACCTTGGCGGCCTGCTCGAACAGATCCCGCACCCGGCTGGCGCCCACGCCCACGAACATCTCCACAAAATCGGAGCCGGAGATGGAGAAGAAGGGCACGTTGGCCTCGCCGGCCACGGCTTTGGCAAGCAGGGTCTTGCCGGTGCCGGGAGAACCCACCAGCAGGACGCCCTTGGGCAGCTTGGCGCCGATGTCGGTGTATTTCTGGGGGTTGTGGAGGAAATCGATGATCTCCTGGAGGGACTCCTTGGCCTCGTCCTGACCGGCAACGTCCCGGAAGGTGACGCCGGTGCGCTTCTCCATATAGACCTTGGCCTTGGAGGAGCCGAAGCCGCCCATGAGGCCGTCGCCGCTGAGACGGCGGGTGAGCATCCGCATCATGCCGAAGATCAGGGCGATCATCAGCACGTAGTAGAGCACCAGAATGATGCCGGAGTTGTCCTCCACGATCTGCTGGTCCACCTTCACGCCCATGGCGTGCAGCTCCTCCGCCAGAGCCATGGTGCTGCCGCTGGGCAGGCCGGTGAAGCAGGCCCGCTGCTCGGCGGCAGGTTTCGCGGCCTCCTCCTTGGTCAGATAGACGATCCGGTCCGCCCGGATCTCCACCTCGGCCAGCTCGTTGTTCTCCATAGCGGCCAGAAATTCGGAGTAGGTGGTTTTGGTGTATTGACTGTTGATGACCGCGTTGACCACGGAGCTGATGAGCAGCACCAGCACCACGGTGACGATCAGGGCCACCCAGAGATTACCCTTGGGACGCTTGTCCTCGGGCTTGTTGTCCTGGGGCGGTTGATTTCGATTGGGGTCCATTTGTAACGCCTCCTTGGCAGCGGGAATCCGTATCTGGGATCACCGGCCTGGCGGGGCCGGAGAAATTGTGATTCTTCCATAGGATTGCCGGATCAAGGGTATTATAACACAATCTTGCACATAGCGCAATGAAGGATTTCCAAAATGCGGGTGAATTTTCTGTTAAATTGCCCATTCTACATGAGGAAATGTCCTTCCCGCGAAAAAAAGAAGTTGTCCCGGGAAGAAAAATCTGATATAATAGAAAAGAGGATCGCACACGGGAGATGAGACCATGAAAAATCCACGCCGGGCTGCCCCCCGGGAAACGCCCCGGGAGGAAGACGAGGGCATTTTGGAGGGACGAAACGCCGTCACCGAGGCGCTGAGAAGCGGCCGGCCCATTGACAAGGTATTTCTGGCCTCCGGGGAGACCGACGCCGCCTTGCAGCATCTGGCGGCGCTGGCAAGAGAGGCTGGGGCGGTGGTGGTGACGGTGGACCGGCGGAAGCTGGACGCCATGAGCCTGACCCACGCCCACCAGGGCGTCATTGCCCAGGCCGCCGCCCGGGCCTACGCTTCCATCGAGGACATTCTGCAAACCGCCCGGGACCGAGGGGAAGCGCCGCTGATCGTGATCTGCGACGGGCTTTCGGACCCCCACAATCTGGGAGCCATTCTCCGAAGCGCGGAGTGCGCCGGGGCCCACGGGGTGATCATTCCCAAGCGCCGGAGCGTAGGGCTTACCGCCACGGTGGCGAAGACCTCCGCCGGGGCGGTGGAGTATATGAAGGTGGCCCGGGTGACCAATCTCACCGCCGCTATCGAGGATTTGAAAAAGAACGGGGTGTGGATCTTCGGCACCGCGGCGGAGGGGTCGGTCCCTATGTACCACGCGGATCTGAAGGGCCCAGCGGCCATCGTCATTGGTTCCGAGGGGGACGGGATGAGCCGCCTGGTACGGCAAAGCTGCGATGTGACGGTACACATCCCTCTGCGGGGGCGGATCAGCGCCCTGAACGCTTCCGCCGCCGCTTCGGTGCTGCTTTACGAGGCGCTGCGCCAACGGATGGGAGAATAGGAGGTTTATTCCATGGTAGAGAAAGATCAGCAGAATCAGGATTTTGATTTGGAGGACATTCTGCGGGAATTTGGCACGCAGGACGCCCCTCCGCCGGAACCGGAGGAACCTCCCGTGTTGGAAGAGCCGGCGCTTCCGGAGGAAGAACCCCCTGCGGAGGCTCCCCCTGAACCATACGAGCCGGACATGGAGGAGACCGACGATCCGGCGCCTGATGAACCCGCGCCTGATGAATTGGAGTCCCAGGAATCGGAACCAGATGAATCGGAGCCTCAGGAGGAGCCGGAGGAAGCGGCCCGGGAGGACGAGCTTCCCCCGGAGATGAGCCAGGACACCGTCCGATTGGATGTGCTGTCCCAGGTGCGGGAGGCCATGCCGCCTGTGGAGGATACCTATCGGGAGATGCCGCCCCCGCCCGAGCCCAAGGTGGAGCCCTTCTCCAAAAATTGGGAACCGGAGTACGAGGAGCCCATGGGCACCTACGTTCCGCCCCAGCCCATCACCTTCCGCAGCAAGTCCCGCCTGGGAGAATTGAAGCGCAAGCTCATCGCCGGGCCGGAAAAGCGGTACTATGAGCTGACGGAAATGGGCCTGGGAAGATTGCAGCTGGTTATTTTCCTCAGCGTGGTGGTGCTGGGGGTGTCCATCGCGACCACGGCCATGTACGCCATGGACATGATCCCGGAGAATCGGATGAAGCTGATGGTCTACGGTCAGTTTCTGGCGCTGCTTCTTTCCGCGCTGCTGGGCAGCTTTCAGATGATCGACGGCGTGGCCGATCTGTTCCGGGGGAAGTTTACCCTGAATACCATGCTGGGGTGCACCTTTGCCGCCTGCTGCGTGGACGCCATCCTGGGCCTGCAGGAGCTGCGGGTGCCCTGCTGCGCCGCCTTCGGCCTGCAGGTGACCATGTCCCTTTGGGCGGATTTCCACCGGAAGAACACGGAAATGGGCCAGATGGACACCATGCGCAAGGCCATCCGCCTGGACAGCGTGGTGTGCCAGCCGGACTACTATGAGGGAAAAACCGGAATCCTCCGGGGCGAGGGCCAGGTGGAGGATTTCATGGACCACTATAACGCGCCCTCCACGCCGGAAAAGGTGATGAACTGGTACGCCCTGGCGGCGCTGCTGGCGGCTTTGGCGGCGGCGGTGACCGCGGGACTTCTCCACGGATTTTCCATGGGGGTGCAGGTGCTGTCGGTATCCCTGCTGGCGGCGGTGCCCGCCTCCGCGTTTATTGCCCTGACCCGGCCCATGTCCATTCTGGAGCGGCGGTTCCACCGGCTGGGCACGGTGCTGTGCGGCTGGGATGGCGTGAAGGCGCTGTCCGGCAAGGCGGCCTTCCCACTGTTTTACAGCGATCTGTTCCCCGGCCGGGCAACGAAAATGAACGGCGTGAAGTTTTACGGCAGCCGGGACCCGGATCAGGTGGTGGCCTATGCCGCCTCCGTGATCGAGGCCGACGGCGGCGGGCTGGCGTCCTTGTTCAACAAGCTGTTGGACAGCCGGAACGGGCGGCACTACGACACCCTGAACCTGAACACCTATGAAGGCGGCGTGGGCGGCGAGGTCAACGGCGAGCCGGTGCTGGTGGGCACCCTGCCTTTTATGCGGGACATGGGGGTGGAGATCCCCGACGGCACCCGGGTGAGCCAGGCGGTGTATGTGGCGGTGGACGGGGAACTGTGCGGCCTGTTTGCCATCAGCTGCGACAAGGTCTCCGATGCCGCCGCCGGCCTGACCACCCTCTGCGCCTACCGGAGCCTGACCCCGGTGCTGGTGACCAACGATTTTCTGCTCAGCGCCAGCTTCCTCCGGGGCCGGTTCGGCATCAATCCGCGGCGGATCGCCTTCCCTCAGCGGGAAGAGCGGACGGAACTGGCGAATAAAAGGCCGGATCCGGACTGCGTCGCCGCCGCCCTCACCACCCAGGAGGGCTTGGCACCCGCCGCCTTTGCGGTCACCGGGGCTAAATCCCTGCGCACCGCCTCCATCATTGGCGTCGTGGTTCACATGCTGGGCGGCGTCGTGGGCCTGGTGATGATGGCGGTCCTGGCGGTACTGGGGGCGTCCCAGCTTCTCACGCCGGTGAATATGCTGCTCTACGAGCTGGTTTGGATGATCCCCGGATTCCTGGTCACGGAGTGGACCCGGGCGGTGTGACGGTTCCAAGACAATCTCATACAAAACGAGGCCGCCGGGTGTCCGGCGGCCTCGAAACATATTGTAGCGCTTGCTTGACGGGCGCCGGTTACACCGGCCAGTCCGTTTCCTCTTGCCCATGTTCGTACACATATAGATCCACGCTGATCTCCGTTTCCGTTTCATTACAGAAGCGGATCACGTCGCTGCCAAAGTCCAGCGCCGGCGCGACCTCGCTGTAAACATGGGGCACGACCATCAGGTAATAGCGCACATTGTACTCGTTTTTGATCTCCCGCAGGGTGGAGATGTGGGGGGCGAGGGCCTGGACGATGTTGGCGCATTGGCTGCCGGCGTCCATGGCCGGGGCGATTTGCTGGCAGGCGGCCCATTCGGAAAAGGCGCTTAATCCGTGGCCCGGGGCAAGGGGCTCGCCCAGCTTCTTGGTGTGGACCGGCTGGATGCCCAGGCGGTCGGTGATCTCGTCGGGATCGAAGCCGCCGCCCTCGGCGGCGACGAAGCCGATTCCGTCTTCAAGTTGACCTTCGCTGCAGATCATAAAATGAGAGTGGCAGGTGGGTTGTTCCGCAAAGTCCATGTGTTTCGTTCTCTCCAATTGTACGGGGCTCCTCCGCGCCCCGGTGATTACGGCTCTTCGATTCGCCGAATTTTCGCGCCCAGGCTGGTGAGCTTGTCGATGATGTTCTCATAGCCTCGCTCGATGTAGTGGACGTCCTCCACGGTGGTCACGCCCTCGGCGGCCAGCCCGGCGATGACCAGGGCGGCCCCGGCCCGCAGATCGTGGGCATGGACCGTGGCCCCGTGGAGCTTCTCCCGGCCGGTGACGGTGGCGGTTTTTCCGCTGATGAGGATATCCGCGCCCATACTCTCCAGCTCCGCGCAGTAGCCGAAGAACCGGGTCTCATAGACGCTCTCCGTCAGGCGGCTGATCCCCGCCGCAAGGGACATACACACGCAGATCTGGGCCTGCATATCCGTGGGGAAGCCGGGGTAGGGCCGGGTCTTTACCGTGGTGCAGCGCAGGCGGCCCGTGGACTGGACCCGCACCGCGTCGTCGTAATTGATGATCCGGACGCCCATTTCCCGGAGCTTGGTGGTGATGCACTCCAGGTGCTTGGGGATCACGTTCCGCACCAGCACATTCCCGCCGGTGGCGGTGGCGGCGGCCAAATAGGTGCCCGCCTCGATCTGGTCGGGGATGATGGCGTAGCTGCCGCCCCGCAGAGACCGGACGCCCCGGATCTTCACGGTGTCCGTCCCCGCGCCGGAGACGCTGGCGCCCATGGTGTTAAGAAAGTTGGCCAGGTCCACAATGTGGGGCTCCTTGGCGGCGTTCTCGATCACGGTCTGGCCGGGCAGCAGCACGGCGGCCAGCATGATGTTGACAGTGGCGCCCACGCTTACCACGTCCAGGCTCACCCGTTCGCCCTTCAGACCGTCGGGACCCGGCTCCAGGTCCACATAGTCGTCAGTCTCCTCCACCTCGGCGCCCAGGGCCAGGAAGCCCTTGATGTGCTGGTCGATGGGCCGGGAGGCAAAGTTGCAGCCGCCTGGCAGCGCCACATGGGCCCTGCCGAAGCGGCCCAGCAGAGCGCCCATGAGATAATAGCTGGCCCGCATCTGCCGCACCAGCTCGGGGTCCGGGCAGGTGCAGGTGACGCCGGTGCAGTCGATGAGCACCACGTTTCCCGGTTCCCAGGCGATTTCCGCCCCCATGCCGGACAGAATGTCCAGCAGCACCCGGACGTCGGAGATGTCTGGCACGTTTTCAATTCGGCACTTGCCGCTTACCAGCAGCGCCGCCGGAAGGATCGCCACCGCCGCGTTTTTCGCGCCGCTGATGGTGACGGTCCCGGAAAGGGGCGTACCGCCCTGAATTTCATATTTTGCCAAGGGAAGATCCTCTCCTTGTTGACGTTTTACAATGGAAAACTTCACCGTTTCTGTCAAAACGGAGGACTATTATGAATTATAGCACGGATTTTGGATTATGTAAAGCCTCTATTTTACCGCCGGAGTCCCTTGGGATAATGGTTTTTCAGCCACGTTCCGTCCCCCTTGGCCCAGCCCAGGGGAACCCCGTCCACGGTGACCAGTACCCAGCCCCGGCAGGGGGAGGGGAGGGCTTCCCCGTGGAGATAGGCGGCGATTTCCGGGCTGTCCCAGGAATAGTCCATCTCCGGCGCCCCCGCAGGCTGGTACAGGGCCAGGGCGTGGGCCGGAAGGAACCGGTCTCCCCGGAGTTCTCCCAGCGCCAGGCCGGGACGCGGCACGGTCAGCCCCTTTAGCGCCGGCGTCTCCGGCGGCGTCAGGTACAGGACGTTTCCAAAGAGGACCGGCGTTCCCGCCGGAAGGGCAATGCCTACCTCCCGGCAGAAGGTCTCGCAGCTCTTCGGCAGCTTTGCCTGGGGCAGAAGCGCGGGCGCTTCCGCTTTAGAGTCCTCTGTCCGGGTGAACACGGCGGCAAAATGCCCCTCTCCCAGCAGCTTGTGGGGCCAGAGCCGGTAGGTCCCCGGAGAGCCGGAGGCGAACCAGGGGGCCTTTACAGGCTCCGGGGCAAAAGCGGGGTGGGACTCCAGAAACCATTCCGCGATTTGCTCATCTTCTTCGGGGGCAAAGGTGCAGGTGGAGTAGACCAGCCGCCCGCCGGGGGCTACCAATGTGGCGGCGCAGTCCAGAATTTCCCGCTGCCGCCGGGTGCACATGGCCACGGTCTCCGGACTCCAGTCCGTTACCGCCGCCTCCTCCTTGCGGAACATCCCCTCTCCCGAGCAGGGGGCGTCCACCAGCACCCGGTGGAAAAATCCGGGCAGCCGGGCGGCCAGCTTCTGAGGCGTTTCATTGGTCACCAGGGCGTTGGGGACGCCCATCCGTTCCACGTTCCGGCTCAGAACAGCGGCCCGCTTCGGATGGATCTCATTGGCGACCAGAAGACCCCGGCCCTCCATCCGCCCGGCGATCTGGGTGGCTTTCCCCCCGGGCGCGGCACAGAGATCCAGCACCCGCTCGCCGGGCTGGGGGTCCAGCAGGGCCACCGGGGCCATGGCGCTGGCTTCCTGTAAATAATATACGCCCGCCTCGTGATAAGGGTGCAGTCCGGGACGGTCCTGGGGATCAAAATAAAATCCCAGAGGCTCCCAGGGCACGGGGCCCCCCAAAAAGGGAAGGGCCTTGGCGGGCCGTTTTTGGGGATGAAGCCGCAGGGCAACGGCCCTGGGCCGCTCCAGGCTTGCCAGGAACGCGGGATATTCCGACCCCAGCTGGGCCTCCATCCGCTTCAAGAACGCCTCCGGCAGCACGGAACGCCCTCCCTTCCCCAAAACTTTTCCTATTGTATCACAGGAACGGAGGAGTGTCAAAGGGAAATCCGCCTCTCAGACACAAAACCGCGCTTTTCCGACAGAGAAAAGCGCGGTTTAATCGATCTGAAACAGGCGGAGGGCAGGGGAGGGCCGGCAGAGGGGCGCTTCACACCGAAAAGAACGCCACCGCCACCGCTCCCGGCCCCACATGGGTCCCCACGGTGGCCCCCACCGCCGCGATAGGCAGCCGGTCCGTCCGGCCCTGCCACAGCTCGGCGCTGTCAGCGATGTACTTTTGCAGCAGGTAGTCAGAAAGGCCGGTGTAGGCCAGGCAATAGGGCATCTCAAAATTGACGCCGCCGCATTTTTCAATGAGCTGCCGCAGCAGATTGTTCCCCTGCCGGGAGCCCCGGGCCTTGCCGGCCATGGCCACCTCGCCGTTTTCCACCGTGACCACGGGCTTGATGGAGAGCAGAGTCCCGGCCAGGGCGGTGGCGGGGGAGATGCGGCCGCCCTTTTTCAGATATTCCAGGGTGTCCAGCAGGGCCAAAAGATGGATTTTTCCCCGCTTTTCCGTCAGTTCCTGGGCAATTTCTTGGGCCTCCAGCCCCTGGTCCCGGAGCCGCAGGCCATACTCGATCAGGATCCGCTCCCCCAGGGTTGCGTTGAGACTGTCCACCACGAACACCTTTCCCGGAAAATCCTGGGCGGCCAGAGCCGCGCTCTGATAGGTGCCGGAGAGCTTGGAGGAGATGGTCACCGCCACCACCTCGTTCCCCTGGGCCACGGCCTGGGCAAAGGCGTCGGAAAAGGAAGCCGGAGGAATCTGACAGGTGGTGGGGAGCCGGTCGGACTCGATGAGCTTTTCGTAAAACTGCTCCACCGTCAGCTCCACCCGGTCCAGATAGACCTCTTTCCCGAAAATGATGGTCATGGGAAGCAGCGTCATGTTTCGCTCTTGGGCCTCCTGGGGCGTATAGTCGGCGGCGGAATCAATGATAAATTGGACGGACATGGGAAACCCTTCTTTTGCTTGGAATTTTAAGAGGATTATATTGCACAAATGTTTATTTGTCAACAATTATTTTTAAAAGACCCGCCTGCCCAAACGGGCAGGCGGGATCGATTTTCAGAAAGCCGAATTTGGCTGCCGGGGCAGCTTTATTCCTCTTCCTTCTTGGCGGCTTCGATGATCTTGGCCTGGTTGATTTTGGGCACTTCCTCGTAGCGCTCGAACTTCATGGTGAAGGAGCCCCGGGCCTGGGTCATGGCCCTGAGGTCGATGGCGTAGCTGCCCATCTCGGCCATGGGGACCTCGGCTTCCACAATGGCGTTGCCCTCGCTGTCATGCTCCATGCCCATGACCCGGCCCCGGCGCTTGTTCAGGTCGCCGATGGCGTCGCCCATGTTGTCGGAGGGGACGGTCACCTTCAGGGAGGCGATGGGCTCCAGGAGGGTGGGGTTGGCGTTGGGGATGCCTTCCTTATAAGCCAGGTTGGCGGCGGTCTTAAAGGCCACTTCGTTGGAGTCCACGGGGTGGTAGGAGCCGTCGTACAGCGTGGCCTTCAGGTTCACCAGGGGATAGCCCGCCAGGGGTCCCTTCTGGACCGCTTCCCGCAGGCCCTTCTCGACAGCGGGATAGAAGTTCTTGGGCACGGAGCCGCCGAAGACTTCCTCGGCGAAGATCATTTCCTCCTGCTCCTCCTGGGGCTCGAAGCGGATCCACACGTCACCGAACTGGCCGGAGCCGCCGGTCTGCTTCTTGTGGCGGCCGTGGGCCTCCACCTTCTTCTTGATCCGCTCCCGGTAGGCCACCTTGGCCGGAGACAGCACCGCCTCCACGCCGAAGCGGGTCTTGAGCTTGGACACCAGCACATCCAGCTGCTGGTCGCCGGCGCCGGAGACCACCAGCTGATGGGTCTCGGCGTTGTTGCTGATGGAGAAGGAGGGATCCTCCTCGTTGAGCCGGTTCAGACCGGCGGCCACCTTTTCATCCTGGCCCTTGGTCTTGGGGGCGATAGCCATGGAGTAGCAGGGCTCGGCGTAGGGGATGGGGGGCTTGGCCACCACGTTCTTGGGGTCGCACAGGGTGTCCCCGGTCTTGACCCGGTCCATCTTGCCGATGGCGCCGATGTCGCCGCAGCACAGCTCCTTAACCTCGGTGCTCTTCTTGCCGCACATGGTGTAGAGCCTACCCAGCTTTTCATTGTCGCCGGTGCGGGCGTTGACCATGGGGGTGTCGGAGGTGACGGTGCCGGACAGGACCTTCACAAAGCTGTACTTGCCGTACTGGTCGGACACGGTCTTGAATACGAAGGCAACCGGCGCGCCGTTGGGATCGATCTTGAGGGTGGTTTCAGCGTCCCCGGCGGTGACCTTCACCGCTTCCTTTTCCGTGGGATCGGGCAGCAGGGAGACGATCTTTTCCAGCAGGGGCAGGGTGCCCAGGCAGCTCATGGCGGAGCCGCAGAGCACAGGCACCAGGATGCCCTCCAGGACGCCCTTGTGCATACCCTGGGCCATTTCCTCGGGGGTGAAGTCCTCGCCGCCGAAGAATTTCTCCATGAACTCCTCGCTGGTCTCGGCCACAGCTTCCTTCAGGGCGTCGGTGATCTCCTCGATCTCACCGGCCTGGTCGCCGGGAACGGGGATCTCCACCTGCTTATTCTTCTCCATCTGGTAGGCCTTGCCCTGGAGAATATCGATGACGCCGGTGACCTTCTTGGCCCCGTTCAGGATGGGGACCACCAGGGGAGACACCCGGGTGCCGTACTTTTCCTGAAGGGAAGAGAGGGTGGCGGAGAAGTCGGAGTTCTCCTCGTCAACCTTGGAGACGTAGATAAACCGGGGCATTTTCCGGGTTTCGCAGTATTTCCATGCCTTTTCCAGACCCACGGTGATCCCGTCCTTGGCGGAGCAGACCAGAATGGCGGCGTCGGCGGCCTCCAGGGCCTCCATCACCGCGCCGCTGAAGTCAAAGCCGCCGGGGGCGTCCAGAACGTTGATCTTCATGCCCTGATAGGACAGGGGGGCCAGGGCGGCGGAGATGGAGATGTTCCGGCGGATCTCCTCGGGATCGTAGTCGCAGGTGGTGTTGCCGTCGGCGTTCTTGCCGATCCGGTCAATGGCGCCGGTCATGTAGAGCAAGCTCTCCGTCAGGGCAGTTTTGCCGCTGCCGCTGTGCCCGAGCAGGCAGATATTGCGAATGGCGTTTGCTGTGTACATAGTTTAACTCCTTTCAAGAGGCGCTGGCCTCCTTGCTGCGGCATTCCATGCCATAATAATGACATTATACACGAACGCCCGCAGGATTTCAATGCCCAATTTAGTGATTTTTCGTTTTTTCTGAAAAAGGCCCCGGCCTTTGGGGCCGGGGCCTGAAAAAACGGGTCTTTACCGCTGAATCCGGCCGGAGCCGTCGCCCCCAGCCAGCTTTTCCACCTCGGGAACGGTGACCATGTTGTAGTCGCCCTCGATGGAGTGCTTCAGCGCGGAGGCCGCCACGGCGAACTCCACCGCCGCCTGGGTGGACTTGCCGGTGAGCAGACTGTAGATCAGGCCGCCGCCGAAGGAGTCGCCGCCGCCGACCCGGTCGATGATGTGCAGGTCGTACTTCTTGGAGAAGCAGTACTCCCCGGAGGCCACGTCGTAGAGCATTGCGCTCCAGCCGTTGTCGAAGGCGGAGTGGCTCTCCCGCAGGGTGATGGCCACCTTCTCAAAGCCGAATTTGTCCGCCAGCTGCTTGGCCACGCTCTTGTAGCCCTCCCGGTTCAGGCTGCCGCCGTAGATGTCGGTGTGTTCCGCCTCGATGCCGAAGACGTCCTTGGCGTCCTCCTCGTTGGAGATGCACACATCCACATACTGGCACAGCTCGGTCATGGCGGCCCGGGCCTGATCCCGGGTCCAGAGCTTGCCCCGGTAGTTCAGGTCGCAGGAGATCTTCACCCCGTGGGCCTTGGCGGCCTTGCAGGCGTCCTTGCAGATCTCCACCACGTTGGGCCCCAGGGCCGGGGTGATGCCGGTGAAGTGGAACCAGTCGGCGCCCTCAAAGATGGCGTCCCAGTCGAAGTCCTCCCGGGAGGCCTCCTGGATGGCGGAGTGGGCCCGGTCATAGATGCACACGGAGCCCCGCTGGGAGGCGCCCTTTTCATTATAGTAGATGCCGACCCGGTCGCCGCCCCGGGTGATCAGGGAGGTGTCCACGCCGTAGCGCCGGAGGCTGTTCACCGCCGCCTGGCCAATGGCGTGGGCGGGGAGCTTGGTGACGAAGGCGGCGTCCAGGCCGTAATTGGCCAGGGACACGGCCACATTGGCCTCGCCGCCGCCGAAGGAGAACTCCAGGTGATCCGCCTGGACAAAGCGCTCGTAGTTATAGGGCTGGAGCCGAACCATCAGCTCGCCGAAGGTGATAACTCTCATTTCTCCCTGGCCTCCTTGACGATTTCCACAGATTTTTCGCACAGCTTGGTGATCTTGTCCCATTCGCCGTTCTCGATCAGGTCCGCGGTGACCATGTAGCTGCCGCCGCAGGCGCAGATTACGGGGCTGGCGGCGTAGTCCGCCAGATTCTTCAGGCTGATGCCGCCGGTGGGCATGACCTTGAACATGGGGAAGGGCGCGGACATGGCCTTGATCTTCGCCAGGCCGCCGGACTGCTCGGCGGGGAAGAATTTCAGAACCTCCAGGCCCAGCTTATAGGCGGTGTGGTAGTCGGTGGGGGTGGTGCAGCCGGGGAAGATGGTGACGCCCTTTTCCTGGCAGTAGCGGACGATGTCCGGATCCAGGCCGGGGGTGACGATGAATTTGGCGCCGGCGGCCAGGGCCTCGTCCACCTGCTTGGTGGTGAGGACGGTGCCCGCGCCCACCAGCATCTCCGGGAAGTTCTCGGACATGATGCGGATGGCGTCAGCCGCGCCGGCGGCCCGGAAGGTGACCTCCGCCACCGGCACGCCGCCTGCGATCAGCGCTTTGGCCAGAGGCGCGGCGTCCCGGGTGGGATGGTTCAGCTTGATCACCGGGACCACGCCGATTTGACTGATTTCCTGTTGCAGTTCGTTCATGCGATCTCCTCCTATGTAATGATTTGAGAGAAACAAATAAAATCCGCCGGGCAGAGAACGGGGAATTTAGTCAGCCTGCCCATATTTCCCCTTCATTATAACGGAAAAAACCGCCTGTGTCAATTCCATTTCCCGGCATTTCCATGGACGATCCGGGAGAAAAAACCGGGAAAAAACGATGCGTCCCGTCTCCCGCGCTCAGCCGCCCCTTGGGGGCCGCCGGCTGGACGCCGGAGACGGGACGTACCGCGTCCCGGGGGAGGGGGCCGGAAGGGCCCCCGAAACGGCGGCGGATCTACAGCTGGGCCGCGTCCGCGCTTTTCAGCTGCAGCTGCAGCTTGTCCGCGATCAGAGCGATGAACTCGGAATTGGTGGGCTTTCCCTTGGTGTTGGACACGGTGTAGCCGAAGAACCGCTGCAAGGTGTCCAGATCTCCCCGGTCCCAGGCCACCTCGATGGCGTGACGGATGGCCCGCTCCACCCGGGACGGGGTAGTGGCGAAGGTCTTTGCCACCTGGGGATAGAGGACCTTGGTGATGGCGTTGATCACGTCCATATCCCCCACGGCGATGATGATGGCCTCCCTCAGATATTGATAGCCCTTGATGTGGGCGGGCACGCCGATCTCATGGATGATGTTGGTGACCATGGTCTCGATGCTGGCCTTGTCCGGGCGGCGGCTCAGATTGGTCCGGTGGTTCTCCCCACCCCGGATCTCTTCCAGCCGTTCCACCAGCGCGGTCATATCGCAGGGCTTGAGCATCAGATATCTTGCCCCCAGATTGGCGGCGGCGGAGGCCACATACTCTGTTACGAAGCCGGAGGTGGCCAGGGTGACCGGCCGGTGCTCCATGCCGGAAATGGCCTTGAGAACGCTGATCCCGTCCCGCTTGGAGAGCATCAGATCCAGCACCAGCACGTCCGGCTTCCGCTCGGAGACCATGCGGATGGCCTGTTCCCCATCCCCCGCCGTCCCCAGGACCTGGAAGCCGCCGGCGCGTTGCAGCTCGGCGGTCAGACCGGCGCAAAATTCTTCCGTATTGTCCGCAATAATCACGGTTGTACAGTTGTCCATAACATCCTCTCCTGACATATGAAATTTCTCCCCGTGCCCGTGGTGCCGCCACCGGGCTGCGACAAATATAATTTAGCATAAGAAAACACTTTTTTCAAGGAAAAACCTAAACAATCGTTCGGGAAAAAGTTGGGTTTTCAGACAAAATCCACGGAAATTCTACAAGAAACGTCGAAAAATGTCGAAAAGTAGGGAGAACCGGAAAAATCAAACCGGGCCAGTTGACGAAACCTTGCCGCTGTTGTAGAATAGGTACGTCTTTTTGAAAGGAGCGATTCGCTATGAATGATGTATGGAATTTGGAACCGATTTACCATGGCTTTGACGACCCCGCTTTCGCCGGGGACTATGAGACCGCCAAGGCCTTGATTGCCCAGTTTGCCGCCTTCGCGGAGAGCCTGCCGGAGCGGGCGCCTGCCCAGGCCCTTCGGGAGGGGGTGGCCCTGGAGGAGAAGATCTCCGCCGTGGTGGGGAAAATGGCGGGCTATGCCTCCCTGCGCCAGTCCGCCAACACCAAGGATCCGGAGGCCGGCTCTCAGATGGGCCGGATCATGCAGCTGTTCAGCGGCTTGGCGGGCCCCCGGGCCGCCTATCAGGACTGGGCCGGAAAGCTGCCTGACCTGATGGATCTTGTGAGCGGCGACCCGGAGCTGAAGGACTATGCCTACCGCTTTTCCAATTTGGCGGAGAACAGCGCCTATCTGCTGCCCGGCCGGGGCGAGGAGATCGCCGCCAAGCTGAGCATGTCCGGCGGGGACGCCTGGAGCGACCTGCAGCAGTATCTGACCAGCACCGTGCCGGTGACCTACCGGGGGAAGCGGACCAACCTCTCCGCCATTCGAAATCTGGCCTACGACCCGGATCCCCAGGTGCGGAAGGACGCCTACGAGGCGGAGATCGCCTGCTATGAGCGGATCGCCGACCCGGTGGCCTACGCCCTGAACTCCATCAAGCTGGAAACCATCTCCGACTGCCAGCTCCGGGGCTACGCCTCCCCCCTGGAGCGGACCTTGAAGCACGCCCATATGAAGCGGGAGACCCTGGACGCCATGTTCTCCGCCATCGACGAGTACCTGCCCAAATTCTGGAAGTACTTGAAGACCAAGGCCAAGGCCCTGGGCTACGAAAACGGCCTGCCCTGGTACGATCTGTTCGCCCCGGTGGGCGCCGCCTCCACCACCTTTACCGCCCAGGATGCCCGGGATTATCTGGTGAATCTCTTCGCCGGGTTTGACCAGGAGCTGTCCGACATGGTGGCGCGGGCCTTCGACAATGCCTGGATCGATTTCTATCCCCGGGACGGCAAGGCCGGCGGGGCCTTCTGCGCCAGCGTGGAGTGCCTGGGGGAGAGCCGGATCCTGACCAATTTCGACGGGATGTTCACCGACGTGGTCACCTTGGCCCATGAGCTGGGCCACGCCTTCCACAACCAGTGCATCCGGGACCACCGGCCCATGAACCACGGCTATTCCATGCCCGTGGCGGAGACCGCCTCCACCTTTAACGAGTGCGTGGTCATGGCCTCCGCGATCCAGGCGGCCAGGGACGACGCGGAGAAGCTGAATCTGATCGAATCCCAGCTCCAGGACGCCACCCAGGTGATCTGCGACATCTATTCCCGCTATCGCTTTGAGACCATGGTGTTCGAGAACCGGGAGGAGCGGTTTATGCACGCTCCCACCCTCTGCGATTTTATGTTAACCGCTCAGAAGCAGTCCTACGGCGACGGCCTGGACCATAGCTGCCTGCACCCCTATATGTGGGTGTGCAAGAGCCACTACTACGGCCCCACCTTCTACAACTTCCCCTATGCCTTCGGCGCGCTGTTCGCCCGGGGCCTGTACGCCCAGTACGAAAAGGAGGGCGCCGCCTTCGTGCCCAAGTACAAGCGGCTGCTCCACACCACCCCCATAGCCTCCGTGGAGGACGCCGCCCAGGTGGCCGGCATCGATCTGACGGACGGGAACTTCTGGCGGGGCGCCCTGGATACCATCGCGGAGCAGATCGACCTGTTCTGCGCGCTGGTGGAGGGTAGCCGTGGATAAGAGAACTGTTGGACTGCTGAATTATCTGGGCGCTGCCCACAGCGCCTATCACGCCATCGATCTGTTGGTCCGGGAGCTGACCCAGGCGGGCTATACCCGCCTGGCGGAGGAGGAGGACTGGGACATCGTCCCCGGCGGGAAGTATTTCCTGACCCGGAACAGCACCAGCCTTATTGCCTTCCGCACCCCCACCGGAAATCCCAAGGGCTTTCTGATGAGCGCCAGCCACTCCGACCGGCCCACTTTGAAGGTGAAGGAGAACGGGGAGCTGGTGGGCAATTACACCCGCCTAGCCGTGGAAAAATACGGCGGGCTGCTGATCGCCCCCTGGCTGGACCGGCCATTGTCCCTGGCGGGACGGGCCCTGATCCAGACCCCCGAGGGCATCGAGGGCCGGTTGGTGGACATCGACCGGGATCTGCTGCTGATCCCCAACGTGGCCATCCACATGAACCGGAAGGCCAACGACGGCTATGTCTGGAACCTGGCGGTGGACACCCCGCCCCTGATGGGGAACAAGAGTACCGCCGGCGCCTTTCAGCGGCTGCTGGAGGAAACCGCCGGCGGCCCGGTACTGGGCCACGATCTGTACCTCTACGTCCGCCAGAAGCCCACGGTCTGGGGCATGGAGGAGGAGTTTATCTCTTCCCAGGCCCTGGACGACCTGGAGTGCGCCTGGTGCTGCACCCAGGGCTTCCTGAACGCGGCGGACAGCGGCAGCGTGCCGGTGCTGTGCGTCTTCGATAGTGAGGAGGTGGGCTCCTGCACCGCCCAGGGCGCGGATTCCGAGCTGCTGGAGGGCACCCTGGAGCGGATCAGCAAGGGCCTGGGGGTCAATCCCAGGCGGATGCTGGCCCAGTCCTTTATGGTCTCGGCGGACAACGCCCACGCCGTCCATCCCAACCATCCGGAGTACGCCGACCCGGCCAACGCGCCGGTGCTCAACGGCGGTATCGTGCTGAAATTCAACGCCGGCCAGCGGTACACCACCGACGGCCTCTCCGCCGCCATTTTCCGGAAGGTCTGCCATATGGCAAACGTGCCCACCCAGACCTACTATAACCGCCCGGACATTTCCGGCGGCTACACCTTGGGCCGGATCTCTCTGAACCACGTCAGCGTGGCCACGGCGGATATCGGCCTGCCCCAGCTGGCCATGCACTCCTGCTACGAGACCGCCGGGGTAAAGGACGCGCTGTACCTGGAGGAGGCCATGGCCAAGTATTACTCCTGCACCCTGGGCTTCTGGGACAGCTGCATCTCCCTGGGATGAGCAAATTGCCCAAATTATATGCAAATACATTCACTTTTTCGACACTTGCGCCAAATCCCATCCTATGATATAATGAACCTATCTCGGTGGAGTATGCCTACTCCACATAATAGGCACATTCCGCCAAAAAAGGAGGAATATAAAATTACCGCTTGACTCGCGGTGCGGCAGTGTGGAGACCTGCCGTAATGCAGTGCCGCTTTATTCATCGGCGGCTGCGAGAACGTACATTGAGGATTCAGTACGTTCAGAGTCGGAAAGTATGGCAACATTGACCCTGAAGAACATCAAGAAGATCTACCCGTTCAGCGGCGACGACACCAAGAAGAAGAAAAAGAAGAAGGGCGACGAGCAGGAGGAGAAGAAGGTCAATCTCCAGGTCACGGACAAGGGCGTGGTAGCCGTCCAGGAGTTCAATCTGGAGATCCAGGA
>CANRQC010000023.1 GCA_947632695.1 uncultured Oscillospiraceae bacterium | reverse complement strand
CATCAGGTGCCCCTGGTCTTCGCCGCCGCCTGGGGGGACAATGGTGCGGAGTGCAATCTATTATCCATGCTCTACGGCCTGGCCGTGTACGCCGAGTTCTGCTATGCCGGGGAATACGATCCCCAGCAGGTGGCGGAGCGGTTCCGGACCGTCACCGGGGCGGACAGCCAGGCGTTTTTGGATCTGACCCGGTTCCATCAGCTCCCCGGGGTGAAGGATTGGGAGCTGCGGCCCGTGAACGCCGCCAAGTTTTTACTGTACCAGGACCCACTGGTGCCCCTCTATGAGGCGGACTTGGAGGGGGTGGACGCCGCCGCCCACTACGCCGCCCTGGAACAGGATTATCAAAAATACGCCGAGGAAAATCCCGAATTTTCCCAGCTGTTCGGATTCTATGCCGCCCTGGCTGCCGCTCTGGCCGCCAAATGCCGGTTCCATCAGACCGCCGGGCCCTGCGTCCGGGCAGGGGACCGGGCAGGCGCGCGGGCCTGCGCCGCTCTGACGGAGGAGGCCCGGGAGCAGCTTGAGCGGCTGCGGCGGGAATACCGGGCGCTCTGGTATTCCACCAACAAAGCCTATGGCTTTGAGATCATCGATCTGCGCCTGGGCGGCCAGATCGCCCGGCTCCAAACCGCCGGGGAGGCCCTGACCGGTTTCGCCGCCGGCGAGGACGCCGCCGTGGCGGCGCTGGCGGAAACGCCCCTTCCCTATACCCGTCTGCCCGACGGCGCCCTCCGGGGCAGCTACGCTTGGGGAGAGATCGCCTCCGCCTGTAAGGTGGATCTGTAAAGGAGAGGGATCATCATGGGAAGAAAAATCACCGTTGCCATCTGCGGCTTCGGCACCCGGGGCGCGGAGGCCTACGGCAGCTATCAACTGCTCCGCCCTGAGGAAATGGAGATCGTGGCCGTGGCGGACCCCCGGCCGGAACGGCGGGCCCTGGCGGTCCGAGAATTTGGGGTGCCGGAGGAGCGCTGCTTCGCCTCCGGCGAGGCCATGCTTGCCCAGAAAAAGCTGGCCGACGCCATGTTCATCACCACCCAGGACAGCGACCACATCCGTTTCGCCATCCCCGCCCTGGAAAAGGGCTACCACCTTCTGCTGGAAAAGCCCATCTCGCCCAGTCTTTCGGAGTGCGTCGCCCTGCGGGAGAAGGCCCATGAAACCGGCCGGATCGTGGTGGTGTGCCATGTGCTGCGCTACACCCAGTTCTATCAGAAAATCAAAGAGCTGCTGGCCTGCGAAACCATCGGGAAGCTGGAATCCGTGGTGGCCACGGAAAACGTGGCCTACTGGCACTTTGCCCACAGCTATGTCCGGGGCAACTGGCGCCGGACCGACGAGAGCAGTCCTGTCATTCTGGCCAAGAGCTGCCACGATATGGACATCCTCCGCTATCTTATCGGAAAGCCCTGCCTCCGGGTGTCCAGCTTCGGGAGCCTGGACTGGTTCCGCTCCGTCAACGCCCCGGTGGGCAGCGCCGCCCGGTGCTTGGATTGCCGGGTAAAGGACGAATGCCCATACGATGCCGAGAAGATCTACCTGACCAATCCCGCCAGCGGCTACTTCGGCGGCCACCGCCAGTGGCCCCTGACGGTGCTGACCGGCGACGTATCCGAGGCGGGCATCCGCAAGGCTCTGCGGACCGGCCCCTATGGCCGCTGCGTCTACCGCTGTGACAACGACGTGGCGGACCATCAGATCGTGAACCTGGAATTTGAGGGGGGCGTCACCGCCGCCTTCCACCTCTCCGCCTTTACCGAGGGGTGCTACCGCACCATCCGTCTCACCGGCAGTATGGGGGAGCTGGAGGGAAATCTGGACGACCAGCGGGTGGTGCTCCGGCCCTTCGGCAGGCCGGAAACCGTCTATCAGCTGGATCCCATTCAGGACGAGTACGCCGGCCACGGCGGCGGGGATCAGCGGATGATGGAGGATTTCTGCCGTCTTCTCTCCCTGGGAGGCCGGGAGGCCCTGACCTCCATCGACGTGTCCGTGGAGAGCCACATCATGGCGTTGGCCGCCGAGGAAAGCCGTCTCCACGGGGGAAAGGCCATCACGCTGTCAGATTTCGGAAAATAACCCCCGGCGCCCGCCGAAACGGCGGGCGCATACGAAAGAGATCGGCGCATAGGATGTTCCATACATCTGAAATCTGAGGTGGTACCATTGGAACATTTGCTGAACCACGCCGTACTGCGGGGCAGTCTCCATGCCCTGCCGGTTTTCTCCCATGAAAACCACGGGAAGAAATTTTATCGCTTTCTATTGGAGGTCCCCAGGCTCTCCGGAGCGGTGGACCT
This sequence comes from uncultured Oscillospiraceae bacterium, assembly GCA_947632695.1. Taxonomy (GTDB): domain Bacteria; phylum Bacillota; class Clostridia; order Oscillospirales; family Oscillospiraceae; genus Faecousia. The sequence continues at coordinate 17,161 of CANRQC010000023.1, read as the reverse complement.
GCTGCCGGTGATCGGGGAGGAGACCCTTCTGGCCGGGCTGGATCCAACGGCGGGGGGGATGCTCACCGTCACCGGCCAGGTCCGCTCCCACAACTTCCGGGAAGCCGGGAACCGGCGGCTGCTGATCTTCGTCTTCGCCGCCTCCATCGCCGTAGAGGACGGGGAGATCCTGAACGAAGTGTTCTTGGAGGGCGCCCTCTGCCGGGAGCCCACCTACCGCCGCACCCCCCTGGGCCGGGAGATCTGCGACGTGATGCTGGCGGTCCCCCGGGCCTTTCACCGGGCGGATTATCTGCCCTGCATTCTGTGGGGCCGGACCGCCCAGGAGCTGTCGGCCTGCCACACCCGGGATCGGCTTCAGATCCAGGGCCGGCTTCAAAGCCGGATTTACACCAAGGTCACCGAAGACGGCCCCGAGGAGCGCACCGCCTACGAGATCTCCGCCCTCTCCGCCTGCTTAGCCCAGGAGTAGGCGCAGCATGATACACAGAACTCCCCCCACAGCGGTCGGCAGGATAAATGCCGCCGCTGTTTTTCCAATGCTCCGGGTCTCCTGATAAATAGTCATCAACGTGGTGGAGCAGGGCCAGTGGAACAGGGTGAACACCATGACACACAGCGCCGTCTGCCAGGTCCAGCCTGCCGATAGCAGCAGCTCCCCGCCCAGGCCCGCCACGCTTTGCAGACTTCCCCCGCCGGTGAGGGCCATGAGCAGCACCGGCACCGTCAGCTCGTTGGCGGGCAGGGCCAGGCAAAAGGCCAGCAAAATGGCCCCGTCCATTCCCAGGAGCCTGCCGAGGGGGTCCAGAAGGCCCACCGCCAAGGAGAGCAGCCGGGTATTGGCCAGGATCCACAGGACCACCCCTGCCGGGGCCGCCACCGTCAGGGCCCGGCCCGCCACGAACAGGGTGCGGTCTAGCAGGGAACGGATCAGGATCTGCCCGATCCGGGGCCGCCGGAAGGGGGGCAGCTCCATAATGAAGGTACTCTCCTGATTTTTGAGGACCGTCCCGGTCAACGCGCCTGAGACGGCCATGGCCACCAGAACCCCCAGCATGACGCAGCCCGCCACCAGGAACGGGGCCCCCAGTCCGGGAAAGAACAGGCTTCCCAGCAGGATCAGGGTGGGGAACCGGCCGTTGCAGGGCACCATGGCGTTGGTGAGAATGGCGGCCAGCCGCTCCCGGGGGGAGTCGATGATCCGGCAGCCCGTCACGCCCACGGCGTTGCACCCCAGGCCCATGGCCAGGGTCAGGGCCTGCTTGCCGCAGCCGCCGCATTTGGCCATGCAGCCGTCCAGCAGGAAGGCCATCCGGGGCAGATACCCCACGTCCTCCAAAACGGTGAACAAGGGGAAAAAGATCGCCATGGGCGGCAGCATTACGGAGATCACCCGGGCGGAGGTGGCGTACAGGCCGTCTACCAGCACCCCCCGCAGCCACCAGGGGGCCCAGGCAAGGATGCCCGTCAACCGGTCATAGCCCCAGTCAAAAAGCCTGCCCAGCAGCTCCGAGGGGTAGTTGGCCCCCCAGACCGTCAGCCAGACGATGACAAACAGCAGCGCCAGTAAAATGGGAACGCCGTGCCGCCGACTCACCAGCACCCGGTCCAGGGTCAGCCGCCAGCCCTCCGGGGCGGAGTCCCGGGTCTGGCAGGCGGCGCAGACGGCCTCCGCGGCGGAGACCGGGTCCTCCCAGTGTCCCAAGGGCCGCTCCGGGCCGTCGCAGACCCGGTCGATCTGGGCCAGAAGGGCCTCCAGCCCCCGGCCCCGGTTGGCGGAGGTGGCCACCACCGGCGCGCCTAGCGCCTTTTCCAGGGCCTTTAGATCCAACCGCAGGCCCTGGCGCTCCGCCTCGTCCATCAGATTGACGCAGACCACCACCCGGCGGCAGCGGGATAGCACCTGCAGCGTCAGGATCAGGCTCCGTTCCAGACAGCTGGCGTCGCACACCGCCACCACGCAGTCCGAATCCCCATCTTTCAGAAATTCCCCGGCGATGCGCTCGTCCTCCGAGGCCCCGTCCAGGGTATATGTACCCGGCAGATCGGTGAAAAGATATTCTGTTTTGCCCCGGCGGGCCCGGCCCTGGGCCAGGCCCACCGTCTTTCCCGGCCAGTTGCCGGTGTGCTGACGCAGCCCCGTGAGGGCGTTGAACAGGGTGCTTTTTCCCACGTTGGGGTTGCCCGCCAGGGCCACCTTCCGCATTCGTACCGGCTTGCTTCTCATTCGCAGCGCACCCGGATCCGCCGCAGATCCTTGGTGCGCAGGGCCAGCACCGCCCCCCGCAGATACAGGGCGGTCACGTCCCCCCAGGGGCTTTTATACCGGCAGTGTACCGCCGTCCCCGGCACCAGGCCAAAATCCCGCAGCCGCCGGGTCAGCGCGGGGGCGGTGTTCACTTTCATGATGACGGCCCGGCAGCCGGGCCGCAGCCGATCCAAGCTGGTTTCCATGGGTATCCCTCCAAACATCTATGCCATCATATCCCCAGGGAGACGGTTTTGTGCCGGGAGAAGAAAAAAACCTTTCCAAACCGTCGAGGCTGTGATACAATAGGGGAAAAAGAGAGAAGGACCTGCCTATGAAAGAAAAAGTCGCGGCGATCATCGCCGCTTTGAAGGAAATCTATCCCCAGTCCATGTGCGCGCTCCACTATGGCAAGGACTATGAGCTGCTGATCGCCGTGCGGCTTTCCGCCCAGTGTACCGACGCCCGGGTCAATCAGGTGACCCCCGCCCTTTTCGCCGCCTATCCCACCCTGGAGGCCATGGCGGCGGCGGATATCGGGGAGGTGGAGGAGCTGGTGCGTACCTGCGGATTTTTCCACCACAAGGCCCGGGACATTGTGCTGGCGTGCCAGATGCTCCTGTCCGACTTCGGCGGGAAGGTGCCCGGGACCATGGAGGAGCTGCTGCGCATTCCCGGCGTGGGCCGGAAGACCGCCAACCTGCTGCTGGGGGACATCTATCGGGTGCCGGGCAGCGTGGTCTGTGACACCCACTGCATCCGGATCTGCGGCCGTCTGGGCCTCACCGACGGTAGCAAGGACCCGGAAAAGGTGGAGCGGCAGCTCCGGCAGATTTTGCCACCCGAGGAAAGCTCCGATTTCTGCCACCGGATCGTCCTGTTTGGCCGGGACACCTGCACCGCCCGGGCCCCCAAATGCGGCGGCTGCCCATTGTCTCCCTGGTGCGACCTGGCCCATCGATGATAAAAACCGCGCCCCCGGAAAGCCCGGGGGCGCGGTTTTTGGTACTATTTCGGTTTCAAGAAGCCGGCGCCGCTTGCCCCCCAAGGGGGCGGCGGTTATTGTTTGTCCCGCTTGCGGCAGAGGTAGATGTCCAGCTTCTCCTTCATGTTTTCCGGGATCTCCTTGGCCACCGGGCAGGTGACGGCGTTCGCCATCCGCTGGGCAAAGGCGGTAATGAAGCCGATGTCCTGCTCCATCCGCTCCCCCTTCACCAGCTCCAGGGTGTCGTAGCGCACATGGATGGGGGCCGCCCTGCCGGAGGCCATCCGGGCAAAGGTCACCGCCGGAATGCCCTTGTCGGCAAAGGGGGTGGAGTCGCTGGAGTAGACCTCCTGCCGGACAGAAATGCCGAAGCCCAGCTCGCTGCCCAGATAGCTGATGTAGTGGACCAGCTTCTCCTCGCTGGTGCAGCAGGCGGCGAACTTGCCCATCACGGAGCCGATCATGTCCAGATTGATGTTCAGGACCAGGTTTTTCAGATTCTCCTCCTTGGCGCAGTGGGCCTTAGCGCCCAGCAGGCCCCGCTCTTCGCTGCCGCACCACACGAACCGCAGGCTGTGCCTGTGGGGATGCTGAGCAAAGTAGGCCGCCACCCCCAGAATGCCGATGCTGCCGGACATATTGTCGTAAGCGCCCTGAGACAAGGAGGTGGAGTCGTAGTGGGCGGAGAAGACGATGGTCTCGGGGATCTCCCCGGGCATCTCCAGCACCACGTTCCGGGACTCGCCTTCGTATTCCTCCTGCTGTAGAACGATCTTGGCGGTCTTGGCGTCCTGGGCCACCAGCCGCACCGCGTCCTTCACGTTCATATGGACCCCGGGGAGCTTGGCGATATCTTGGCACACCGAGGAGCGCAGCTCCTTCTGGTCGATGTCCCGGTCCGGGGTGGCGATATCCCCGCCGTAGGTCAGAAAGCCCACAGCGCCATTTTCCACCAGGTCGTGGTAGGTCCAGTGGCCCAGGCCGTCCACCAGCACGATCTTCCCCTTGCACTGGGCCAGGCTGTGGGGATCGCTGCCCGTCAGGTAGTAAAACGGCGCCTCCACCTCCCCGCTGCCGGCGCAGCGGTAGCCCTTGCAGGGGATCTCCTGGCCGTCCACCGTCAGGCGGGCTTCCTTGATCTCGGCCATCTGCACCGGGAAGGGCTCCAGCTTGGCCTCCAGCCCCAGCTCCTTGCACTTGCCGATGAGGTATTCCGCGCATTTCAGCTCCTCGGGGCTGCCGCCGGTACGGACATAGGCGGTGTCTTGGAAAATTTGCATGATCTCCTTGGCGTTCACTGATGATCCTCCTTATAAATGACTTTCTTCAAAATACGCGATGACCTTGGGATCCAGGAAGGCCCGGTAGACCCCGCCCAGATCGTATAGCCCCCGACTCACCATCTCCGCCATTTGAACCGCCCCGGCGGGCTTTAGATGGGTGTTGTCCTTGGGCCACATGTAAAGAGGCTTGCTGGCCTCGTCCCCTAGCTTCTCCACCAGGGCCTCCGTCTGGGCGGTCAGGTCCAGCACCGGCACGCCCGCCTCCCGACCCACCCGGCGGACGGCCTCGGGATAGGCCCCGTGGCTGCCGGGACAGAATCGGTGCTGGGAAAAACGCCGCCGGGCCACCGGGGTGATCAGCACCGGCAGGGCCCCCGCCCCCCGGGCCGCGTCCAGAAACAGCCGAAGATTATCAGAAAAGCTGGTGTCCGGGTCCGTGTGCCGGGCAGGATCGTCCTTTTCGTCGTTGTGCCCGAACTGGATGAGCAATAGATCCCCCGGCGCCATAGCGTCCTTCACTGGGCGGAACCAGCCCTCGTCCAGGAAGGATTTGGTGCTGTACCCGTTCCGGCCCCGGGCCTCCAGGGCCACCCCGTCCGCCAAAAAAAGGGACATGGCCTGGGCAATGCCGGTCTGGGGGTAGGTATCGAATTTGTTAAAGGCGACGGTGCTGTCGCCGATATAAAACAGGGTAGACATAGGCGCCTCCGGGGATTTTTTACCATTGTACATAATTTGTGGGAAAAATGCAACCTCTGTTTTTCACAGAGAAACGGCGTCCAAAGTGTTCATTTTGCCAAAGCCGCGTCACAAATTCCGTTTGCGCCCTTTGCCCCGCTTCTACTGGAACGCAACAGAAGTTTTTTGGGAAATCCTTGAGAAGGACTTGCACCTTTTTCCGGTATTTGATATAATACCTCTAATTAGGAACGCTATCATCGGGAGGTGGGGGCATGGATAAGAAACTGGGGCGGCTGCTGCGGCCCAGAATGGGGATGTATTTCCTGGTCCTGGTATTGTTCACACTGGGCGCGGTGCTGTCCCAGGCCTATATCCTGGCGGCGGTAGAGGCGGTCGTTACCTTGGCGCTGGTGATCGTCTACCTGATCCGTCAAAGGAAGCGCCACCGGGAGCTGCAAACCTACCTGAACTCCGCCATGGACGCGGTCAGCTCCGCCCGGGAGACGGAGAGCCCCTTCCCCGTGCTCATGCTCCGGCTGGAGGACCGGGTGGTGATCTACGTCAATTCTGCCTTCGCCGGCGCGGTGAGCTTTCATCCGGGGCTTTCGGATAAGCCTCTGGAGGAAGTGCTCCCCGGCTTTTCGGTGGACTGGCTCACCGCGGGCAAGCGGGAGAGCCCCCGGGACGTGACCTTGGGAGGCCGGCGCTGCCGGGTCTACGGCACCACCCTCCGGGCCAGCGACCCGGAGCAGACCCTTTTGGGGGTGCTGTACTTCACGGACCTGACGGAGCTGTACCAGGTCCGGGACGAATATATCCGCTCCCGCCCGGTGGTGGCCATCATTCTGGTGGACAACTACGAGGAGCTGACCAAGAACATGACGGAGGGCGCCATGTCCGCCCTGAACGCCCGGCTGAACGAGACCATCAATTCCTGGGCGGAGGGTTACCATGGGTTGCTCCGCCGGCTGGAGCGGAACCGATTTCTGTTCATCTTTGAAAAACGGGATATGATCCTGGCGGCCCAGGATAAATTCTCCCTGCTGGAGCGAATGCACCAGATCACCAGCCCCGCTGGCCTGGCGGCGTCGGTCTCCATCGGCCTGGGGGTGGATGGGGCCAGCTTTGAGGAGTGCTATGACTTTGCCTCGCTGTCCATTGAAATGGCCCTGAGCCGGGGCGGCGACCAGGCGGTGGTCAAGGACCGGCTGAACTTTACCTTCTACGGCGGCCGCACCAAGGAGGCTGACCATCGGAGCAAGGTCCGCAGCCGGGTCACCGCCAACTCCCTGATGGAGCTGATCGGCCAGAGCAGCAAGGTATTCATCATGGGCCATAGGAACGCGGACATGGACGCGGTGGGCGCCGCCGTGGGCATCAACTGTATGTGCCGCAAGAAGGGAAAGAAGGGCTATATCGTCCTGGACCTGGACCGGAACGCCTCCAAGCGGCTCCTGGAAGAGCTGGGCCGCGCGCCGGAATATAAGGACGTGTTCATCTCCGGCCAGGAGGCCATGGTGCTGGCGGACAGCCACTCCACCCTGGTGGTGGTGGATACCAACCGTCCGGACCAGGTGGAGTGCAAACCCCTTTTGGAGGCGGTTTCCAGGGTCTGTGTGGTGGATCATCACCGCCGTGCGGCGGATTATATCAACCCAGTGGTGGTAAACTTTCATGAGCCGTACGCCTCCTCCGCCTCGGAGCTGGTGACGGAGCTGCTGGAATACGCGGTGGAGAAGACGGACGTTCTGCCCATCGAGGCCAAGAGTCTGCTCTCCGGCGTCTTTCTGGACACCAAGAGCTTCCATGTCCGTACCGGCGAGCGGACCTTTGAGGCGGCGGCATATCTGCGGCAGCTGGGGGCGGACCCGGTGGAGGTCAAGATGCTTTTGCAGAACGACTTCCAGGAGACCATGGCCAAGTACCAGATCATTCGCTCCGCCCGGATGTACCGGAAGGAGATCGCCATTGCCGCGCTGAACACGGGCACCTCCCGGGTCCTGGCGGCCCAGGCGGCGGACGAGCTGCTGAACATTTCCGGCATCAGCGCATCGTTTGTGCTGTACCCGGATGACAACCAGGTGATCATTTCCGCCCGGAGTATTGGCAAAGCCAATATGCAAATGATCCTGGAGCCGCTTGGGGGCGGCGGCAATGCCGCCACCGCCGGCGCCCAGATCAAAAACGTCACGGTGAAGGAGGCCCTGGACCGGCTGGTGGCCTCCATCGACCAGTATTACGAAAGCGAATAGGAGGGAAATTTCATGAAAGTGATTTTGCTTCAGGATGTTCACGGCAAGGGCAAGAAGGGCCAGATGCTGGAGGTTTCCGACGGCTACGCCCGGAACTATATGCTGCCCCGGAAAATTGCCATGGAGGCCACGCCCGACGCCATCAACACCATGCGGATGAACGACAAGGCCGCCGCCGAAAAGGCGGCCCGGGAGAAGGCGGAGGCCATGGCGCTTTCCAAAAAGCTGCGGGAGATGACCATTACCGTCACCGCCAAGGGCGGCGGCGCCGGGCGGCTGTTCGGTTCCGTCACCAGCCAGGAAATCGCCGACGCCCTCTTTGCCGCCACCGGCGTGCGGCTGGACCGGCGGAAGATCTTGATTTCCGAGACCATCAAAAACGTGGGCACCTATACCGTCCAGTGCCGTTTGGGCTATGAGATCACGGCCCCGCTGACGGTGAAGATCCAAGAGGCATAATTCGTTAGACAGAGAGGAGAAAAGCCATGGACGAGGAACTTTCCCTGAAGCAGCAGCCTCAGTCGCTGGAGGCGGAGCAGGCGGTGCTGGGCTCTATTTTGATCGACAGCCAGTGCCTGACGGATGTGATCGGGATTCTCCGTCCGGAGGACTTTTATCTCCAGCAGAACCGGGACCTTTACACCGCGATCTACACCATGTTCAACTTCTCCCAGACCATCGACCCGGTGACGGTGCTGGACAAGCTGCGGGAGCTGGGCCTCTACCGGGAGGAGTCCCGGGACTATGTGCGCCAGCTGATGGAGATCACCCCCACCGCCGCCAACGCGGTGCGCTATGCCGGCATCGTCCGGGACAAGGCCATGCTGCGGGCCCTGGGGCAGGCGGCGGCGGACATCTCCGAGACGGTCTACTCCCAGGTGGGCACCCCGTCGGAGATCTTGGAGAGCGCCGAGAAGAAGATCTACGCCCTGCGGAAGGGGGAGCGGGGGGATTCCCTGGAGCCCATTGGGGTGATCCTCCACAAGGTGTTTGACCGCCTGGCGGAGCTGAGCCGGTCCGACGCGGATTTTCCCGGACTGTCCACGGGCCTGAAGGATCTGGACAGCAAGATCAACGGCTTAAACCCCTCGGACCTGGTGCTGCTGGCGGCCCGGCCCGCCATGGGCAAGACCACCTTGGCGCTGAATCTGTGCCTGAACGTGGCCAAAAAATATCAGAAGACCGTGGCCTTCTTCTCCCTGGAAATGTCCCGGGAGCAGCTGGCCATGAAGCTCATGTCCAGCGAGAGCTTTGTCAACAGCCAGAAAATCGCCACCGGCAAGCTGTCGGAGGAGGAGTGGAGCCAGCTGTGCATGGCCTCCGCCGCCCTGAGCCAGACGGACATCCGGGTGGACGACAATCCCAGCATCACCGTGGCGGAGATGAACGCCAAGTGCCGCCGGCTGGACAATCTGGGTCTGGTGATTATCGACTATCTCCAGCTGATGACCGGCTCCGGCTATGGCCGGAGCAATAGCGGCGAAAACCGGGTCACCGTGGTGGGGGAGATTTCCCGGGCCCTAAAAATCATGGCCAAGGAGCTGAACGTGCCGGTGATCTGTCTGAGCCAGCTGTCCCGGGCGGTGGAGAGCCGCCAGGACAAGCGACCCATTTTGTCGGACCTGCGAGAATCCGGCGCCATCGAGCAGGACGCGGATGTGGTGCTGTTTCTCTACCGGGACGAATACTACAACGAGAATACCGAGGATAAAAACGTGGCGGAGCTGCTGATCTCCAAGAACCGCCACGGCGAGACCGGAACGGTGCGTCTCCAGTGGCTGCCCCAGTACGGCCTGTTCACCGACCGGGAGTGGAAGCATGCGGAATAAGGTCCTGACCCTTCTGCGGCGCTATTCCATGCTCGCGCCGGGAGACGATCTTTCCTGCGCCGTGTCCGGCGGCCCGGACTCCATGGCGCTGCTGTGGTGTATGTACCTGCTGCGGGAGAAGCTGGACGTCCGCCTCTCCGCCGCCCATTTTAACCACGGCCTTCGGGGAGCGGAATCGGATCGGGACGAGGAATTTGTCCGGGCCTTCTGCCGAGACTACCAAATTCCCCTGGCGGTGGGCCGAGGCCGGGTGGAGCCGGGGGAGAAGGGGCTGGAGGCCGCCGCCCGGGAGGCGCGGTACGCCTTTTTTGACGCCCTGCCTGGGAAGATCGCCACCGCCCATACCGCCGACGACAACGCCGAGACGGTCCTGCTCCGCCTGGTGCGGGGGACGGGCCTCCGGGGCCTGGGGGCCATCGCCCCGGTGCGGGGCCGGATCCTCCGGCCCATGCTGCTGGTGACCCGGCGGGAGGTGCTGGCCTTTTTGGAGGATCAGGGGATCGACTATATGACGGACAGCACCAATGATTCCGACCGGTTCCTCCGGAACCGGCTGCGTAGCCAAGTCATGCCCCTTTTGTACCGGGAAAATCCCCGGCTGGGGGAGGACCTCTCCGCCATGGCTCTGCGGCTGCGGGAGGAGGAGGCGCTGCTCTCCGGCCTGTCTGTTCCCGAAAGCAGTGTTTCCGCCCTGCGGGCCATGCCCCAGGCCCAAAGGAACCGGTGCCTGGCGGCCCTTCTGGAAGCTGCCGGGGTCTTGGAACCCACCGCGGAGCATATCGCCCTGGCGGAAAAGCTGGTGTTTTCCGAAAAGCCCGGGGCCCGGGGCCTGTTTCCCGGCGGGGTGATTTTGGCCCGGGAGTATGATACCTTGACCGTCCTTCCCGATGCCGCCCCGCCGGCGCCGGCCATCCTGCCGGAGACCGGGACAGTGGAGCTTCCCGACTGGGGCCTGCGGGTGACGGTGCTGCCGGGGGACGCGCCGCCGGGCCCAGGACGGTTCCAGGTGTGCCCCGAGGGCCCCGTTCTGGTGCGGAGCCGGGAGCCGGGGGACGAGATGCGCCTTCCCGGCGGGCGGAAAACCTTGAAAAAGCTCTTTATCGACCGGAAGATCCCCGCCGCCCGGCGCTGCCGGGTGCCGGTGCTGGCGGATCAGGCGGGGGTGCTGGGGGTCTTCGGTCTGGGGGTCAACCTGGACCGGGCGTGCCCCGGCAGGACGTATTGGATAGAACCGATGGTCTATCGGGAAAAAGAAATATAGGAGGTTCTTCGCATGGAAGAAAACATCCAAAGGGTACTCATCTCGGAAGCCGCGCTTCGGGCCAAGGTCCAGGAGCTGGCGGGCATTTTGCAGCAGCGGTTCGCAGACAAAAACCCGGTGTTCGTGGGGGTGCTGAAGGGCGTTTTGATCTTCTTCAGCGACATGATCCGCCAGTTTGACGCCCAGTGTCAAATCGACTTTATGTGGATCTCCTCCTATAACGGCACCACCGCCGGGGAAATGACCGTCAAAAAGGACGTGTCCACCGATCTGGAGGGCCGGCACGTCATCATTTTGGAGGACATTTTCGACACTGGCGGGTCCCTGGACTTTACATACCGCCATTTGCTGACCAAACATCCCGCGTCGCTGACGGTGTGTACCCTCCTGGACAAGCCCTCCCGGCGGAAGCCCGGGATCACCCTGCAGCCGGACTACACCGGCTTTGTCATCGACAACGTGTTCGTGGTGGGCTATGGGATGGACTATAACGAGCAGTATCGCAATCTTCCCTATATCGGCGTTCTCAAGCCGGAGGTATATCAGCAGTAAGGAGAATTTCCATTGAAAGACCGCAAATTCATCACCGTGATCCTCTACCTGGTCATTCTGGCGGTGGCCTTTACCTGGCTGCTCCAGATCTTCAACCCGGGGCTGACCAACCTGGCCTATTCGCAGGTGGTGGAGCTGTTTCAGAAGGAGCAGGTACGCGCCTTTTCCGCCCGGGAGGGCCAGCTGACCCTGCAGCTCCACACGCCCTACAACGGTAGTTCCACCCTGACGGTGCCCCTGTCGGACGTGGAGGCGTTTCGCCGGGAGATTTGGGACCTAATTCAGGACCAGACCGCTTCCGGGGTGCTGGAGAGCTATGATTTTCCGCCGGAGGCCCAGACCAGCCCCTATGACTATGTACTCCCCCTGATTCTGGCGGGGCTGGCGGTGCTGCTGGTGTGGTTCTTCCTGATGAGCAGGATCAACAACGCCGGGGGCAATCCCATGGCCAATTTCGGCCGGGCCCGGGCGGGCATGGGCCTGCCCGACGGGGAGAAGGTCACCTTTGACGACGTGGCCGGCGCCGACGAGGAAAAGGCGGAGCTGCAGGAGGTGGTGGACTTTCTGCGGGATCCCGACAAATTTACCAAGATCGGCGCCAAGGTGCCCCACGGCCTTCTGCTGGTGGGCCCACCGGGCACCGGTAAGACCCTGCTGGCCCGGGCCGTGGCAGGGGAGGCGGGGGTGGAGTTCCTCTCCATTTCCGGCTCCGACTTTGTGGAGATGTATGTGGGCGTCGGCGCCAGCCGGGTGCGGGACCTGTTCGACCAGGCGAAGAAAGTGGCGCCAGCCATCGTCTTTATCGACGAGATCGACGCCGTGGGCCGGAAGCGGGGCGCGGGCCTGGGCGGCGGCCACGACGAGCGGGAGCAGACCCTGAACCAGCTGCTGGTGGAGATGGACGGCTTCGGCAAGAACGAGGGCGTCATCGTCCTGGCCGCCACCAACCGGCCGGATATTCTGGACTCGGCCCTGCTGCGGCCTGGCCGGTTTGACCGGCAGATCTATGTGGGCGTCCCCGACGCCAAGGGCCGGGAGGACATTCTGAAGGTCCACGCCCGGGGTAAGCGGCTGGACGATTCGGTGGACCTGAAAACCATCGCCATGGCCACCAGCGGCTTTACCGGTGCGGACCTGAGCAACCTGCTCAACGAGGCGGCCATCCTGGCGGCCCGGGAGGGTCGGCCTGCGCTGAATATGCAGGATCTCAACGACGCCATGATGAAAATTTTGGCCGGGCCGGAGAAGCGCAGCCGGGTGATCCGGAAGGAGGACCTGCGCTTGACCGCCATCCATGAGGCGGGCCACGCCGTGGCCATGCACAGCCTGCCCACCCACAGCCCGGTGCGGCAGATCTCCATCATTCCCCGGGGCAAGGCCCTGGGCATGACCTGGAGCTGGCCCCAGGAGGACAGCCAGCACCTGACCAGGAACCAGATGTTTGAGCAGATCGTGGGCCTGCTGGGGGGCCGGGTGGCGGAGGCACTGTTCCTCCAGGATATCTCCACCGGGGCCTCCAACGACATTGACCGGGCCTCTAAGCTGGCCCGGGACATGGTGGCCCGGTACGGCATGTGCCAGCGGCTGGGGACCGTGTCCTATACCAGCGACGACGAGGTGTTCCTGGGCCGGGACTACGAAAAGACCAAGTCCTACTCTGAGGAGGTGGCGGGGATCATCGACCAGGAGGTCAAGGCCGTCATCGACCAGGCCTATGAAAAGTGCAAGGCCATTCTGACCCGGGATGGGGAAAAGCTGCGCCAGGTGGCGGAGTTCCTCCTGAAAAACGAGACCATGACCGGGGCCCAGTTTGCCGCCTGCATGGAAGGTAGGCCCATCCCCCAGGCGGATTCCATCGCCATGCTCACCCCTCCGCCGGAGGAAGCGTAAAAAATCGCCGTCCCCAGTTTTCGCCGGGGACGGTGGCTTTTTCAATCGTCCCCGAAGGGGACACCACACTTTTTCACTTTTACATATTACTTTTTACTTTCCAAAAATCGGCCTATCGGATCTAGTGAAGAGTGAAAAGTGAAGAGTGAAAAAGTAAAAATCGGCAACTCTCTAACGAGGATTGCCGATTTTTGGTGCGCGAGGGGGGACTTGAACCCCCACGTCCGAAATGAACACTAGAACCTGAATCTAGCGAGTCTACCAATTCCACCACTCGCGCGTTTTCCGCGGTTTTCCGCCGCCCAAATATAGTACCACGGCTGCCGGGATTTGTCAATAGGAAAATCCGTATTTTTTCGGCGGAAAATGGCGGACAGGGGGCTTGTAATCGGGGGAGGGGTGTGGTATACTTTTTGCAGAAAGAAAGGAGGCCTGTCCCCATGGCGGAAAATCAGAGCTTCAGAACGTCTTTCCGGGGATTCAACCGGGAGGATGTGGTGAATTATATTGAGTACATCAATAATCGCTATCAGGCGGAGCTGAGCCGTCTCCGGACGGAGAATCAGACCTTGCGGGAGGCTCCCCGGCAGAGCCCGCCGGAGGCGGACCGGATTCAGGCTTTGGAGGAGGAGCTTTCCAAGACAAAGCAGGAGCTGGAGCAGGCGAAGCAGGAGCTGGCCAAGGCCAAGCAGACAGATCCCGCCAGCACCGAGGCGGAGCTGGCGATTTACCGCCGGGCCGAGCGGACGGAGCGGATGGCCCGGGAGCGGGCGGCCCAGCTCTGCGGCCAGGCGGGGAACGCCCTGGCGGCGGCCCGGGAGAGCCTGACCCAGGCGGAGGAGCAGTTGGCCGCCGTGACCATGCAGACCCAGGCCCAGGTGGACCGGCTGCGGGAAGCGGTGACAGCCAGCCGTCAGACCCTGGCCCGCACCCAGGAGACCCTTTCCGATATTGCCCAAAGCGCCGCGCAATAACGCCCGACCCCGTTTCGGACAGCGCGTTTGAAGGCTTTTTGACAAATTGACGCCCCCAAGTCCCATGGACTTGGGGGCGCTTTTGCCTAAATCAGAGGGATTACTGGGGCTGATCCTGGGAGATGTCCCGGCCAAAGTACTTGTTGGAAAGCTCCGTGAGCTTGCCCTCCTGGGCCAGCTCCGCCAGGGCCTGGTTGATGGCGGCAAGCAGGGTGGCGTTGTCCTCGCCCTTCATCACGGGGATGGCGGTCTGGGTGGCCTCCCCCAGGGCGGCAATCTTGATCTGCTCGTCGGGGTGGGCGGCCATGTAATCGTAGAAGGTCATCTCGGAGTTCAGCGTGGCGTCGATCCGGCCGGTGAGCAGCAGCTCAAAGGTCTGGGCCAGGTCGTCCACGCCGGTGACGGTGGCGCCGTACTTTTCCGCCACCTTGGCGTAGGTGCTGGTGATGGTGTTGGCGGTGTGCTTACCGGCCAGGTCCTCAAAGGAGGTGATCTCCTCGTTGTCCATGGCTACGATCACCGCTGTCTGATTGTAGGCATAGGGGGTGGAGAAGTCGTACTTTTCCGCCCGCTCCTCGTCGATGTCCACGCCGTTGACCACGATGTCGTACCGCCCGGCCTCCATGCCGGCGAACAGGCCGTCAAACTCGCCCTCGACGAATTCCACCTCCACGCCCAGCTTTTCGGCGATGGCCCGGGCCACCTCCACATCGTAGCCCACCAGTTCGTCGTTTTCATCGTGGTAGGTCCAGGGGGACCAGGTCCCCTCCATGGCCACGACGATCTTTCCGGCTTCCTGGATCCGGGCCAGATGGTCCGCCCCAGCGGGCGCCTCCGTGGACTGGGAATTGCCGGCGGTATTCTGGGGCTCCGTGGGGCCGCAGGCGGTCAGCAGGCTCAGGGCCAGCAGGCCGCTCAACAGTAAAGCGATCACTTTTTTCATAGATTTCTTACTCCTTTTTGGGGTCTATTTCACCGGCCTCGCGGCCGCTGATGGTACGAAGAAACGCCCGGGTCCGGGCTTCTTTCGGGTCCCGGAAGAAGGCCTCGGCAGCGCCGGATTCCAGCACCTGCCCGCCCTCCATGAAGATCACCTGGCTGGAGACCTCCCGGGCAAAATGCAGCTCATGGGTGACCACCAGCATGGTCATCCCCTCCCGGGCCAGCTGCCGCATCACCGCCAGCACCTCTCCGATCAGCTCCGGGTCCAGGGCGGAGGTGGGCTCGTCAAAGTAGATGATCTCCGGCTCCGTGGCCAGGGCCCGGGCGATGGCCACCCGCTGCTGCTGGCCGCCGGAGAGCTGATGGGGATAGTAATTGTACCGGTCGGCCAGGCCCACCTTGTCCAGCGCCGCCTTGGCCCGGGCCTCCGCCCGGCCCTTGGGGACCTTCCGGGCGACCTGGAGCCCCAGCATCACGTTCTGCAGGGCGGTCTTGTTGAGAAACAGATTGTAATTCTGAAAGACGAAGGCGGTCTTTTTCCGCAGCTGGGCCACGTCCCGCCGGGGGACCTTCCCCAGATGAAAGACTTCCCCATCAAAGACCAGGGTCCCCTCGTCGGCGGTCTCCAGGAAATTGAGGCAGCGCAGGAAGGTGGTCTTTCCCGAGCCGCTGGGCCCTAAAATCGCCACCACGTCTCCCTGATGGACGGTCAGATCCACGCCCTTCAGCACCTCCAGGTCGCCGAAGCGCTTTTTCAGACCTCGGACCTCCAGCATGGCGTTATTTTCCATAGGTACGCATCCTCTTTTCCCCGAAGCTCTGGAGCTTGGTCAGCACGGTGCAGAACAGCAGGTAAATGAGCCCCACCTCAATGTACAGCGCCAGGGGCTCCCAGGTCCGGGCCACGATCCGCTGAGTCTCCATGAACATCTCCACCACGGTGATGTTGGCGGCCAGGGAGGTGTCCTTCACCATGGCGATCAGGGAGTTGGACAGGGGCGGGAAGGCGATCCGCATGGCCTGGGGCAGGACGATGTGCCACATGATCTGCAAATAGTTCATGCCCACGCAGTAGCCCGCTTCGATCTGCCCGGCGGGCACCGCCTCCAGGGCTGCCCGGACCACCTCGGCGGAGTAGGCTCCCTCGTTGATGGAAAAGACGATCACCGCCGCCGGAAAGGGGTCGATGATGACGCCCACCCGGGGCAGCCCATAGAACACTACGAACAGCTGCACCAGCAGCGGGGTGCCCCGAATGACCCAGATATAAAACCGGCACAGCTGCTTTAGCAGCCGGATATTGGCAAATTGGATCAGGGCCACGATCACCGCGATGACCATGGCAATGGAGAAGGAAATGATCGTCAGAGGAATGGTAGCGGTGAGGCCGGGGAGCAGGATTTTCCAAAAGGAGTCGATGAGAATGCCGATCAGACGTCCGTCCATATATGTCTCCTAAAAATTGGTTGTGTTCGCAACGGTTTCCTATATTTTACCACATTTCTCTAAAAATGCAATTGCCCAACTGCACAGGAAAAAAGCCCGCCGGGGGCTCCCAGCGGGCATTTTGCCAAAAATATTCAAAAATCCGGGATGTATAGCCGATCCGCCGCCTCCGCCTCCTGGGTGAAGCCCTCCAGCCGGTTCAGATAGACCCAGCTCAGCACCGCCTGGTACTCCTCCTCCGTCACCGTCCGGTCGAAGGGGGCGGGCAGGCCGCCCATGGGGGTGTACTGCCGCATAAGACTGACCAAAATCTGCCCCGGGGCAAAGGCGCCGCCCAGATAGTCCAGCACCCGCAGGGAGTTTTCCACTTGCCCCGGCAGGATCAGGTGCCGGACGATGACGCCCCGCACCACCCGGTCCTCCCGCCATTGGATAGGCCCCACCTGGCGGGCCATGGCTTCAATGGCCCGGCAGGCGGT
Source organism: uncultured Oscillospiraceae bacterium (assembly GCA_947632695.1). Taxonomy (GTDB): domain Bacteria; phylum Bacillota; class Clostridia; order Oscillospirales; family Oscillospiraceae; genus Faecousia. The sequence goes on along the minus strand of CANRQC010000023.1, from coordinate 339 downwards.
TTCAAAATAGTCCTCCGCCCCGGAAAGGCGGCGGGCCAGGCCACTGTCGGCGTATTTCAGGTCCGGCAGGTACACATCCACCAGTCCGTCCAGCGCGGCGATGGTCTCCACCCGCTCGTAGCCGCCGCAGTTGTACACCACCGGCACCGGCAGCTTGGGCCGCAGGGCCGGGAGGATGGTGGGCAGAAAATGGGTGGGGGTGATCAGGTCGATGTTCTCCGCCCCCTCCCGGATCAGGCCCTCCATGGCCGCCCGGAGGGCTACGGCGTCCATGGGCGTTCCCACCGGCCCGCCGCTGATGGCCCGGTTCTGGCAGTACCGGCACCCCAGGGTGCAGCC
>CANRQC010000022.1 GCA_947632695.1 uncultured Oscillospiraceae bacterium | reverse complement strand
GATCTGATCCTGGCGGGCCAGGGCAGCTTCATTCTGGTGCTGCTGCTCTCCACCGACGAGGTGGTGAACAAGCTGATTAAGCTGCCTTTGGAAGTCAGCGAGGCGGACTTAAAGCTGCTGGGCGCGGCGCTGAACGCCGCCGCCACCGGCATTCCCGCCGGGGAATTTACCCAGAGCCTTTTCGACCGGGTGATGGGCGCGGCGGGCAGCGCCGCCAGTCTGGCGCCGGTGGTTTTAGAATTTACCCTGGAGACCCTTCGCCGGCCGGGGAACACCGGCATCATGGTGACGGGGCAGCACCGGCTGCTGGATCAGCCGGAGTACCGGGATGTGGACAAGGCTCAGCGGGTTTTGACCAGTCTGGATGAGGAGACCCTGGCGAATCTGCCGGATGTGATCCGCAGTGAGAACGGCACCCAGGTTTTGGTAGGGCCGGAGAACGTGGCCCAGGAGCTGAAGGACACCAGCGTTGTGGTGACCAAGTTCGACATTGGAGACGGGATGCAGGGCATGATCGGCGTGGTTGGTCCCACCCGGATGGATTACGCCAAGGTCACGGCCCGGCTGAGTTATTTCGCGGAAAGCCTCTCTAAGCTATTTGCCAAGCCGGAGCAGAAGCAGCTGCCGGAGAGCGGAGAGGAACCGAAGGAGGCATAGACGTGTCAAAAAAGGAAAAAGAGAAGAAGCAGCCTATTCCCGAGGAGAAGGAGGCCGGAACGCCGGCGGTCGAGGAGAAGGCCTCGGAGCCGGTCAAGGAGGCGCAAGAGGCGGCGCCGGAAGCGCCCAAGCCGGATCCCTGGGAGGAAAAATACAAGGCCCTTTATGATTCCCACCTGCGGCTGGCGGCGGAGTACGACAATTTCCGCAAGCGCAGCCGGAAGGAGCAGGATCAGAGCTACACCAACGGCAAGTCCGACGCGATTTTGAAGCTGCTGCCGATTTACGACAATTTGGAGCGGGCGCTGAATCAGCCCACCCAGGACGCGGCCTACAAGAAGGGCGTGGAGCTGACCATGGCGGAGCTGGTGAAGATCCTCAACGCTCTGGGGGTGGAGATCTTCGGGAATCCCGGCGATTCCTTTGATCCCCAGCTCCACAACGCGGTGATGCATCTGGAGGACGAGTCCTTGGGGCAGAACGAGATCGTTCAGGTCTTCCAGAAGGGCTTCAAGCTGGGGGACAAGATCGTTCGTTTCGCCATGGTCCAAGTCGCCAACTAGGCGGCGAGTCGCCGCTGACAATGCGCACAGGGCCTGGTGGATGTCGTCACATCTGTTGGGCCTGCCCGGTATCGTTTCTGCGGAGGAATAAGCAGGCAGCGGGCGGGCGGGGCCCGCAGCCAAGACGCACCGGGATGGTGCTAATCGTTCCAGCTGCTGGGCGTTCCCGGTAACGTTTTTGCGGAGCAAATCGAAACATTGTAAACAACATCTTTCATATATAATTTAAGGAGGAAATTAAAATGAGCAAGATTATCGGTATTGATTTGGGTACTACCAATTCCTGTGTGGCCGTTTACGAGGGCGGCGAGAGCGTCGTCATCCCCAACGCCGAGGGCAACCGCACCACGCCTTCCGTGGTGGCGTTCTCCAAGACCGGCGAGCGGATGGTGGGCCAGGTGGCCAAGCGCCAGGCCGTGACCAACGCCGACCGCACCGTGTCTTCCATCAAGCGCCACATGGGCGAAAACTACCATGTGAACATCGACGGCAAGGGCTACACCCCCCAGGAGATCAGCGCCATGATCCTTCAGAAGCTGAAGACCGACGCGGAGGCCTATCTGGGCCAGACCATCACCGAGGCGGTGATCACCGTCCCCGCCTACTTCTCCGACTCCCAGCGCCAGGCCACCAAGGACGCCGGCAAGATCGCCGGTCTGGACGTGAAGCGGATCATCAACGAGCCCACCGCCGCGGCCCTGGCCTATGGTCTGGACAAGGAAAGCTCCCAGCGGATCATGGTCTATGACCTGGGCGGCGGCACCTTCGACGTGTCCATTCTGGACATCGGCGACGGCGTCATCGAGGTTCTGGCCACCGCCGGCGACACCCACCTGGGCGGCGACGATTTCGACCAGCGGATCATCAACTATCTGGTGCAGGACTTCAAGCGCAGCGACGGCATCGACCTGTCCGTGGACAAGGTGGCCATGCAGCGTCTGAAGGAGGCCGCCGAGAAGGCCAAGATCGACCTGTCCGGTCTGACCTCCACGGAGATCAATCTGCCCTATATCACCGCCGACGCCACCGGCCCCAAGCATCTCAACGTGAATCTGACCCGGGCCAAGTTCAATGAGCTCACCGCCGATCTGGTGGAGAAGACCATGGGTCCCGTCCGCCGGGCCATGTCCGACGCCGGGCTCTCCGCGAATGATCTGAACAAGGTCCTGCTGGTGGGCGGTTCCACCCGGATCCCCGCCGTCCAGGAGGCCGTGAAGAAGATCACCGGCAAGGATGGGTTCAAGGGCATCAACCCCGACGAGTGCGTGGCTCTGGGCGCGGCCATTCAGGGCGGCGTGCTGACCCAGGAGGTCAAGGACGTGGTGCTGCTGGACGTGACGCCGTTGTCCCTGGGCATTGAGACCATGGGCGGCGTATTTACCCGGCTGATCGACCGGAACACCACCATCCCCGTGCGGAAGAGCCAGATCTTCTCCACCGCCGCCGACGGCCAGACCACCGTGGAGGTCCACGTCCTCCAGGGCGAGCGGGAGATGGCCGCCTACAACAAGACTCTTGGCCGGTTCCAGCTCAACGGCATCGCGCCGGCGCCCCGGGGCGTGCCTCAGATCGAGGTATCCTTCGACATCGACGCCAACGGCATCGTGAACGTATCCGCCAAGGATCTGGGCACCGGCAAGGAGCAGCAGATCTCCATCACCGCCTCCACCAACCTGAGCAAGGAGGACATCGACAAGGCCGTTCACGAGGCCGAGCAGTACGCCGCCCAGGACAAGGCCCGCAAGGACGAGGTGGACACCCACAACGCCGCCGACCAGGTGATCTATCAGACGGAGAAGACCCTTTCCGATCTGGGCGGCAAGATCACGGAGCAGGAGAAGTCCGAGATCCAGTCCGCCGTCGACAAGCTCAAGGAGCTGAACAAGGGCGCCGACATCGCCGCCATCAAGGCCGCCACCGAGGACGTGCAGAAGGCCTTCTACAAGGTCTCCGAGAAGCTGTATCAGCAGTCCGGTCCTCAGGGCGGCGCCCAGGGCGGTCAGAAGCCCGGCGACGACGGCGTGGTGGACGCCGATTACGAGACTGTCGATTGATTTTCAGCGATTCCATGCCAGACGAGAGGGGCGGCGCGGCCGTCCCTCCCGTTAGCGTTGTTTAAGGGGTAAGGCACATGGCAGAAAACAAGCGGGATTATTATGAAGTGCTGGGGGTGGACAAATCCGCCAGCGCCGACGAGATCAAGCGGGCCTATCGGAAGAAGGCCATGCAGTATCACCCGGACCGGAACCCGGGGGACAAGGAAGCGGAAGAAAAATTCAAGGAGGTGGGGGAGGCCTACGAGGTCCTCTCCGACCAGGACAAGCGGGCCCGCTACGACCAGTTCGGTTTCCAGGGGGTGGACCCCAACTTCGGCGCCGGGGGCTTCGGCGGCGGGGGCTTCGAGGGCTTCAGCGGCTTTGGGGACCTGGGGGACATTTTCGGGGAGTTCTTCGGCGGCGGGACCGGCCGCCGGGCCTCCACGGCCAATATGCCCCGCCGGGGCGAAAATGTGATGACCCGGCTGGAGCTGACCTTCGAGGAGGCGGCCTTCGGCTGTGAGAAGGAGGTCTCCGCCCAGCGGATCGAGAACTGCGCCGCCTGCAACGGCACCGGCTCCGCCGACGGGGTGCTGGAGACCTGCGCCAACTGCCGGGGCACCGGCCAGGTGCGCACCACCCAGAATTTCATGGGCATGAGTATGCAGTCCACCACCGCCTGCCCGGTGTGCGGCGGCCGGGGCAAGACCTTCAAGAGCCCCTGCTCCACCTGCCGGGGCCGGGGCAAGGTGCGGCGGACCAAGAAGATCCTGGTCCACATCCCCGCCGGGGTGGACGAGGGCCAGAGCGTCCGGGTCCGGGGCGAGGGCTGCGTGGGCTCCAACGGGGGGCCCAGCGGCGATCTGCTGGTTCAAGTGGAGATCCGGAAGCATCCCATTTTCACCCGGGAGGACGAGGACGTTCTGTGCGAGGTGCCCATCACCTTCACCCAGGCGGCCCTGGGGGCCCAGATCCAGGTGCCCACCCTGGACGGGCCGGAGACCTTCGATCTGCCGGAGGGCACCCAGACCGGGCGGGAGTTTGTGATCCCCGGAAAGGGCATCCCGGAGATCGGCAATGCCCGCCGCCGGGGCAACCACCGGTTCACCGTGGTGGTGGAGACCCCCACCCGCTTAAACCGGGAGCAGAAGGAGCTGCTGCGGAAGCTGGAGGAGAGCCTGGACGGCCGCTCCAGCCCCAAGCGGAAGAAATTTTTGGGACTGTTCGACTGAGGAGGAGCTATGAAACGGGCGGATTACATCAGCTGGGACGAATACTTCATGGGCATCGCCATGCTGGCGGCCCGCCGGAGCAAGGATCCCAACACCCAGGTGGGGGCGTGCATCGTCTCTCCGGACAATATCATCATCTCCACCGGCTATAACGGCATGCCCAAGGGCTGCTCCGATGACGAGTACCCCTGGGAACGGGAGGGCGAGGCCACCAAGTACCCCTATGTGGTCCACGCGGAGCTCAACGCCATCCTCAACGCCAGCGGCCGGGACCTGCGGGGCAGCCGGCTGTATGTGGCCCTGTTCCCCTGCAACGAGTGCGCCAAGGCCATCATTCAAAGCGGCGTCAAAGAGGTGCTGTACCTCTCTGATAAATACGCCGACTCCATGGCCACCCTGGCCTCCAAGCGGATGTTGACCTCGGCGGGGGTGAAATTCACCCAGCTGTTCCCAAAAACCACGTCCATCGTCCTGGATCTGACGGCGGAGGAGCTTCGCCAGAAGGCGGAAAAATGACCATTCCAGCGCCCCGGGTTTTCCTGCCCGGGGCGCCGCTTTTTCTTAAAAAAGACTTGAATTTTTTCCGGAAACCCATTGACTTTTTCAACAAAAAGTGCTATCCTTGTTTTCGGTACTAAAGTACCGAATACGGTGCGGCGCGTCAACCCAACGGCAACCCGCATACATCCTGTAGGCCCCGGGCCATATAACGGCAGGGGTACATTGATACAAGGAGAGATGCAATCATGGAATTCAAAACCGACATTGAGATCGCCCAGGAGACCCCCATGCTCCCCATTACCGAGATCGCTAAGACCGCCGGCGTGGACGAGAAGTACCTGGAGCAGTACGGCAAGTACAAGGCAAAGGTAGACTACAACATCCTCAACGAAGTCAAGCGTCCGGACGGCAAGCTGATCCTGGTCACCGCCATCAACCCCACCCCCGCCGGCGAGGGCAAGACCACGACCACCGTGGGCCTGGCTGACGGTATGCGGAAGATTGGCAAGAACGTGCTGGTGGCCCTGCGGGAGCCCTCCCTGGGACCGGTCTTCGGCGTGAAGGGCGGCGCCGCCGGCGGCGGCTATGCCCAGGTCGTCCCCATGGAGGACATTAACCTCCACTTCACCGGCGACTTCCACGCCATCGGCGCGGCCAACAACCTGCTGGCCGCCATGTTGGACAACCATATCTATCAGGGCAACGCCCTGAACATCGACCCCCGGCAGATCACCTGGCGCCGCTGCGTGGACATGAACGACCGGCAGCTCCGCTTCGTGGTGGACGGCCTGGGCGGCAAGGCCAACGGCACCCCCCGTGAAGACGGGTACGACATCACCGTGGCCTCCGAGGTCATGGCCGTTCTGTGCCTGGCCTCCGACATCAACGACCTGAAGGCCCGGCTGGCCCGGCTGGTGGTGGCCTACACCCGGGACGGCAAGCCCGTCACCGCCGGCGACCTGAAGGCCCAGGGCGCCATGGCGGCCCTCTTAAAGGACGCCCTGAAGCCCAACCTGGTCCAGACCCTGGAACACACCCCCGCCTTCGTCCATGGCGGCCCGTTCGCCAACATCGCCCACGGCTGCAACTCCGTCACCGCCACCAAGATCGCCATGCGTCTGGCGGACTACACCGTTACCGAGGCCGGCTTCGGCGCTGACCTGGGCGCTGAAAAGTTCCTGGACATCAAGTGCCGCATGGCGGGCCTGAAGCCCAACTGCGTGGTGCTGGTTGCCACCGTCCGCGCCCTCAAGTACAACGGCGGCGTGCCCAAGGCCGAGACCGGCAAGGAGAACCTGGAGGCTCTGGAGAAGGGCCTGCCCAACCTGCTGCGGCATGTGGAGAACATCACCCAGGTCTACAAGCTGCCCTGCGTGGTGGCCATCAACCGGTTCCCCCAGGACACCGAGGCCGAGCTGGCCCTGGTGGAGCGCAAGTGCAAGGAGCTGGGCGTCAACGTGGCGCTGTCCGAGGTCTGGGCCAAGGGCGGCGAGGGCGGTATTGCCCTGGCCAAGGAAGTGGTTCGCCTCTGCGAGCAGCCCAACGACTTCACCTACTCCTACGAGCTGGATATGTCCATCAAGGAGAAGATCGAGGCCATCGTAAAGAAGATCTACCATGGCGACGGCGTGACCTTCACCGCCAACGCCGAGAAGCAGATCAAGACCCTCACCGACCTGGGCTACGATCATATGCCCATCTGCATGGCCAAGACCCAGTACTCCTTCACCGACGATCAGACCAAGCTGGGCGCTCCCACGGGCTTCACCGTGACCGTCCGGAACGTGAAGGTCTCCGCCGGCGCCGGATTCCTGGTGGCCCTGACCGGCGAGATCATGACCATGCCCGGCCTGCCCAAGGTCCCCGCCGCCGAGCGGATCGACGTGGACGAGACCGGCAAGATCTCCGGATTGTTCTAAGCCCTACCCAACCATAGCCTTTGGCCCCGCTGCCGCGGGGCCAAAGATTTACAAAAAGGAGTGCATACTTATGGATATGACCAAGGAATCCTGCCGGAAATTCGTGGAGGTCCTGGCGTCTAACGCCCCCGCCCCCGGCGGCGGCGGCGCGGCGGCCCTGGTGGGGGCCATTGGTACGGCCCTGGGCAACATGGTAGGGTCCCTCACCGTGGGGAAGAAGAAATACGCCGCCGTGGAGGCGGAGATCATCGCGCTGAAAGCGAAGTGCGACGCCCTTCAGACCGAGCTATTAGACCAGGTGGAGGCTGACGACATCGGCTTCGTGCCCCTGGCCAAGGCCTACGGCATCCCCAAGGACGATCCCAATCGGGACGCCATTTTGGAGGAGGCCACGGTGACGGCCTGCGCCGTCCCCATGCACGTGATGGAGCTGTGCTGCCAGGCCATCGACGCCATCGCCGTGTTCGCCGAGAAGGGCTCCCGGCTGGCGGTGTCCGACGCCGGGTGCGGCGCGGCCTGCTGCAAGGCGGCCCTCCAGGCGGCCAGCCTGAATGTGTTTATCAACACCAAGAGCCTGAAAAACCGGGAGACGGCCCAGGCCCTCAACGACAAGGCCAACGCCATGCTGGACAAGTACTGCCCCCTGGCGGACCAGATTTTCGCCCAGGTTCGGGCCAATTTTTAAGGAGGAACTATGGCAAAGCTGCTTTTAGGAAAAGAAGTTACCGACGCGATGAACAGCGAGCTGTCTCAGCGCACCGCCGCCCTGCGGGAAAAGGGCGTGGAGCCCACCCTGGCCTTTCTGCGGATCGGGGAGGACCCCAGCGACCTGAGCTATGAGAAGGGCGCCACCAAGCGGGCCGAGCTGGTGGGTGTTCGGACGGTGAAGCGGGTGCTGCCCGCCGACGCGCCTCTGGAGCAGGTCCTTTCCGCCATCGACGAGCTGAACGCCGACGAAACGGTTCACGGCGTGCTGATGTTCCGGCCCCTGCCCAAGCATTTAAAGGCGTACAATGACCTGATCTGCAACCGCCTGGATCCCAAGAAGGACGTGGACTGCATGACGGACCTGTCCAACGCGGGGGTCTTTGAAGGCCGCTCCGACCTGGGCTTTGCCCCCTGCACCCCCCAGGCCTGCATGGAGATTCTGGACTACTACGGCATCGACTGCAAGGGCAAGAACGCGGTGGTCATCGGCCGGAGCCTGGTGGTGGGCAAGCCCGCCGCCATGATGCTCATGGGCAAAAACGCCACCGTGACGGTCTGCCACACCCGGACGGTGAACACCGCCGCCATCGCCAGCAAGGCCGACATCCTGGTGACCTCCGCCGGGGTGCTGGGGAGCCTGACCAAGGACTTCGTGAAGCCCGGCCAGGTGGTCATCGACGTGTCCATCAACTGGGACGAGAACAAGCCCAACAGCAAGGGCGGCAAGGGCGCCATCGCCGGCGACGCCGTCTTTGAAGAGGTGGAGCCCATTGTGGCCGCCATCACGCCGGTGCCCGGCGGGGTGGGCAGCGTGACCACCTCCGTGCTGATGAAGCACGTGGTCGTCGCCGCCGAGCGGGCCGCCGGCTGCTAACCGCCGCCCCCGCGGGGGCGGGGAAAGAATCCACCCTTTTCTTTTTTGTTTTGGTGCATACCCCATCGGGGTGCTCCCCCGACCCATGCCGGGGGCCTTACTTTCTTGTTTCGGCAAGAAAGTAAGCAAAGAAGCCGACCAAAGGGGCGCTTCGAGCAAAGGCGCCCCCCTAAGGACCCCCCGCCGCCTCGCCAGAGGCGCTGGGGGGAATTCGAGGGTGGCCTACGGCTCGTCTACCGTGAATGTACGAAACCAATTATGCAGCGTTCCAAATTCTGCTAAGCGCTGATTGATGGTTTTTGCTAACGGAGTTTCTTAATCGGTGCCTCAAAAACAGAAAAGCCACTACTTCTATTCAGGTGCAACCGCCATTTACTGGCAGTGCAATTGTCAACGCAGCGCACCATTTTTCATGCTGCACCTAAAAATTACACACACCTACGTTAAAAAGCCGTAAGCCCACATATGTTCTCCGTTTATCCGAACTATCGGGGAGCGGCGGGGGAATCCAAGGGGGGCGCCTTTGCTCGAAGCGCCCCCTTGGTCGGCTTCTTTGCTTACTTTCTTGCCGAAACAAGAAAGTAAGGCCCCCGGCAGGGCTAGGGGGAGCACCTCCGGTGCGGGACGCACCGAAATAAACCCTTCCCGGCTGTATTAAAATTGAAAAACCCACTCTTTTCGATCTCAATGGAGGCGAGATCATGAAAAAACTCAAAGAACTCCCTGAGTCCGATTTTCTAAAGCTCTTTTTCGCGTTTATTTCCCTCTTCTTCCTGGTGGGAGCCGTATGTATGCCGGACCGGGCGGAGATGTTCGCGGGCCTCGGGCGCATCGTCTCCTCCCCCAGCAAGCTGTCCCTGAACACCTTCGCCGTGGGGGGCTTCGCCGCCACCTTCCTCAACATGGGCCTGGTGGCCCTGGCTTCCACGGCCCTGTTCCAGTTCTGCGGGGCCAAGCCCAACAACGTCTCCACCCTGGCCTTCCTGCTGACCCTGGGCTTCACCGGCTGGGGCATCAACATTGTGAATATGTGGCCCGGGGTGCTGGGCGTGTTCCTGTACTGCCTGGTGAAAAAAGCCGCCCCCGGCACCATGGTGGGCGCCATGCTCTTTTCCACCGGCCTGGCCCCCCTGTTCTCCGACCTGATGCTCCGCTACCCCGGCGCCGAGGTCATAGGCTTCCAGCCCCTTGGGATCCTCCTGGCCGTGGCCATTGGCCTGGCCGTCGGATTCTTCCTGCCCGCCGGCATCGCCTACGCCCCCAAGGTCCACCACGGCTTCGTCCTCTACTCCGCCGCCCTGCCCGTGGGCATGACGGCCTTCCTGCTGCAGGGCGCGCTGTATAAGACCATGGGCGTCGACGTGCCCGCGCTGACTACCGAGGCGGGCAGCGATCCTATGGCAGTGAATCTATTCTGCCTGGCGCTGTTCGGGCTGTGTATCGTGGGGGCCTTCCTCCTAGGCTGCAAGCCCAAGGACTATTGGGAAGTGCTGAAGGACCGGGAGACGTCCGTCAGCGTCTCCGGCAAATTTGGCTTTGCCGCCATGCTGATGAACATGGGCGTCTACGGCCTGTTCATTCTGGCCTACTACAACCTGATCGGCGCGACCTTCACCGCCGTGACCCTGGGCGTGATTTTCTGTATGCTCAGCTGCGGCAACTCCGGCTCCAACCCCCGGACGGTGCTGCCCCTGCTCATCGGCTATGTGGGGGCCTCCTTCCTGTTCATGGGCCTGTCCCAGCTGGCCGGGGGGAGCTTTGCCCAAGCCATCAACGCCCAGGCCATCGTGGTAGGGGCCTGCTTCTGCAACGGCCTGTCCCCCATCGTCCGGAAGTACGGCTGGCAGTACGGCATTGCCGCCGGGGTGCTGCACTACTGCATCGTCACCACCGTGCCCAACCTTCACGGGGGCTTCTGCCTGTACAACGGCGGCCTGACCTCCTGCCTGGTGTGCCTGATCTTCGTGCCGATTTTGGAGAACCTCTGCAAAACCCATGAAGAACGCCTGGCGGCGAAAGCGTAAAACGCCGGCTCCCCAAAATTTGGGGAGCCGGAACTTTTATTCCGCCTCGGTATTGCTCAATAACCGGTAGCCGGTTAGGCCTTCATAGCGCAGGGTCCGCATGGAGAAGACCATCTCCCGGCCATCCCGGGTGTAGAACAGCCGGACCACCCCGGTCTGGGGGTTGTAGTCCCCGGCGGTGAACACCGGGGCCGGGGCCGTCTCCACAGGGGTCAGAGGAAGATAGTAGCAGTCCGTCTCCTCCAGGTAGCGCAGACCCTTGGCCTCCGTCAGGCCCAGATACCGGCCCAGCGTCTCCGCCACCCGCTCCGCCGGAAGCCGGAGCCAAACGGTGTCCTCCTCCCCCAGAAGGTACCGCTCCACATGGTCCGCGGCGCCCTCCTCCGGGAAGCCCCAGGCAAAGAAGCGGGTCAGATCCAGCTCCTCCGGCGCGGCGAAGACGCAGCCCAGGGCGGCGGCGTAGTAATTGGCCGGCTGGAGGCCGTAGGGCGCGGCGATCTGGGTGAACAGGAGCTGGTAATTTTCCAGCTCCTCCGCCGTCATCGAATGGATCTCCGGCTCGATGGAAAGGCCGCTGTAATCGTAGTTCAAGGGCCAGCCGTAGTCCCAAGGGGAGTAATTTTTGGCGTCGGGGGAGAAGTGGTCGTGGGACAGATCCTGTTCCCCAAACCAGCAGTTGTCAAGAACGCCCAGCTCCACCGTCTCCTCCCCTGTGCGGGTGTCCAGCCGGGACCGGAGCAGGGGCCGCGTCTGGGCGCCAAACTGAATGGCCCAGCAGGTCAAATAGTCGTTCTGGGTCTCCTCCGGCGGCTCGGCGATCAGCTCCATGCTGTCCGGCTCCGCGTGGGACAGCTCAAAATAGGGGTAAAATTCCGGGTTCATGTAGGTCGTCTCTATCAGGGTGGTGTCCAAAACGGAACAGTGCAGCCAGTAGATATTGTACCACGGCACGGTCTTGACGGCGTCCAGCCGCTCCTCCGGCAGGTAGAGCCGGTAGACGGCCATGTCCTCCCCGGCGGAGGCGATGAAAAACAGCGCGTCCCGGTCCGCCAGAGTCAGCTCCCGCACATTTTCCCCGGTGAAAAGGGTCTTGGTCTTGCCGGTCAGCAGCTCCACCTGGAGGACTTCCGTGCCCGTGGCACAGTAGGCGGCCACCCCGTTGCTGGACCAGTCCTCCCCGGTCAGCCCGGCGGAATCCGGCACGGTGTAGACGGCCTCCCCCTTTTCGGAGAGGACCTGGAGTCCCGCCTCCGTCTTGGCGATCTGGAAGGTCCCGCCGGGGGCGGTCCAGGCATTCTTCTCCCCCGCCGCCCGGGGCCGGGAGAAAAATTCCTCATAGGACAGCCGCTGCCATTCCTCCGGGACCCAGTCCGGGCTTCCGGCGGCCGCCGGCGTCAGCGCCGCCTGGCAGCCGGAGAGCAGCAGGCAAAAAGTCAAGAAAACAGCACAAACGCGTTTCATCTTCCGTCTCCTTTCTATCGGAATGGGCACCTTATTCATACTGCCCGTACATCCATCCCTGGGCCTGCTCCGCCGGCAGGTGATACCAGAAGGCGTTCCCCACCCCGTCCCAGTTGACGTACATGGCAATTACCCTCTCCCGACCGTTTTCGTCGGTATAGAACAGCCGCACCGCCCGATTCTGGCACAGATACTCTCCGCCGGTGAAGGTGACGCGCTGGGGCGTCTGGGCGGCGGCGGGAATGTAGTAGCAGTCCGTCTCCTCCAGGTAGAGCAGCGCCTCCAGGCCCGACGCGGTGCCCAGATATTGATTTAGTACCGCCCGGGCCTTTTCCGCCGGCAGGCGGAGGTACTCCTTGCCGGTAAGCTCCACCTGGCTGCCCAGCAGATACCGCTCCACATTGGTCAGCGGCCCCTCCTCGGGAAAGCCGCCGGCGAGAAACTGCTCCGCGGGCGCCTCCTCGGGGCCGTCAAAGGTCCCGGAAAGGGCGGCGGCGTAGTAATTGGGCTGCTGGAGGGCGTAGGGGTCCTCCACGACGGTGAAGAGCGCCTGGTAGGAAGCCAGCTCCTCCGCCGTCAGGGGGATCACCGTGGGGAAGGAGGGGTCCAACCCGCTTTTTTCCAGGCCCACGGGCCAGTTGTAGTCCGCTGGGGAATAATTCAGGGCCTCGGGGGAAAAGTGGTCGTGGGTGTTGTCCCCGGTGCCGAAGAAGCAGTTGTCCAGGACGCCCAAGGCGTCCTCCGTCTCCCCGGTCAGGGTGTCCAGACTCCGGCGGATCATGGGCCGGACGCCGGAATCGAACTGCACCGCCCAGCACAGCAGCAAGGTCCCATTCTCCCAGGCCGGGGCGGCCTGATTTTCGGCGGTAAAGACCCGGGCCATTTCCGGTGCCCGGAAGGCCTCGCTCTGCCGGATGGGACCGGCGGCGTCCCCCATGGTTCGCAGCAGCAGGGGGTAAAACTCCGGGTTCATGTACCGCAGCTCCACCAGGGCGGAGTCGGCCACCTGGTAGGTCAGCCAGTTCTCATTGTACCCCGGCAGGGCGGCCACGGTGTCCAGACGCTCCTCCGGCAGGTACAGCCGCAGCAGGGAGATCTCCTCCCCAGTCCTCGCCAGGAAAAAGAGCAGATCCCGCCCCGCCAGGGTTATTTTCTGGACCTTCTCCCCGGTGAAAAGAGTCCTGGTCTTGCCGGTTTTAAGCTCCAGCTCCAGGACCTCCCGGCCATCCCGGACGCCGTAGGCCCAACGTCCGTTGGAGGCCCAGGTTATTTCCGCCAGCTCCCCGCTGCCGGGCACCTGGTACACCGGGACCGCCTCGGCGGATCCCGAATCGATCATCTGTATCTCCAGGCCGTTTTCGGCGCTCACCAGATAGAAGGTGGCGCCGGGCCGGCTGGGGGAGGTCCACCCCCAGGAAGGCTCCGCCGCCCGGGGCCGGGAAAAATACTCGTCATAGGATAGCCCCGTCCAGCTCTCCGGGGCCCAATCCACATCCTCATCGCTGGACTCCATCGGCTGGGAAGCGCCCGTTCCGGCGGATGTTCCACTGTCCGTTCCGGCGGGCTCCGTGATCTGGCACCCCACGAGGGTCAGCGCGACCAGAATCATCATGGCGATCCATCTTTTCATATCTGCTCCCTCCTGAATGCTGATTTGTATCAGTATACCATGCAGGGGATTTTTTGTCAATACCAACAAAAAATTTAACAAAATTCATGCAAAATTCACACATCCTTCCGAAAGCCCCGGGGTATACCGGGAAATATTGACTTCCAGGACCGAACGTGCTACAATATCGTATTATAGAAAAATAAGAGGTTTTTATGAAAGTCCTCATTTTGAGCTGTCAAACCGGGGAGGGACACAACAGCGCCGCCCTGGCCATCGCGGAGGCCCTGACCGCCCGGGGCGCCCAGTGGGAGCTGGCGGACCCGGTAGCCTTCAAAAGCGAGCGGGCGCGGCGGTTCGTGGCAGGGTTTTATAACGGCATGGTCCGGAAGGTCCCCCTGGCCTTCGGCGCGCTGTACAAGGTGGGCCGGATCTACAGCAATACCGGCGTCACCTCGCCGGTGTACTACGCCAACGCCACCTACGCCGGCCGCCTCTATGATTACATTCGGGAGCAGGGATTCGACGCGGTGATCTCCACCCACCTGTACGGGATGGAGGCCATGACCGCCGTCCACAACCGGTACGACGCCGCCTTCCCCAGCTACGGGGTGATGACGGACTATACCAGCATCCCCTTCTTTTCCGAGATGGTGCTGGCCGGTTACTTTGTGGCCCGGTGCGGCATTGCCGGGGACCTGCGCAGCGTCCACATCCCGCCGGAGCGGATCTTCGAGACAGGCATCCCCGTGGGGGAGAAATTCCGCCGCCGGGTCCCTCAGGCGGAGGCTCGGGCGCAACTGGGCATCCCTCAGGAGGAGCGGATGGCGCTGGTGATGACCGGCGGCGTGGGCTGTGAAAATATGGTGAGCCTGTGCGGCCTGCTGGCCAAGGGCTCGGGCCGGACCTACCTGCTGACGGGGCGGAATCAGTCCCTCCGGGAGCGGGTGGAAGGCCGCTTCGGCGATAGTGTGGTGACCCTGGGTTTCACCGACCAGGTCAATCTGTATATGAACGCGGCGGACGTGCTGATCACCAAGCCCGGCGGCCTGTCCTCCACGGAGGCGGCGGTGGCGGAGGTGCCCATCGTCCACTTTAAGGCCATCCCCGGGTGCGAGACCTGCAACGCGGAATTTTTCTCGAAACGGGGCATGTCCTACTGGGCCAAATCCGACGCCGAGGCGGCGGAGGCCGCCTGGGCCCTGGCTTCGGACCCGGCCCGGGCGGAGGCCATGCGCCAGGCCCAGCGCCGCTGGATCCAGCCCGACGCCGCGGATGAGATCGTAAAGAAGGTGTTATGTGGATGAATCGGGAATATCCCCTTTGGGCGGCCCTGGTGGTGGGCGGATTCTTCCTGGGCAGCGTCATGTTCTGCTATCTGCTGCCCAAGCTCCTGCTGAATAAGGATATCTGCGCCGAGCACCCGGATCACAATCCCGGCGCGGCCAACGTGTTTATGTCCTGCGGGGTGGAGATGGGGATTTTGTGCCTGTTTCTGGACATCGCCAAGGGCTTTTTACCGGTGTGGATCGCCCTGCGGCGCTTGGGGACGGACAACCTGTGGTTTTCCGCCGTGATGGCGGCCCCGGTGCTGGGCCACGCCATCGCACCGCTGAACCATTTGCGGGGCGGCAAGTGCATCGCCACCTCCTTTGGCGTGCTGCTGGCGCTGATGCCGGTGAGCAACGTGGTATTCGTGCTGGCGGCGCTGTACATCCTGTTTTCCACCCTGGTAAAGCTCAATCCCCACTCCAAGCGGAGCATCGTCACCTTTGGCCTGTTCATGCTGATCAGCGTGCCGCTGCTGCTGTTGGGGCACAAGGATTTCATCGCCGTGGGCTGTGTGGCGCTCTCCCTGACGGTGATCTACCGGCACCGGGTCGCGCCGGATGCCGTGGAGGACCCCCAGTCCGTGGATACGGCGCCGGATTCCCAGCCCGCCGAGGGGAAAAAATAAGAAAAGCGCCGCCCTGGAGCCAAGGGCGGCGCTTTACAATGATGAGGCCGCCTCCCGGAATTGCCGGGAGGCGGCCAGCGGTTTATTTGGACTCTTCGCCGGCGGCGTCCTCCCCGGCGTCGTTCACCGCCTGGAGGCCCGCCTTCAGCAGCTTCATCAGCCAGGGCGGAATGTGGGCGCCCATGGCGGCGGCGTTTTCCAGGATGCTGCCGGTTTCCGTCAGAATGTACCACGCCAGCACCAGGGGCAGTATCAGCTCCGGCCAGGTAAAGCCGGGGATATTGGCGCAGATCACCCCCATGACCCCATCGGCGGAGGCGGCCACTGCCACCACCGCGATGGTGCCGCCCTTGTGCCAGAGTCCCTCCCGGGCCGCCATACTGCTCCACCGGCCGGATTTCAGGGCGGCGGCGGAGCCGGTCAGGTAGTCCAGGGCCATCACCGCCACCCACACCAGGGCCATGATCCCTTTCCACCCCAGCATGGTCCCCAGGGCGGAGAAGAAGGCCGCCAGGGCCACCTTCCAGCGCGTCATCTGTTCGTCCATGATTTTCCCTCCGTTCTTCGCGATTTTAGGCCGATAATCCTTTCATCTTCCCTTTTTTCGCTTTTCGTTGTCCCTTCTATATTGGTCAAAGTTCACGCACCGCGTATTCGCCAACGTAATAGGAAAAGCGATATGTTTTTAGGTCCGTAAAATAATCCATGATTATTCCGCAATAAAAGTGTGGATCCGAGTAATAATACCACAAACTATAAATCGGCCCATCACCAGCTTGCATGATGATATCGGATGTATCTTGCTTCAATCCCGGTATTGTTTTTGAAACAAACCTTTCAATTCCGTCTATGCCGGTGTTACGAGATACGTCAATTCCCGCGTTGATCGCCGCGTCTGTAAAAGAGACGTAGGATTTTCCCGTTTTCATCGGCGCGAAGTAGTCCGCCGGGTGGCCGCCCAGCTGCGTCGCGTTTGTCGCTGTGTCCGCCGCCGTGGCGTGACCAGCTTCCGTCGCTTTCGCCACATTTTTCGCACTGTCCGGGGTATTGTCCACCTGACCCAGCCCCACGTCAGCCTTGGTCAGAGTCACCGCTCCTGTACGGCCGTTGACACTGGTGACGCCGGAGCGGGCGTCGACTTCCGCCTTGGTATAGGCCCCAATGCTTGCGGGCGTAACCTGTACGGCGCCGGTCTGCCCATTGACCGACACGACCTGCGCCCCCGCCAGGCAGTCCCATTTGCCATCGGCGGTGTAGTAGACATTGGTCCCCGCCGGGTAGGCGTGGCCCGCGCCTTCGTTGAAATTCCCGGTGGTGGTGAAGGCGTCGGCGATGTTGTACATATACCCGGCCTGCTTGGACGCCGCCTCCAGTCCGCTGAAGGGAATGGTTCCCATGGGCAGCAGGGACCCGCCCAGACCCTGGGAGATCCGCTTCGCCTGCTCGTAGTAGTATTTGGCGTTGTCCGCGTCCTCGTTGGGGCGGGTATCGGTGCCGCCGACGGCGTAGCTCTCCGCCAGGTTGGACATGTCCTCTACCTTCTTCGCGGAGGCGGCGGCAGCGGTAGCGGAGGACGCCGCGGCGGCGGCGCTTCCAGCCGCCGCTGTTTTGGCTTCTTCTGCCGCCGTCTGGCTGTTCTTTGCCGCCGAGGCGGAGGCTGCCGCCGCTGTCTCGGAGGCCTTCGCAGCCGTTTCGGAGTTTTTTGCCGCCGTGGCGGAGGCTGCCGCCCCGCTTTGGCTGGCCGCGGCGGCGGAGGCGGACCCGGCAGCAGCGTCTCGGGCGGTCTCCGCCGCGGTCTGGGCCGCTTTGGCGCTGCTCTCGCTGGTTTTGGCCGCCGCCTCGGACGCTTTCGCCGCCGTGGCGCTGGCCTGGGCGTCGGTCCGGGCTTCCTCAATGTAGCCATAGTCCACCTGGATGGCGTCCGCGTATTCTCCCGCCCGGTCGGCGTCCGCTTTGGCCTGGGCGGCAGATTCCCGGGCGGCGGTCTGGCTTTCCTTCGCCGTCGCCGCACTGTTTGCCGACGCCTCCCGGCTCTGGTCAGCGGCCTGGGCGGCGGCCTCCGCCTGGTTTACATAATCATCCAGGCTTTTAAACTCGCCGGAGCTGAGGATGGCCTCGTCCGTCACCGGATTCGCCTCCAGGAACAGCAGGAAGGAGGCGGTGCCCACCACGCCCCCGTTCAGAATGATCTCCAGGATGGCGTTGGCCAGGCCGGCGGCGGCGGTCATCTGCCGGGACGCCTGGACATAGACCGTTTGACGGTCCTGGGACAGCCCCAGGACCGGGTCATAGACGCAGGTCCCGTCGGGCTTACTCAGCCGCAGATTTACCGCCGCCCCCGCCGGGACGACGTAGGGCTTGTCCTTTTCAAACAGCGCCACGGTCAGAACCGGGAGACCCGTGTCATACTGAACCAGGTGTACCGGCTCCTGGACGGCCCTCCGATCCAGATAGGCCTTCACCGGATGGAGGATGCTGTTTTCCGGGGGCTGGAGGACCTGGGCGGGCTTGGTGATGCTTTCCATTGGGATCCCTCCTTAGCGGCAGGTCCCCGGGCGGGGATCCTTGGCGGGGCTTTTCCGGTTATTCGTCATATGGCTTTCGCTCCTTTTCATACAGTTTTGGGGCAAAACGGTTCCCCTTTCATATTTGGGCGGCCGTTGGGAAAAAGTTGCCCGGATCCGTGCCACCTGGGGTGAGCGTCCAGAATAATATCCAACCGAATTTTCGGGAAAAAGGAGCGGTTTATGCGATTTCACAAAATTTGATATCTTGCGTCCAGGCTCTTGACATCTCGGGGCAGGAGTAGTATATTTTTGGAGGATTCAAACCGTACTGTACGCATCGGCAAAGGTCAATGGGGATCGGAGCGTCCGGTGGATCGTGCCTTGCCGCCGGGCAAGGCTTTTTTTCTGGCCGTTTCCCCGCAAATCAAAAAGGAGAGAAACCATGAACCTGATTTACAACATCAAGGACAAGCCCAAGTTTGGCGAGATCGTGCTGTTCGCCATCCAGCAGCTCCTGGCCATCATGGCCGCCACCATCGCCGTCCCCGCCGTTGTCAACTCGGGCACCGGCTCGGAGCTCACCGCCTCCGCCGCCATTTTCGGCGCCGGCGTGGGTACCTTCGTCTACCTGCTGTTCACTAAGAGCGCCAGCCCCGTGTTCCTGGGCTCCTCCTTCGCCTTCATCGGCTCCATGATGAGCGCCTTTTCCGGCGCCGCCTCCATGGCCCTGGGCTATTGGGGATTGATCATCGGCGCGGTCATGGCCGGCCTGGTCTATGTGGTCCTGGCCCTGGTTGTGAAGTTTGCCGGCGTCAAGTGGATCGACAAGCTGATGCCCCCCGTGATTATCGGACCCACCGTGGCCATTATCGGACTGTCCCTGGCGGGCAACGCCGTGGGCGACCTGACCAGCTCCAGCGTGGAGGGCGGCAGTATGTATGTGGCCCTGATCTGCGGCCTGGTGACCCTGGGCGTCACCATCCTCTGCTCCACCTACGGCAAGAAGATGCTCAAGCTGGTGCCCTTCATCATCGGCATCCTGGCGGGCTACGCCTGCGCCTCCCTCTTTGCCCTCATCGGCGCCCTGACCGGCAACCCCGCCCTGACCGTGATCAACTACTCCGCCTTCCAGAACATGACCATCCTGTCCCTGCCGGACTTCACCTTCCTGAAGGGCGGCGCTCTGAACGAGATCAACGGCTCCTACCTGGTGACGCTGTTCTCCGCCTATGTGCCGGTGGCCTTCGTGGTCTTCGCCGAGCACCTGGCCGACCACAAGAACCTGTCCGCCATCATCGGCAAGGATCTTCTGAAGGATCCCGGCCTGACCAACACCCTCCTGGGCGACGGCGTGGGCTCCATGGCCGGCGCGCTCTTCGGCGGCTGCCCCAACACCACCTACGGCGAGTCCATCGCCTGCGTGGCCATCACCCGCAACGCCTCCACCGTCAGCATCTGGGGCGCGGCGGTGCTGTGCATCATCGTCAGCTTCATCTCCCCGCTGATGGCCTTCCTGCAGACCATCCCCTCCTGCGTCATGGGCGGCGTGTGCGTGGCCCTGTACGGCTTCATCGCCATGAGCGGCTTCAAGATGCTCCAGGGCGTGGACCTGAACAAGAACCGGAACCTGTTCGT
>CANRQC010000021.1 GCA_947632695.1 uncultured Oscillospiraceae bacterium | reverse complement strand
GCATCACCGCCGCCGCCAAAAAGCTCTACATCAGCCAGCCCTCCCTGAGTCAAATGCTCCGGCAGATCGAGGAGGAAGTGGGTCTGGCGCTATTCGACCGCTCCAAGAGCCCCTTCCGGCCCACCTACGCCGGGGAGCGGTATCTCTACGCCGCCACGGTGATGCTGGGGGCCGAGGAGCGGATGCGAAACGAGCTCCAGGAGATCCGTCAGGAGGACAGCGGCCGCCTCCGGCTGGGCATCAGCGTGCAGCGGGGCGCCCGGATCCTGCCGGGGGTCCTGCCCCAGTTCTTTCGGGACTTCCCCCATGTGGCGCTGGAGCTGCGGGAGGCCGGCAGCGCCGCTCTGGTGGAGATGGTTCGCCAGGGGGAGGTGGACGTGGCCCTGGCCTCCACCGTGCCCTCCCATCCGGACCTGACCTATCACCTGATCCAGCGGGAGACCATCGGCATCCTGGCGGGGCAGGACAGCCCCCTGGCCGCCCAGGTGCCCTCCGGGGAGGTCATCGACCTGCGCCAGGTGGCCCAGGGGCCTTTTATCTGCATGACCCCGGACCACAACTCCCGGGTGATCCAGGAGCTGCTGTTCCGGCAGGAAAATCTGCATCCTCAAATTCTGCTGGAGACCGACAGCATGGAGATCGCCAGCCGGACCACCGTGACCAGCGCCGGGTATTTGATCTGCTCGGATCTGTATATCAATCCGGAGGATTATTTCTATCCCATCAAGAATTATGTAAACCGCCATCATTTCTACGCCTGCTTCCCCAAGGGGATGCAGCCGCCTAAATACATGCGGGCCTTTCTGGAGCTGGTGGAAAAGCGCCTCGGCGGGGAGGAATGCTGAATGGGTCCTAAAATTCTGGTGGTGGACGACGACCAGGCCATCGTCCAGGTGCTGCAAACGGAGCTGGAGCGGGCGGGCTATCAGGTCCAGGCCGCCTTCGACGGGGAGGCGGCGGTGGCCCAGGCGGAAAAATTCAAGCCGGAACTGATCATCATGGACGTGATGATGCCCAAGTGCGGCGGCCTGGCCGCCACCCTGCGCATCCGGCAGGAGAGCAACGTGCCCATTTTGATGCTCTCGGCCAAGGCCGAGGGCACAGACCGGGTCCTGGGCCTGGAGGCCGGGGCCGACGACTATCTGGTGAAGCCCTTTTTCCAGCAGGAGCTGCTGGCCCGGGTGAAGGCCCTGCTCCGGCGCTACCAGCTCCTGGGCTCCGCCCGGGACGGGGCCGCCCGGGACTGCCTCCGGGTGGGGGAACTGGTGCTGGAGAAGGAGAAAAAGCGGCTGACCCTCCGGGGGGAGCCGGTGCATTTGACCGCCACGGAGTTTCGGATCCTGGAGCTGATGATGGCCAGTCCTGGCCGGGTCTTCTCCGCCGAGGAGATCTATGAGCGGGTCTGGGAGGCCGACGCCTACGCCGTGGAGAACACGGTGATGGTCCACATTCGCCGCATTCGGGAGAAGATCGAGCTGGATCCCCGGCGGCCGGAATATCTCAAGGTGATTTGGGGGATCGGATATGTTTTGGAAGCGCCGTAATACGGGCGGCATGGCCCTGTGCTGCCTGGCCGCCCTGCTGCTGACCCTGGGACTGGGGCTGCGGACCGCCGCCGATGGGGCTGTGGGCACCGCCGCCTCTCAAACCGCCGTGTCCTCTACCCCGCCTGAAAGCGGCTTTTTCACGGAGCCCCCCACCCATTCGGAGGATACCACCGCGCCCGACACCCATCCGGAGGAGACTGCCACGCCCGACGCCACCGATGTGGATTCCACCTCCGTCACCGCTCAGGACGTCCCCACCACGGCGGGGCAGGGCCAAGCCCCCATCAGTCCCCAGGCAGGCCGGATCCTCCGGGGAACGGCCCTGGCCTGCTTCCTGCTGGGAGGCGTGCTGGCGCTCCTCGCGGTGCTGTTCCTTCCCGCGGCGGGGGCAGGGCCGGGGATCGGCCCGGACGGGGCCCTGTCAGGCGTGGGGCTGTTCATTCTGCTGTTTTTGCAGGATCCATCCAGCTTTTCCCTGCTGCCCCTGACCTGGGGCGAATTGGGCCGGGGACTGCTGTTCTGCTGGCTGCCGCTGACGGCCCTGCTGTTGGGCTGCCGGGAGCTGCGGCGGTGGCTTCGGGCCCGGCTTTCCCCGGACTGGTCCTGGATCCACCGGGTCTGGGCCCGGGTTGCCCCCGGGCCGGGGAGCTACGCCGCCGGGCTGCTGGCCACCTCATTGGGAACCGTTCTGATATCGGCGGTGCTGGCTCTGGCCCCGGCGTGGCCCGTTCCGGGACAGGCTCTGGGGGGCGGGGCGGTGCTGGCCGCCTCCTGCCTGCCGGCGCTATGGTGCTTCGCCCGGTTCTGCCGGGGCATGGACCGGCTGTCCCGCCAAATTCGGGACCTTTCCCTGGGCGGGGAGGTCCCCACGGCGCCCGGCCCCTTCCAATCCGAGCGGGAAGCCCTGGCGGCGCTGCAACAGCGTCAGGCCGAGGCGGTGGAGGCCGCCGTGAAGAGCGAGCGGTTCAAGGTGGATCTGATCGCCAACGTGTCCCACGACCTGCGCACCCCCCTGACCGCCATTTTGGGCTACGCCGAGCTGCTGCAAAGCGAGCGTCTCTCCCCCGAGGGCCAGAACCAGCTGGAAAAGCTGACCAGCCGGGCCGGGTACATGACGGGCCTGGTGGACTCCATATTCGAGCTGACCAAGGTCTCCAGCGGCGCGGCCCCGGCCAACATGGGGGATATCGACCTGATCCGCCTGCTGGAGCAGACCCTGGGCCTCTACGACGACCGGCTCCGGGAGGCGAACCTCACGGTCCGCCGCCACTACTGCGCCGAGCAGCTGCCCCTGCGCACCGACGGGACCCGGCTCCATCAGGTGCTGGCCAATCTGCTGGGCAACTGCGCCAAGTACGCCCTTCCCGGCACCCGGATCCACCTGACGGTGACGGAGGACGATCAGGCCGCCTCTGTCCGGCTGACCAACATCGCCTCCTATGAGATGGACTTCACCCCGGAGGAGATCACCCAGCGCTTCGCCCGGGGGGATAAAGCCCGCTCCACCCCCGGAAGCGGCCTGGGCCTGGCCATCGCCCAGACCTACACCGCCTCCTTGGGCGGCGAATTTACCGTGGCCGTCGATGGGGATCAGTTTTCCGCCACGGTGCGACTGCCCAAAACTGTAAGAAATTTGTAAGAATCCCATTGGGTTTTTTGAAAGGTCCGCCCAGTATCCTGAAAGAAGGATACCGGGCGGGCTTTTTTGCCCTCCCGTACAAAGGAGGGCTTTTTCATGTCCAAAACCCGTCAGGCGGGCCCCGACCTGCTGCGCTGTCTGGCGCTGCTGGGGGTGGTCACCTTTCACAGCTTTCTGTATAACGGCTACTATTACCAGCCCCAGACCGGGGCGGCCATGGCGGCCGCCGGGTCGGTCCGGTGGCTCAGCGTGACCTGTGTGGGGCTGTTTTGTATGCTCACGGGCTATTTTCGGGGGTCAAAGCCCCTGGGACCCGGCTTTTTCCGGGGCCTTCCCCCGGTGCTGCTGGGCTATCTTTTAGCAGCGGCGGCGTCCATCCCGGTTCGGCACTTTCTTTTCGGGGACGTCCAGAGCCTAAGCACCTGGACGGTCCGGTTTTTCTCCTTCTCCGGGGTGTACTACGGCTGGTATGTGGGGATGTATCTGTGTCTGATCCTGCTAAGCCCTCTGCTGAACCTGGCCCTGGCGGCGGCGAAGACCAGAAAGGAGCTTGCCTGGCTGGTTTTGGGGGTCCTGGCGGTGACGGCCCTGCCCCGGCTCACGCCCCTGCCCCTGATGCCGGAGCAGTTCCGGCCCTTCTACCCCGCCGCCTACTATCTTCTGGGGGCCGCCGTGGCCCGGGAGCAGCCCAAAGTGCCCTGGTGGGCCGGGGTGGGGGCGGCGCTGCTTATCGCGGCGTTTTTGGGGATCATGACCACCCTCTCCACCGACGGGAATCTGGACCAGGCCTGGACTCTGGAATTTGGGGATATCTGGATCGTCCTGATGACCGTTTCCCTGTTCGTGGGGCTCTACCGGCTGGAGCTGCCACGGCTGGGCCGGGTGCTGGCCTGGGCCGCCGGCGGGTGCTACGGCGGGTATCTCCTGTCCCACCTGCTGGACGGCTGGGTCTACGCCCGGCTGCCCCAGCTCCACCGGCCGGAGGCTTATCCCATTCTGTTTTTCTGCGTTACCCTGCCCATTTTCCTTCTGAGCCTCCTCGCCGGCAAGGGGCTGGACGCCCTGACCCGGCGGCTCCTGGGAAGGGGGACGGCGGCATGAACGCGGTAAAAACGCCCCTTGTGCCTCGGCTGGCCCGGCGGATCCTTCTTTCCTATGCCCTGGCGGCGGCGGTGGAATTTTGGCTCCTGCCCACCGCCGCCAAGGAGCTCTCCGACACGGCGGCCCTGGAGGCCGCCAACCCCATTCGGATGGGCCTGGTCCTGATCGGGGCGCTGGCGCTGCTGAGCCTGCTGCGGCTCCCCGCCAAATGGGAGCGGTTTTGCCTGGCCCTGGCCCTGGCGGCGCTGACCGGCGGCGCCCTGCTGTTCAATTTCTCCTGGCCCCTTCTCCTGGCGGGGGGACTGATCCTGGCCCTGGGGATCGCCTACGCCCGATTCGGCTGCGCCAAAGAGACGGTTCCCGTCCCCGCCAAGGAGCCCACCCGGGCTTGGATCTGGGTGGCGGCGCTATCTATCCTGTTTTTCCTGCTGGTGAGCGCCTGGACGGTGGCCCGGGTGCTGGCCTTCTGCGCCCCCACCTTTGATTTTGGCATCTTCTCCCAGATGTTTTACTATCTTCGCTCCACCGGCCTTGCCATGACCACCGTGGAGCGGGACGGTCTCATGTCTCACTTGCAGGTCCACGTCTCTCCCATCTACTATCTACTGCTTCCGGTCTACGCCCTGTTTCCCTACCCCGTCACCTTGCAGGTCTGTCAGGCGGCGGTCATGGCCTCGGCGGCCTGGCCCATGTACCTGCTGGCCCGGCAGCGAGGGCTCCGGGGCTGGCCCGCCTGCGCCCTGTGCGCCCTGCTGCTTCTATGCCCCGCCTTCGCCGGGGGCGCGGGGTACGACATCCACGAAAACGCCTTCTTAACGCCGCTGCTTCTGTGGCTATTCTACGCGCTGGAGCGCAAGTGGCCCTACGGCGCCGCCGCCTTTGCCTTTCTGACTCTGCTGGTCAAGGAGGACGCGGCGGTGTATGTGGCGGCGGTGGGGCTCTACCAGCTGCTCCGCGCGCCCATGTCCCCGGACCGGAAATTTGCCGCCTGGTCGGGCGCGGGGCTGCTGGCGGGGGCGGTGGGATGGTTCTGCCTTGCCACCTTCTTTTTAGCCCGGTTTGGGGACGGGGTGATGACCTACCGGTATCAGAATTTCCTCTTTGGCGGCGGCAAGGGGCTGCTGACCGTGGTGGAGGCGGCGGTGCTGTGCCCCATGAAGGTGCTTTGCGAGTGCCTGGAACCGGAAAAGCTCCCCTATATCGCCTGGACCCTGCTTCCCATGGGCCTGCTGCCGCTGCTCACCCGGAAGTACTACCGGCTCGCGCTGCTGATCCCCTATCTTCTGGTCAATTTGATGAGCGACTACCCCTACCAGCACCACATCTTTTTTCAGTACTCCTTCGGCTCTCTGGCCTGCCTGGCCTATCTGGCGCTGCTGAACTTCCGGGACCTGCCCTCCTGGCGGAGTGCGGCGGCTGCCGTGCTGGTGGGGGCCAGCCTTGGGTGCT
The DNA here is from genome assembly GCA_947632695.1 of uncultured Oscillospiraceae bacterium. Taxonomy (GTDB): domain Bacteria; phylum Bacillota; class Clostridia; order Oscillospirales; family Oscillospiraceae; genus Faecousia. The sequence goes on along the minus strand of CANRQC010000021.1, from coordinate 14,109 downwards.
TCGCTTGTACCGTGGCGCCTCAGGCAACACAATATGTAGTTATGTACCTCCAGAATTATGACTACTACCAGGGGTTAAACAGCCTCCTGCGCCTGGTTCCGGAGGGGGCCAGCGTGGCCGCCACCACCGCCTACACCACACCGCTTTCCCAGCGCGAAGTGCTTTACGATTTGCAATACGCCTCGCGGGAGCACCTGCTTTCCTGCGACTATTGGGTGGTTGACCCCCATTCCGAGGCCAGTTTTACCGGTTTTGGCGGTTTTGAAGCCCTGGAAAACACCCTTTTTCGCCTGGGATACCGAAAAATCGGGGAGACGGACGGGGCCCTCGTGATCTATGCCCGCAACCCTTCGGCCCGATTCGAGCAAGATGTACAAACTTTGTAATTTTGTGAAAATCCTCTTGATTTTTCCGGAAACATTATGTATACTATCAGCACCGCAAAACCCTATTTTTCTTCCGTGGGAGGGAAATACGATGCTGAAAAAACGACCCATTCTCCGCACCCTTGCGCTATTGGTGGCCGCCGCCAGCCTGCTGGGCCTCTTGGAAGGCCAGCGGCTGTTCCCCCAAGCCAAGGCCGAAACCGTGACGCCCTATCGCTGGTTCTACAACCAGCTGGAAGATGGCACCATGGAAAAAGAATTTTATGACGCCCTGCTGTACATGCTGAATGCCAATATTCTGGCCGCCGACGGCAGCTACGAAATTCCCCTGGACACCAACCCCGCCATTGCCGCCGCCATGGCGGGCTTCACCGGCAACATGACGCCCCTGACCAACGCCATGGCCAAGGCCCGGGACGGCTTTGAGTGCGACTATCCCGACGTGTTCTGGGTGGACTACGGGATGCTCACCGTCCGCGTCACCAGGGACGCCGCCCAGAAGCTCCACGTCTACCTGGGCACCGGCCGGGGAACAAGCTACTTTGTCCCCGGCATGACCGCGGCGGACCTGCCCACCAAGAAGGCAGAGTACGAAGAAGCCATGACCACCGCCCTGGCCTGGATCCGGGAGCAAAAGCCCACCTACGAGGGCGAGCCGACCTCCAAGACCCTGGCCACCGCCGCCCACGACTACCTGACCACCCATATGGTCTATCACTTTGAATACGAAGTGGATCACCCCGGCTGCAACAGCCGCACCGCCTACGACGCCCTGGTATGTCAGGAGGGCGTGTGCGAGGCCTACACCCGGGGCTACAAGGCCCTGCTGGACCGGCTGGGTGTCGAGAGCGTCACCGTCACCGGCACCTACTATGTATCCCCCGGGGAATTTGAGCCCCACGCCTGGTCCAACGTCAACATCGAGGGCAAGTGGTACGGCGTGGACGTGACCCACGACGATCCCCGGGTCCGGGACGGCTGGGACAAGGATCTGACCCAAGTCCAATACACCAACAACCGCAGCAGCGGCAAGGAAAACCACGTCTACCTGCTGGTGGGCGACTGGGATCTGCGCCAGACCCACAAGCCCTTCGGCATCATGTCCCCCGCCAATTACACGGAATACGCCTATCCCACCATGGACACCCAGGCCTGCCGGAGAGCCGACGAGTTTACCGGCGGCGGCCTGCGGGTCATCGTGGTGGAGAATGAGGACACCGGCGGCGTGGCCCTGATCAGCTTCAACGGAAAGCCCTATTGGGAAAATGTAAATTCCGCCGGCTATTACTTCGTCTACCGGGGCCTCGACCAGTGGCACGAGGATTCGGAGGTAAAGGTCTCCGACTGGTGCTATATGACCCCGGAGTTCTACGGGGAGAACATTGTGGATGTGTACGGGCCTGAGGATAAGTTTTATAACGAGCAGTACTATGAGCTGATGGGCGGCCCCTATACCCGGATGCCTTTGTCCAATCAGATCGGCTTCCAAATCGGCGTCGTTAATCAAAAGCCGGACATCACCCAGGCGTCGGTGTTGGATGGCAGCCTGTACCTGGACCATTACGGCTATACCGACGAGTCTCAGTTTATCGCCGTCAGCGAGGTCATTGAAAACTTCCAGGGCGAGCCCTACGCCCCGCCCCCCTTCCCCTTCAAGGTGACCCCCACCCAGACCTCCGTTCTGCCTCTGGGCACCGAGACCTTCCACGTCCGGGCCGAGTTTAACCAGAAGCTGGTCCTCGTCGAGGGGAAGGAGCAGGTCGAGATCGAGTACACCGCCGATCAGTACCGCTATGCCGACCTGGAGCACACCGCGTATCAACACACCTACATCGACCATGTGACCTTCAACGGCGACAATGTCATCGAATTTGACTTCCACCCCAGCAAAATGTTCAACGACAACGAGACCATCTACACCCTCTACTTCAAGAACGTGGTGGGCAAGGAATCCCGCAAGGAGCCCATGCCCATCGCCTATGTGGTCAGCATGGATGAGTGCGCCTACTGCTATAAGTCCCAGGGCTACGATTGGAACGTCTTCGCCTATCCCCGGCTGCTGGAGAGCGAGGAAGCGCTGCTGGACAACGACATGACCGTTCAGGATACGGAGTCCGGCGCGGTGGAGGCGCTGGACAGCGAGCTTCTGGAAAAGGTCTCCCACCGGCTGACCCTGGTCACCACCGAGGTCAAGGACGGTTCTGCCCAGAACGAGGCCATGATGGACGCCCTGGAGAACAGCACGGAGCTGATGGACAAGATCGGCGGTGCGGAAAACATCGTCAAGGAGCTCACCCACACCTACAATATCAAGCTCTCCTTGTGCAAGAAAATGGTAGTAAAGACCGGCCAGGGCGTCCGGATCTCCATGGGCTTCCCGGAGGGGACCAGCTACGAGGACTTCGCGGGCTCCGGGACCTTTGAGTTCAAGGTCTACCACTACCTGGTGGATCCCGTCACCGACGAGCTCACCCGCGAGGTGGAGGAGGTTCCCGTCACCGTGGTGCCCCAGGGCCTGATCCTGCTGGTCAAGTCCTTCAGCCCCTTCACCATTGCCACGGTCCGGGTAGACCCCGCCACTAAGGAGGAAAGGCTTTCCCAGCTGCCGGTGTCCGCCATCGTCACCAGCACCGAGGGCGGCGTCCTCACGGGCGCCAACGGCCAGACCATGACCGGTGAAAACTCCGTGCTGCAAATGCGGGCTGGGGAGCAAATGACGGTGCATATCCAAGCCAAGGAGGGCTACCAGATCGAAGCCATCCATGTGGCGGACAAGATCTACCCCGTCGATCCGGAAAACGCCAGCGTCTACGACTTCACCATCACCTCCGATATGATCGACGCGCTTAAGACCAACAGCACCTTCCATGTGGATTTCATCTCCAAGAGCATCCTGGAGCAGGACGCCCTGCTGGGTCAGACCGAGGTGGTGCAGGAAAACAAGGAACCGCCCAAGGTAGACCCGCCCAAAGAGGAGCCTGAAGATCCCCCCAAGGAAGATCCCCCCAAAGAGGACCAGCCCAGCGCCGGAGAACCCCACGTGCCGACTTCCCCCTCTCAGCCTCCCCAGCCCTCCGACCAGGAGCCGGCCCAGGATCCCCCTACGGTTCCCGCCGTGCGGCCCCAGGCTTCCCCCAATGACACGCCCAAGACCGGGGACGAGACCAATTTCGTCGTCCTGTTCGTTCTGCTGGGCGCCTCCGCCGTAGGCGTTGGCGTCAGCGTCTATCTGCTGCGGAAAAAGCCCAAGGGCAGCAAGCGCTCCAAATAACCCCCCGGCTCCGCCGGGCGGCCCAAAACCGCAAAGCAGGCGGTATGGCTGAAGCCATGCCGCCTGCTATATTTTTTGAAAAAATCCAAAATAATTATTGACAAACGATAATTGTGCGCTATAATGATTATTGTAAAACAATAATTTAGGGAGATGGTACGATGAAAAAAGGGAAATTACTCCTTGCGTGCGTCTGCGCGGCGGCACTGGTCGCCGGGCTCTCGGTCCTGGCCATTCGTTTTCCCGGCCTCTTTTCTTCCATGCTGGCGTTCCCCCTGGAGCAGATCGGCTGGGGGCTGGGGGCCCTGTCCAAACTGGGGCCCGCCGGAAACGGCGCGGCGGTGGCCGCCTGGGTCGGCCTCTCCGCCATCCCGGCCCTGTGGGCCCTGCGGTATGGCCGTGGGAAGGAGACCCGGTGGGAGCGGGCGGCTCTGTATCTGCTCTCCGGCGTCCTGCTCTTATCGCTTTACGGCATGGCCAATCCCTATCCCTTCCTCCCACCCCTCCTGCAAGGCTTCCCCGAATATACCAAGATGATGAAATCGGTTTTCGGCGTCTGCGTCTGGGCGGTGGTGGTTTTGTATCTGGTCCTGCGGCTGATTCGGCTGTTTCGGCTGGGGAGCAGAGATCAACTCCTGGCGTATATGCAGACGATTTTGAAGGTCCTGTGCGTTCTCTTTACCGGGGCCGCTTCCCTCTCCCTTTCAAACGGGGCCCTGGCTCTTCAGGACGGGGCCCGGCTCGACGCGGATTTCTTCTTCGGCGTTTTTCGCCTGATCGTGGAGCTGGTCCCCTATGGATTTGATATCCTCATCGTCACCCTGGCGGCGGACCTGCTGGCCGTCGTCCGAAGCGAGGAGCAGGACGGCATTGTGGAGTCCGCTGAGCGCTTGAGCAATGTCTGCTACCTGGCCCTGGGCGTCGCCACGGCCCTGACCGCCGCCTCCAACCTTCTCCAGATCTGCCTGACGCGGCGGCTTACCGACGTCTCCGTCTCGGTGAACATCCCGATCCTCAGCATTGCCCTGACGGTCCTGATCCTGCTGTTTGCCCGGCTCCTGATCGAAAACAAGCGCCTCCGGGACGACAACAACCTGTTCATCTAAGCGGGGTAGTGTATGGCGATCAAGGTGTATTTGGAGCAGATCCTAAAGGAGCGCGGCATGACCTCCAAGGAGCTGTGCGGGCTGATCGGCATTACGGAGGCAAACCTTTCCATTCTGCGCAGTGGGAAGGCGAAGGGCATCCGATTCGGTACGATCAATAAGATCTGCTATTACCTACAGTGCGACGTGGGCGATATTCTCAAATTTGACGGGAATTTGGAGGAAAACGATGAAAACGAATAAGATTATCATCATCTGTTGCTGTCTGCTCCTGGCCGCCTTTTTGCTGGGCGCGGCGGGGGTGATTTGGCTGGCGGACGCCGCCGCGCCGGAAAGTTTGGACGCCGACCGCCTGATCGGCGTTTTGATCACGAATGAATATCTGGACCTGCTGGACGAGGAGCAGTTCCTCAACGATCACATGGGCCTGCTCCTTGAAGGCGGCCAGATCAGCGAAGCGGAGACCGCAAAATACCAGGGGCGGCTCTACGCCGACCTGAAGGAGACCCCGCATACCGATGAGGAGACCGGCGAATTTTTCGTGGGCAAGGAATATGTCTTTGACGGTGTGGACGGCATTCGCTTGATCGCCCCGCGGATCACGGACGAGGCCGGTTCCTACAGCGGCAACACGGTGGACGAGGGGATCTCCGACGCCAGCGTCTCGTTCCTGTCCACGGACACGGGGGAACACATCTCGCTAAAGGGGACAATCTACGTTGCCTCCGGCAGCGGCTTGGACTGTTTCTATTTTAATCCCGTCTACCAGTCGCCCGATGGCCAGGTCTACGTCGTCAGCGGCCATGGCGTGTTCTGGGACAGCAGCGAGATCCCCGGCGCCTCCTGGACCACCAAGCTCTCGGAAAACCGGGAGGCGTCCACCGATGACGGCGCCGGTTCCTCCTCCGGCACGGAGGTGGAGGTGACGGTCCAGCTGGTGGGCAGCCCGGAACGTACCGCCCTCCTGCAATTCGGCGGCGGCCATGAGCTGCTGGTGAAAACGGACTACCAACCCGGCGCCCTGCCGGAGCGGCTGGACATCCTTCCGGACACCGCGTATATCCTTCTGGAGACCACCTCTATCGAGGGCGTCAGCCGGACCCTGTTCCAGCGGGCGGACGCCTATGCCTACGCCTTCTACTGCCGTGACGACGGCGTCTGTATCAAGCAGTCCTGCCAGCTCGGCTGGGACGATCCCCAGTAGCGGCCTCGCCGCGCTCGGTCCAATTTAAAATGCGCCCCCATGCTTCGGCCCATTGGGCAAAAGCATGGGGGCGTCTTTTGAATCTTCATCCCGCTAGTCTTCCCGCTCCCGGCCTTCCGGGAGAAGCTCATAACGCCAGGTCCCGGCCCATTCCAGCCGGTAGCCCCGGCCCGGGGGCCGCTGCCACTGGTAGCGGTTCTTCCCCTCCCCAGGGAAAAGGGCCGCCATCACCGCCGCAATCACCCCGCCGTGGGTCACGATCACCGCGTTTTCCCCTTTTTCCGCGATCTTGCGGAAGGCCGCCAGGGCCCGGCGGGTCATCTCTTCGCCGCTCTCGCCGCCGGGGGCGGGATTTTTTTCGTTGTCCCCAGTAAGCCACGCCTGGTAGGCAGGGTCTCCTTTCAGCTCCTCATATCCTCTCATTTCAAAGGCCCCGAAGTTCATCTCCGCCAACGCCGGCGCCGTCTGGGCCGCCACCGGGCCAAAGAGCAGCGCCAGGGTCTGCCGGCAGCGGAGAAGCCCGCTGGTGTAGTATACGGCCCCCGGCAGGGGCGGATAGGAAAGGGAAGATAGCGCCGCCGCGCCCCGGGAAGAGAGGGGCAGGTCGGTGGCGCCGCAGTAGAGATGGGCCTCGTTGGCCGCCGTGGCCCCGTGGCGGATAAGATAGATGGTCATTTGAGCCGCTGCTCCAATCCGCAGAAGATCCTGCTCACCCGGTCCGCCCTCCCCGCCAGGTATCGCATGACCCGGCCGGTGGCTTCCCGCCAGACCCGCTCCTCTTTCGACAGGGGCACCACCCCGCAAAAAATATCCCGGAAAATGAAGATTTTGTCCTCAAAAAGCGCCGAGTTGCATCGAAAATAGTTCATTTCGTCCACGCCCCGGTTTAGACAGTATAAGACAAGATTCTCCCCGTTTGCCAGGCACTTTTTTGTAAGATCCGGGGCATTTTCCGGCGAGCAGACGCAAATATCGTCCTTTTTTAGCCCAAATTGCGCCAGGACGAAGTCCTTTTTCCCCTGGTACGCCCCGCCAAAAATCAGCACCATCCGACCGCCTCCCAACACACGGCGAAGGCCAGCGCCGTCAGCTCCGAGACGGTCAGGGCATAGCCCGCCACGTCGCCGTTCATGCCGTCCAGGCCTCGGTAGGCCCACGCCGCCGCCAAAAAATACCCCGCGATCCCGCCGAAATAGGCGGGAATCGACCCAAAAAACCATGCGGCGATGCCAGCCGCCGCCAAAATCGCCCAAAGAACCCCCTTCTGCCACGCCGGGGGCCGGGCCCCGGCATACTGGCTGCCGGACATGGGCCGCAGGCTCGTCACCGCCAGGGCCGAGCCGCACCTGCTCACCACCGGGATCAGCCAGAGGCTTCCCCGGCCTCCCTGGCTCAGCAGGGCAAAGCCGGACAGCAGCGCCATTCCCAGGGCCAGAGCCGCGAAGGAGCCGATGTGGGGGTCCTTCAAAATGGCCCGGCGCTTTTCCAGGTCCCGGCAGGAGCCCATGGCGTCGGCCACGTCCATGTAGCCGTCCAGATGGATGCCCCCGGTAACGAGGTAGGGAAACAGGCACAGGAAAAGCCCAGTTAGAAGCGCCGGCAGCCCCAAAACGCCGCAGAGCCAGCCCAGGCCCTGCCACAACAGCCCAATTTCCAGCCCCACCAGGGGCAAAAACAGGAGCATCAGGGGCCGGGCCTCCTCGTCCCAGAAATTCCCCTGCACCGGCAGGGCGCAGAACATACTCTGGCACATGGCAAGGGCTTTCAAAAGCCGTTTCATTTGGGAAGCGCCCCCTTGTGGATAAAGATTTGGCCCGCCGACGCCTCCAAAACCGTGTCGCAGAGAGCCGCCAGCCGCTGCCCCGCCGTGCCCAGCAGGCGGCGGAAGTGTTCCGTCTCAGGTGAATACCGGCAGGAATCGGAAAAAATAAAATCCATCACCAATACCACGTCCTCCGCCTGCCGGGCGAAGGCCAGCAGCTCCGACAGGCACCGCTCCCCTTCCTCCGGAGAAAAGCGGTAGTCCGCCTCCTGAGGAAACAGGGCGTTGGTCAGCAGGGCGGTGACGCTGTCGATCAGGTACGCCCCCGGCCCATTTTCCAGGCACCGGAGCAAATGCCTCGGCTCCTCCACCGTCTCGAAGCCCATTCCCGCCCGGCCGGCCCGGTGGGCCGCGATCCGGGCCTGGTCCTCCCCATCGAAGGGGATCATGGTGGCCACATAAAACCGCCGCCCCGTTCCCGCCAATTTGAGGGCCAGGGTCTGGGCAAAGTCGGACTTGCCGCTTTTGGAGCCCCCGGCGATCAGAATCTTCATGATTTCTCCTCCACGGTAAAGGAATCCCCCCGGCGGATGTCGGACAGGTACCCGTCGTCGATCCCCGCCTGGGAAAAGGTGGCCATGTCATTGAGGATGGCGCAGGCGGCGCTCAAAATCTCGAAGGCCAGGGGGCAGCCGCTGCCCTCCCCCAGGCGCATCTCCAGCAGGAGCATGGGCTTTAGGTCCATGGCCTCCATGGCCAGGCGGTAGCCGATCTCAAAGGAGGCGTGGGAGGGGATCAGATACCCCCGGACCAAGGGGCACAGCCGCCAGGCGCACAGCGCCGCCACGGCGGAGATGAATCCGTCGATCACCACCGGCCGCCGGGTGGCCGCCGCCCCCAAAAACGCCCCGCACATGGCGGCGATATCCAGCCCGCCCACCTTCGAAAGGACCTCCACCGGGTCGGCAGGGTCCGGCTTGTTCACCGCCAGGGCCTGGGCAATCACCGCCTTTTTCTTCTCAAAGGCCGCCTCCGTCAGGCCCCCGCCCTTCCCCGCCACGGCCTCCACCGGCACGGACAGCAGGCAGGCCAGCACGGCGGCGGAGGTGGTGGTGTTGCCGATGCCCATCTCCCCCACCCCCAGCACGTCGGCGGGGGTCTCGGCGGCGGTCTGGGCCCCGATGAGGATGGCTTGGAGCGCCTCCTGCCGGGTCATGGCGGGGCCGATAGCGATATCGCCGGTGGAATGGCGGACCTTCCGGTTCACGACTTTGGGCTCCGGCACCGGGCCCAGGACGCCCACATCCGTCACCGTGACGCCGCAGCCAAAGTGGCGGCACAGCACCGAGGCCCCGGTCTTGGTCCGAGTCAGATTCACGGTCTGTTGAAGCGTGACGCTCTGGGGGGCGCTGGAGACGCCCTCGGCGGCCACGCCGTTGTCGGCGGCAAAGACCAGAAGGTGCTTTTTTTCGACCCGGTTCCGGACCCGGCCGGTGACGCCCGCAAGCTGAACGGACAGCTCCTCCAGCCGCCCCAGGCTGCCGGGGGGCTTGGCCAGCGCCGCCTGCCGCCGCCGGGCGTCGTTCATGGTCCCTTCGTCCAGGGGGGAGATGGCGGCCAGCAGCCGCCGCAGTTGTTCTTCCAATATCCGTTCCCCCTTGCATTTCCCAATTTCCGGCAGGCGGTAAAATATGCCCGCCGCCTTGCTTTTTCGCCATTGTACCACATCATCGCGGCCTTTGCAAGCCGCCGCTTGACAAACGCCCCGCCCGGAAATAAAATAAAGAAAACCGCCGAAAGGAGCCGCCCATGCGATACAGTCTGTACGCCCTGCTGCTGGGCTTTGCCGTGGATCTGGTGCTGGGGGACCCCCACAGCATCCCCCATCCCGTGGCGGGGATGGGGAAGACCATCTCCCTGCTGGAAAAGGTACTGCGCCGTCTGCTGCCCAAAACCCCCGCCGGGGAGCGGCTGGCCGGGGGGATTTTATGGATTGTCACCGCGGGGCTGAGCTTTCTTCTTCCCTTTTTCCTGCTGTTATTCGCCTACCGGTGGAACGTCTGGCTGGGCCTGGGGCTGGAAAGCCTCATGTGCTGGCAGATCCTGGCCACCCGCTCCCTGCGGGACGAGAGCATGAAGGTCTACTATGCTCTAAAAAACGGCACTTTAGAGGACTCTCGCCAGGCGGTGAGCATGATCGTGGGCAGGGACACGGAGCGGCTGGATGAGAAGGGCGTGGCCCGGGCCGCCGTGGAGACCGTGGCGGAAAACGCCTCCGACGGGGTGGTGGCGCCCCTATTCTATCTGCTGCTGGGGGGCGCGCCCCTGGGATTTTTCTACAAGGCCGTGAACACCATGGACTCCATGCTGGGCTACACCGACCCGCCCTATACCCATTTCGGCCTGGTCCCGGCGAAGATGGACGACGCATTCAACTTCGTTCCCGCCCGGCTCACCGCCCTTACCATGCTCCTGGCCGGGGCCCTGGACCATCTGAAAGTGAAAAACGGCTGGCGGATTTTCCGCCGGGACCGGTTTAACCACGCCAGCCCCAACTCCGCCCAGACCGAGTCCGTCTGCGCCGGGCTGCTGGGCCTGCGGCTGGCGGGGGACGCCTGGTATCACGGGGTGTTCCACAAGAAGCCCTTCATTGGCGACCCCCTCCGGGAGATCACGCCGGAGGACATCCCCGCCGCCTGCCGTCTGCTGTTTACCACCGCCTTTTTGGCCCTGGCCCTGGGGGCGGGGTGCAAGCTGCTGGTGATTTTATTCCTGCTATGAACCTGCCCCGGCGCGCCGGGGCAAAAAATTTTTTTGGGAACGCGCAACCCGGCCCGTTTTTTGACGAGTAGAGGGGTGAAAAGCGCTTTTCCCCGGAAGGGAGGAACCACATGGAGGATCAAGCCATCGTATCGCTGTATTTTGCCCGGCGCGAGGAGGCCGTCGCCCGGACCCAGGAAAAATATGGCCGCTACCTGGAATCCATCGCCCGGAACATCCTTTCTGACCGGGAGGACTGCCGGGAGAGCGTCAACGACGCCTACCTAGCCGCCTGGAACTCCATCCCGCCTCAGCGCCCGGAAAAGCTGGGCCTCTACCTGGGCAAGCTGACCCGCCGGATCGCCATCGACCGGTTCCGCCGAAATAACCGGCAGAAGCGAAAGCCGTCGGAATACGCCCTGTCCCTGGAAGAGCTATCCGAGATCCTCCCCGGGGGCTCTGACCCGGCCCGAACATTGGAGAGAAAGGAGCTGACGCGGGCGCTGGAGGATTTTTTACGGGGGCTGCCGGAGCGGACCCGGCGGGTATTTTTGTGCCGGTATTACTATTTTGACCCCCTGGAGCGGGTGGCTGCCCAGAACGGCATGACCGTCCCGGCGGTGAAAAGCCTGCTCTGGCGCACCCGGGCGGCCCTGAAAACCCATCTGCAAAAGGAGGGATTCGACCTATGAACCCTGACGAACTCCTAGACGCCCTGGGCGAAATCGACCCGGCGCTGCTGACCGGGGCGGAGCAGGCCCGGAAAAGGCGCGGAAAACCCCTGCTGCTGCCCTTGGCGGCCTGCCTGGCGCTGGCGGTGACGATTTTTGCCTTCCGGGCCCTCCAGCCCGGGCCGGATCAGGTCGCCGCCGGCGGGCCCCATACCAGCGGCCCCCAGGCCGGCGGACCGATAACTGCCACATCCCAGAGTACCGCCGCCCCGACGGACCGGGCCACCGCCCCCGTCGGGACCGTGCCGCCGGCCCCCGCTGATGGGGAGGGCCATGCCTCCACCGCCGACCCCAGCGTAGATGGCCTGCCGGGTGATTTTATTGTTATGGACGAGGCGCTGAAATTGACCGTGACCATCACGGAGGCGGCGGAGGACGGCTACTTCGTCCGGGTGGAGGACGCCGGCCCGTGCGGGGCCCAGCTGGTGGGAAAAACCGTGCTGGTCCGTCTGGCGGAGGGCCTTATTCCCGACCGGCCCTGGTCCCCGGGGGACACCGTCACGCTGCTGTGCCAGCCCCCAGATCCGGACGGCAGCTATCTCGTCATTGAAATTAAAGGAGGAGAAACATGAAAAAAATCGCTTTGCTTCTGGCCCTGGCCCTGCTGCTCACCGGCTGCGCCCAGGCGGTCCCCAACGGGACCCAAACGCCCACCGTTTCCCAGCCACCCGTTACGCAGCCGCCCGCCACCCACCCGGACCCAGGGCCTCTGCCACCCCTGGTCCCGGCGGCCGTCACCCGGCAGGACCGGGTCCAGGCGGCGGACTTTGCCCTGCGTCTGACCAGCGCGGCGGCGAAAAAGGGGGAAAATACCCTGGTGTCCCCCATGAGCGTGCTGTTCGCCCTGGCCATGACCGCCAACGGCGCCGCCGGGGAGACCCGGCAGCAGATGGAATCGGTGCTGGGGGCCCCGGTAGAACAGCTCAACGGCTACCTCTCCGGCCTGCGGCAGGCGGCGCTGGAATCCGGCGCGCTGAACATCGCCAACGCCGTCTGGTGCGAGCCGGAGGAGCTGGTACCCCTCCGGCCGGATTTCGAGACGGCCATCCGGGACTGGTACGGCGCGGAGCTGTTCCGCCAGCCCTTCACCCGGGCCACCCTGGAGCAGATCAACCAGTGGGTAAAGGAGCAGACCGACGGGCAGATCGAGGAAATTCTGTCGGACCTTCCTCAGGAGACGGTGATGTGCCTGGTCAACGCCCTCTCCTTTGACGCGGAGTGGATGGAGCCCTTCCGGGAGGACCAGATCGGCCCCGCCGACTTCACCCAGGCGGACGGGACGGTGAAGGAGACGGATTTCCTGTACGGAATGGAGTCAGTCTACCTGGAAAACGAGCTGGCCACCGGCTTCCGGAAGGACTATGCCGGCGGGGACTTTGCCTTCGTGGCCCTGCTTCCCAAGGAGGGCGTCACCCCGGAGGAGGTGCTCGACCGTCTGGACGGGGAGGCGCTTCAAGCCCTGCTGGAGGGAGCGCAGGAGGCCAGCGTGGATCTGAGCCTGCCCATGTTCCAGGTGGAGGGTGGCTACGCGCTGAAGGAAATTCTGGCGGCCATGGGGATGCCCGACGCCTTTGACGTTGACGAGGCGGACTTTTCCCACATGAGCGCCACGCCCCTCTACATCGGCCAGGTGGTCCACAAGACCAGCCTGACCCTCACCGCCATGGGCACCCGGGCCGGAGCCGCCACCGCGGTGATGGTGGACGCCGCCGGCGCCTTGGACCCGAACGGCTACAAATCCGTCCAGTTAGACCGGCCCTTCGTCTACATGATTATCCACCGGGAAACCAACCTGCCGGTGTTCATCGGCATTCTGAACACCGTCTGACCAAAATAGCCAAAAATCGCCGCCGGGAAATTCCGGCGGCAATTTTATTCCGCTGCCTCCAGCAGCTTTTTGGTGAAGGGATGCTTGGGCGCGGCAAAGAGGGCGTCGGTGTTGTTTTCCTCCACGATTTTGCCTGCCTCCATCACCAGCACCCGGTCGCAGATCTGGTAGATCACCCCCAGGTCGTGGCTGATGAACAGGCAGCTGAAGCCATACTCCCGTTTGAGGTCCATCAGCAGCTCCAAAATTTGCCGCTGCACCGTCACGTCCAGGGCGCTCACCGGCTCGTCCGCCACCACCAGGCCGGGGCGGGCGATCACCGCGGCGGCAATGGCCACCCGCTGGCGCTGGCCCCCGGAGAGCTCCTGGGGATAGCGGCGGGCCAGCTCCGGCGCCAGGCCCACCCGGTCCAGCAGGGCCATGGCCCGTTCCCGCCGCTGCGCTGCTGGGACCCCGGCGGCCCGGAGGGGTTCGGTCAGAGTCCAGAGCAGGGTGTGGGCCGGGTTCAGGCTGCGGTAGGGGTCCTGAAAGATCATCTGGGGGCGGGGAGTATAGTGCCGCACCCGGCCCTCCCAGTCCCGGTGCAGGCCCAAAATCGACCGGGCCAGGGTGGATTTTCCGCTGCCGCTCTCCCCCACCAGGCCCAGGACCTCCCCCCGGTCCAGGCAAAAGGTCACGTCCCGCAGCACCGGCTGCCGGGTCCTTCCCTGGGTATACCAGGCCGAAAGGCCCTCCACTTCCAAGATACGCATGGCTCCTCCTTATCGCAGCTTGCTCTCCCGAGTGGGAATGGCGTCCAGCAGCCGCCGGGTATACGCCTCCCGGGGGGTGCGGAACAGCTCCTCCACGGCGCCGGTCTCCACAATCCTGCCGCCGCGCATCACCAGGGCCCGGTGGCAGAGCTTTTTCACCAGGCGCAGATCATGACTGATGAACAGCACCCCCATATTTCGCTCCCGGGAAAGTTTTCCCAGCAGGTCCAGGATCTGGGCCTGCACCGTCACATCCAGGGCGGTGGTGATCTCGTCGCACAGCAAATACTTGGGCTCCGACACCAGGGC